>DASPJX010000332.1:0-3040 GCA_035628395.1 Burkholderiaceae bacterium | reverse complement strand
CGCAGCGCGCGGTGCGGCGTGCGGGCGATGTCGGTGCCCGACAGCAGCACCTCGCCTCCGCTCGGGTCGATCAGCCGCACCACGCAGCGCGCCACCGTCGACTTGCCCGAGCCCGACTCGCCGACGATGCCGAGCGTGCGGCCGCGGCGGATCTCGAACGACACGTCCTCGGCGGCCTTCACCGTGCGGCGCTTGCCGATCCAGGACTTGGTGTCGTAGGTCTTCGACAGCCCGCGCACCTCGAGCACCACCGGCGCCGAGTCGTCGAGCCTGCGCTCGGGCACCGAGAGCGTCGGCACCGCGGCCATCAGCATCTTCGTGTAGTCGTGCGACGGGCGCTTGAGCACCTGGTCCTTGTCGCCGAGCTCGACCAGGTCGCCGAGCCGCAGCACCGCGACCCGGTGCGCCACCTCGGCCACCACGCCGAAGTCGTGGGTGATGAACAGCACGCCGGTGCCGTGGCGTCCCTGCAGCTCGACGATCAGCTTCAGGATCTGCGCCTGCGTCGTCACGTCGAGCGCGGTCGTCGGCTCGTCGGCGATCAGCAGCACCGGGTCGAGCACCAGCGCCATCGCGATCACGATCCGCTGTCTCTGCCCGCCCGAGAGCTGGTGCGGGTAGCTCGCCACGATCCGCTCGGGGTCGGGCAGCAGCACCTCGCGGACGATGTCGAGCACCTTCTTCCGGCGATCGGCGGCCGACAGCGTCGTGTGCTCGCGCAGCACCTCGTCGATCTGGTCGCCGCAGGTCATGACCGGGTTCAGCGCGGTCATCGGCTCCTGGAAGATCATCGACATCCGCGACGCGCGCAGCTGGCGCAGCCGCGCCGGCGACGCGGCGGTGAGGTCCTCGCCCTGCAGCAGGATCCGGCCGCCGCGCACCGGCAGCTGCTTCGGCAGCAGGCCCATCACCGCCTGCGCGATGACCGACTTGCCCGAGCCCGACTCGCCGACGAGGCACAGCACCTCGCCGCGGCCGACCGAGAACGAGACCTCGCGGACGGCCGCGTCGCGGTCGCCGCCGCCGGGCAGCCCGACGGTCAGGCCGGTGACCTCGAGGATCGGGCCGTCGTGGCTCGCCGACTTCCTGGCCGGGCCGCTCACGTGCGCCTCGCCATCTTGGGGTCGAGCGTGTCGCGCAGCCCGTCGCCGAGGATGTTGACCGCCAGCACCGTGACCGCGAGGAACACGCCCGGGAACAGGATGTTGTGCGGGAACTCGGCGAACTGCTGGCGGCCCTCGGCCATCACGTTGCCCCAGGTCGGGATGTCGGGGGGCAGGCCCACGCCGAGGAACGACAGGATCGCCTCGGTGAGGATGCCCGAGGCCGCGATGAAGGTGCCCTGCACGATCAGCGGCGCGAGCGTGTTGGGCAGGATGTGGCGCAGCATGATCCGCCACGAGGGCGTGCCGAGCGCGATCGCCGCCTCGACGTACGGCTCCTCGCGCACGGTGAGCACCAGCGAGCGCACCAGCCGCGTCACGCGCGGGATCTCCGGGATCGCGATCGCCACCACCACGGTGATCAGGCTGCCGCGCCAGAGCGCGACCAGCGCGATCGCGATCAGGATCGCCGGAATCGACATGATGCCGTCCATCACGCGCATCAGCGGCCCGTCGAGCCAGCGCAGGTAGCCCGCGAGCAGCCCGAGCAGCACGCCGAAGGCGACCGACAGCGCCGCGGTCGCGAGGCCGACCACCAGCGAGACCTGCGTGCCGTAGACGACGCGGCTGTAGATGTCGCGCCCGAAGCTGTCGGAGCCGAAGCGGAAGACGTGCTCGAAGGTCTCGCCGTCGAGGTCGGTCATCTCGCCGGCCTGCCCGGGCAGCAGGTCGCGGCTCACCGGGTCGAACAGCGACGGATCGACCGTGCCGAGCCAGGGCGCCGCCAGCGCGATCGCGAGCAGCACCGCGAGCACCGCGCCGCCGATGCGCACCGAGGTGTTGCGCCGCACGCGCTGCCAGGTCGACGGCCGCACCACGACCGTGGCGGACTCGACCGACAGCTCCTGCAGGTTCGTCGGGGTCGACATGCGCTCAGTACCGGATCCGGGGATCGAAGAACACGTACGACATGTCGACCAGCAGGTTGACCACGACGTACACGAAGGAGAAGAACAGGATCACGCCCTGGATGGTCGGGAAGTCGCGCGCGAGCACCGCGTCGACCGTCAGCCGCCCGAGGCCCGGGATCGCGTAGACCGACTCGGTGACGACGACGCCGCCGATCAGCAGCGCGATGCCGATGCCGATCACGGTGACGATCGGCACCGCCGCGTTGGTGAGCGCGTGGCGCAGCAGCACCTTCGACTCGGGCAGCCCCTTCGCGCGGGCAGTGCGGATGTAGTCCTCGCCGAGCGTCTCGAGCACCGAGGCGCGCGTCACGCGCGCGATCAGGGCCACGTAGATCACCGACAGCGTGATCGCCGGCAGCACGAGGTGGAACAGCCAGCGGCCCGGGCCGTCGGCGATCCGGTGGTAGCCCTGCACCGGCAGCCAGCCGAGCTTCATCGACAGCGCCCAGATCAGCAGGTAGGCGAGCACGAACACGGGCACCGAGAAGCCCATCACCGAGAAGCCCATCAGCGTGCGGTCGAGCCAGCCGCCGTGCCGCCACGCGGCGAGCACGCCGAGCGGCACCGCGACGAGCACCGCGACGACGATCGTGATCGCCGCGAGCGACATGGTCGGCTCGAGGCGCTGGCCGATCAGGGTCGTGACCGGCAGCTGCGTGAAGATCGAGGTCCCGAGATCGCCCCGGGCGAGCCGGCCGATCCAGCCGGCAAACTGTTCATGGACCGGCCGGTCGAGTCCGAGAGTACTGCGAATGCGCTCGATCTGCTCGATGGTGGCGTTGTCCCCCGCGAGCACCGCGGCGGGATCGCCGGGCGTCAGCCGCAGCATCGAGAAGACGACGATCGCGACCACGGCCATGACCGGGATCGTCGCAAGCACGCGTCGCAGGATCAGAAGGAGCATGGCTGTCCCACCCTGTGCTCCCAGGTCTCGCCGCCGAGGCCTGGGAGTGCATGCTGCCGCCG
>DASPJX010000331.1:0-20443 GCA_035628395.1 Burkholderiaceae bacterium | reverse complement strand
GGGCGGCAGCCCCGCTTCATGGAAGAGGCGCGCGATCGCCACCACCGCGCTCGGCGCATCCTCGGGTCCCTTGATGATGATGGTGCAGCCGGCCCCCAGCGCGGAGACGATCTTGCGGATCGCCTGGTTGAAGGGGAAATTCCACGGCGAGAACGCGGCCACCACGCCGATCGGCTCCTTCAGCACCATCTGGCGCACGCCTTCTGCCCGCGCCGGCACCACGCGCCCGTAGATGCGGCGGCTTTCCTCGGCCGCCCAGTCGGCATGCTCGGAGCAGACCGTGACTTCCGCGATCGCCTCGGCGAGCGGCTTGCCCATGTCGAGCGTGATGTTGCGGCCGATCTCCTTCGCGCGCTCGCGGCTCAGCTCGCCGACGCGGCGCAGGATGCGCGAGCGCTCGAGCGGCGAGGAGTGCCGCCAGGTCGCGAAGGCGCGCTGCGCGGCGCCGAGCGCGCGATCGAGGTCGGCGGGGCTCGCGTGCGGCAGCCTGCCGACGCTCTGTCCGGTGGCCGGATCGATCACGTCCTGCTCGCGGCGGCCGCCGCCCTTGACGAACTCGCCGTCGATGTAGAGGCACAGATCTTCGTACACGGTGGTCTCCTGCTCGTGCGGGGGTCGGGGGAAGTGGGCGCGTGCCTCGCGGGCGCGTCGCCCGTTCAGTCGGAGGGGCCGCGCGCGGCGGCCGCGCGGGCGCGCTCGCGGTACGCGGCGAGACGGGCCGCGAGGCCCGGGCGGGAGGCCGAGCGCACGAGCGCGGCGAGGTCGGCGTCGGCGAGCGCGTCGGCGCCCGGCCCGCCGGCGGGCCGGCTCGCGCTGCGGATCGCGGCGAGCGTCGCGCGGTCGACGACCGGCGGCGCGCCGATCGCCTCCTCGCGCCAGCCGGCGCGCGCGGCGGCGTCCTCGGGCACCGGCGGCAGCAGCGCGGTCGCGAGGCCCGCGGCGACGGCGCCGGCGGCGTCGAGCGTCGTGCCCTCGGCGACCCACGCGCGCGCGCGGTCGGTGCCGACGCGCTCGGCGAGGCGGCGCGTGCCGAGCACGATGCCGAAGGCCGCGCCCGGGAAGCGCAGGCTCGCGTCGGGCGCGACGCAGCGCCGGTCGCAGGCGGCGAGCAGGTCCGCCCCAGCGCCCCAGGCGCGCCCCTGCGCGATCGCGACGGTGCGCACCGGCGCGCGCCACACCGCGTCGAGCAGGGTCTCGATCCGCACGAACCGCAGCAGCAGCTCGCCGTCGGTGACGGCCTCGGCCGTGCCGAGGTCGAAGCCGGTGCAGAAGTGCCGACCCGTGCCGCAGAACGCGAGCGTGTGGACCGACGCGTCCGCGCAGGCCGCGTGCACGGCGCCGATCAGCGCCTCGACCATCGTCGCCGACAGCGCGTTGCCGCGCGCCGGACGGTCGAGCTCGACGAGGGCGACGCCGGCGGCCGTGCGCAGCCGGACCTCGGGCCCGGCGGGCAGCGCCGGCTCGCCGCGGCCGCGCGGCGGGGGCGCGGCCAGCGCGGTGCCCGCGCTCACGGCGCGGTCCGCGCCGTCCCGGACCGGTCCCACAGGTTGGGCACCGTCGGCGACGAGTAGCCGGAGACGAACTCGAGGATCTCGCCGCTCGACGGGTCGAGGCGATGGCGGCGCACCGCGCCGATGTTGGCGCCGTAGACGTGGATGCTGACCGAGTCGGCGTCGGGCAGGTCGTTCGAGACGACGTGCCAGTCGCCGACCGTCGGCGACACCGCCTCGATCGCGCCGGCGCGCATCACGTGCTCGTGGCCGCGGTCGACGACGCGCCCCGGGCCCTCGGGCGACCACTCGCGGCAGCGCTCGGCGCCGCGCATCACGCCCACCAGCCCCCAGACCGTGTGGTCGTGCACCGGCGTGCGCGCGCCCGGCCCCCAGGCGAAGGCGACGACCGAGAAGCGCTCGAGCGGATCGCAGTGCAGCAGGTACTGGCGGTAGGCGCCGGGCTCGGCGCGCGAGCACGCCTCGGGCAGCCAGCGGTCGTCGGCGATCAGCCCGGCGAGCAGCTCGCGGCCGCGCGCGAGCAGCTCGGGCTCGTCGCGCGTGCGATCGACGAGCTCGGTCATCGCGACGACGAACTCGCGCAGCGGGCGGATCGGATCGGCGGGGTCGAAGGGGCGGAGGGTCATGGGGCGCTCGGTGCGTCGGGGGACCGGGGGCTCGGGGACGGGGCGCCGGCGCGCAGGGTCGCGAGCACCGCGTCGGTGTGCGCGCCGAGGGCCGGCGGCGCGGTGTCGACCGGCACGACCTCGCCGTCGAGGCGGACCGGGCAGCCGACGGTGCGGGTCTCGACGCCGCCGGGCAGCGTCATCGGCCGCACGAGGCCGAGGTGCGCGGCCTGCGGATCGGCGAGCGCCTCGGCGTAGCCGTTGATCGGCGCGCTCGGCACGCCCGCCGCGGCGAAGCGCTCGAGCCACGCGGCGGCGGCCTCGTGCGCGAAGCGCGCCTCGAGCAGCCCGCGCAGCGCCTCCTGGTTGGCGGCGCGCAGCGTCGGGCTCGCGAAGCGCGGGTCGGCCGTCAGCTCGGTCGTGCCCGCGATCTCGCAGACCTGGCGCCAGAGGCGGTCGTTGCCGGCGGCGATCGCGAACCAGCCGTCGGCCGCGCGGTAGGCCTGGTACGGCGCGTTGCGCGGATGCGCGGAGCCGAGCTTGCGCGGATTGCGGCCGGTGCCGAAGTACTCGCTCGTCTGCAGCGCCGAGATCGCGAGCGTGGTCGCGAACATCGGCACGTCGATCCGCCCGCCCGGCCCGCCCGCGCGCACCCGCGCGACGAGCGCCGCGATCGAGTACGCGGCGTAGAGGCCCGCGGCGAAGTCGACCAGCGGCACGCCGGACTTCACCGGCGCGCCGTCGGGCTCGCCGGTCACGCTCATCACGCCCGCGGCGGCCTGGATCGTCAGGTCGAAGCCGCCCTCGGTGCCGCGCGGGCCGTCCTGGCCGTAGGCCGAGATCGAGCAGTAGACGAGCGAGGGACGGCGCGGCGCGAACCAGTCCCAGCCGAGGCCGAGCCGGTCCATGACGCCCGGGCGGCCGTTCTCGACGAGCACGTCGGCGTCGAGCACGAGCGCGCGCGCCGCGTCGCGCGAGGCCGGGGCCTTCAGGTCGAGCACGATCGAGCGCTTGCCCCGGTTGACCGACGCGAAGTTCTCGGAGAAGCCGCCGGTGATCGGCGGCCACTGGCGCATCGCGTCGCCCTCGGGCGGCTCGATCTTGATCACCTCGGCGCCGAAGTCGGCGAGCAGCATCCCGCAGAACGGGCCGGCCGCCACCTGGCAGATCTCGACGACCTTCAGGCCGGCGAGCGGAGCGGCGCTCACGACGGCCGACCCGCGGCGGGCTCGGGCCGGGCGCGGAAGGGACGGACGGACCGGCGGACGGCGGGGCGACCCGCGACGGGAGCAGGGATCATCGTTCGGGGACGGGAGGGCCGCGCGCCGGCTGCGGGCGCGTCCGGGCCGAAGCGACGATGATGCGCCCGGGCTCGCCGACCGGTCAAACCCGCCGCCCGGCGGCGCGCCGCGCCGGGGCACGGGCCGCCCGCCCGTCGCGGTGCGGCGGGTCGCGCCGCGACGCGTAAACTCGACCGACCATGCCGGCGACCCTTCCTCCACGCGTGCCCGGCCCGGTCGCGGCCGCGGTTCCGCCCGAAGCCGCGCTGCCGGCGCTCGAGAGCATCCGCGACGCGTTCTACATCGTCGACGCCGACTGGCGGATCGTGTTCTTCAACGCGTTCGCCGAGCGCCACTTCGGGCTGCCGCGCGAGGCCGTGCTCGGCCGCGACCTGTGGGAGGCGTTCCCGCAGGCGGTCGGCAGCTCGTTCGAGACCACCTTCCGGACGGCGATGCGGGACCGCGTCGCGGCCCGGGTCGAGTCGCCGTCGGTGCGGGGCGGCGGCCGCTGGGTCGAGGTCGACGCGAATCCCTGCGGCGACGGCCTCGCCTGCCAGGTGCGCGACGTCACCGAGCGGCGCCGCGCGGTCGACGCGCTCGCGGCGAGCGAGCACACGCTGCGGCTCGCGCTCGACGCCGCCCACCTGGGGCTGTTCGAGTGGCGTCCCGGGAAGGATGCGGTCGAGTGGTCGGCGCGCACGCGCGAGATCCTCGGCGTCGCGCCCGACGCGCCGCTCGACCGGGCGCTGCGCCGGCGGATCGTGCATCCCGACGACGCGCCGCGCGTGGCCGCGGCGCGCGCCCGCGCGCTCGACCCCGAGGGCGAGGGACGGCTGCGCGTCGAGCACCGGGTGCTGCGGCCCGACGGCAGCCTGCGCTGGATCGCGGTGCACGGCAGCCGGATCGGGCGGCCCGACGGCGAGCCCCGGCTGCTCGGCGTGATCGAGGACGTGACCGCGCGCAAGCGCGCCGAGACGCGCCGGCGCCGGCGCGAGGACCGTCTCGAGGAGGACGGCCGGCGCAAGGACGAGTTCCTCGCGATGCTCTCGCACGAGCTGCGCAACCCGCTCGCGCCGCTGACCAACGCGCTGCACCTGCTGCACCGCAGCCCCGCGCTCGGCGAGCGGGACCGCTCGCTGCTGCAGATCGCCGAGCGGCAGCGCGCCCAGCTCGCGCGGCTCGTCGACGACCTGCTCGACGTCTCCCGCGTCACCCGCGGCAAGATCGGCCTGCGTCCCGCGCCGGTGCGCGCCGGCGACGCGGTGCGCGACGCGGTCGAGTCGGTCGCGGGGATGCTGCGCACCCACGGCCAGCGCCTCGAGCTCGACCTGCCCGAGCCGTCGCCCACGCTGCGGGCCGATCCGGTGCGGCTCGTGCAGATCCTCGGCAACCTGCTGCACAACGCGGCGAAGTACGGCGGCGACGGCGGCACGGTGCGCCTGTCGGTCCGCGCCGAGGACGAGGCGGTGCGGTTCGAGGTCGCGGACGACGGCATCGGCATCGAGCCCGACCGGCTCGAGCAGCTGTTCGAGCCGTTCACGCAGCTCGAGAGCGGACTCGATCGCGCGCAGGGCGGGCTCGGCATCGGGCTCGCGCTGGTGCGCCGGCTCGCCGAGCTGCACGGCGGCGACGCGAGCGCGCACAGCGACGGGCCGGGCAAGGGCGCGACCTTCGCGGTCCGGCTGCCGGTCGCCGGGCCGGCGTCGGTCGCGAGCGAGGGCTAGCGCGACCGCCGTCGCGGCGTCCGGCCCGTCCTTCCGAGCGTGCCCGGTCCGTCCGCCCCCGCGGCCCGCGTTGCCGCTCCGCGCCTCGCGGCGCAGGGTCGAACGGCGCCATCCACGGCGCGACAAAGGGGGCGACATGCACCACCGAATCGTGCGCGTGTCCGGAGATCCGTCGAAGCGCGAGGAGAGCCTGGCCTGGGGCGACTCGATCAGGGAGCGCATCTCGAGGCTCGGATCGAACTTCGTCCACTGGGTCGAGATCGAGCCGGGATCCGCGGCGCCGGCCCGGACGGACGCCGCCCGGGCCGGCGCGCCGGGTCCTAGCGCATCGCGCCGGCGCAGCCCGCCGCGAGCGGGCCGGCCGCCACCCACAGCACGCCGTCGCGCCACAGCGCGGCGGGCCGCGTCGCCGGGTCGAGCGCGAGCCGCCAGACCGTGCCGGCGCGGTCGGTCGCGACGACGCGGGTGTCGTCGCCGAGCGTCGAGAGCAGCCGCGGCCCGGCCGCGGCGTCGCGCAGCACCACCGTCACCTGCGCGCGCTCGCCGGGCGCGGAGGCGGCGGGACCGGCCGCGAGCCAGCCCGCGGTGACCGCGACCGCGGCGAGCACCACCGCCACCTGCACGCCCGACGGCGTCGCGTCGCGCCGCTCGACGCCGCTGCGGCGGTCGCGCGTGCCGCGCCGCTCGATGTCCGGAGGCGACGCGGCCGCGATCCGGCGCTCGGCGCCGAGCCGGGTGTCGGGCCCGGCGCCGCTGCGCAGCGCGGCCGCGGGCGCGGTCGCGGCGACATCCGCGGCGTGCCGGGGCGCGGCCGACCCGCGCCGCGCGGCGCGCCACAGCGCCGCGCCGATCGCGCCCGGCACGAGGCCGAAGACCGCGAGCCAGCCGAGGTCCCAGACGAGCGGCTCCGCGACGTCCATCCGAACCCGGTGCAGCCCGAGCAGCCAGTGCGCCAGCATCGCGTCGAGCGCCTGCCAGACGGCGAAGCCGACCAGCGTGGCACCGGCGATCGCCCGGCCCGCGCCGGGCGCGGCCAGCGACGCGCGGCGCCGCGCGATCGACGCGAGCGCGACGGCGGCCAGCACGTACATCGCCGCGTGGAACAGGCCGTCGGCGACCACCTGCGCGCGCAGGTCGAGGGCGCCGTCACGGTCGAGCGCGCTCAGCAGGTGATGCCACTGCAGCACCTGGTGCAGCACGATGCCGTCGAAGAAGCCGCCGAGGGCGATGCCGAGCGCGACGGCGGCGGCGATCGGGAGGGGGCGTGCGACGTCCATGCACCCGTGGCGGCAAGAAGCGCGCCCCGGTCGGGCCCGAGGGCGCGGCGGCCGGCCGCGCCGGGGTGGCACGCCGCTTGCCGCTCCCCCGCGCATCGGATTCCCCACCGGAGCGCGACCATGCACGCCGCCACCGACGACGCCCACCGCGGCCGTCAGGCCGACCGGCCCACGCACATCCCCGCCAAGGGCTGGAAGGACATCGCCCTGCGCGTGAAGGACCAGCTCGACGAGAACCACCTGTCGATCATCGCGGCGGGCGTCGCCTTCTACCTGCTGCTGTCGTTCGTGCCCGCGCTCGCGGCGCTGGTCGCGATCTACGGCGTGTTCGCCGATCCCGCCCAGATCGGGGAGCGGGTCGCCTCGATGGGCTCGGTGCTGCCGAAGGAGGCGCTCGAGATGATCGAGGAGCAGCTGCAGCGGCTCGCGTCGACGTCGGCGCAGACGCTCGGGCTGAGCGCGGTGGTGGGCGTGCTGCTGTCGCTGTGGAGCGCGACCAAGGGCACGAAGTCGATCATCGAGGCGATCAACGTCGCCTACGACGAGCACGAGAAGCGCGGCTTCGTGCGGCTGAACCTGATCGCGATCGGGCTCACGCTCGCGCTGCTGGCGTTCGTCATCGTCTCGCTCGCGCTGGTCGCGATCGTGCCGCTGGTGCTGAAGTACCTGGGGCTCGGCGACGGCGTCGAGACCGCGCTGTCGCTGCTGCGCTGGCCGCTGCTGCTGGTGTTCCTGATGGCCGCGCTCGCCGTGCTGTACCGCTACGCGCCGGCGCGCGACGAGGCGAAGTGGCAGTGGGTGAGCCCGGGCGCGATCGCCGCCGCGGTGCTGTGGGTGATCGCCTCGGCGGGCTTCTCGATCTACGTGTCGCGCTCGGACAGCTACTCGGCGACCTACGGCTCGCTCGGCGCGGTCGCGATCATGATGATGTGGCTGCTGATCGGCGCGTACGCGGTGCTGCTCGGCGCGCAGTTCAACGCCGAGACCGAGCGGCAGACGAAGCAGGACACGACCGAGGGCCCCGACCAGCCGCTCGGCGCCCGCGGCGCGTACGCGGCCGACACCGTCGGGCCGAGCGCGGGCGAGCGCGCGGCCGGCGCGAAGACCACCGGCAAGCGCGGCTGAGGGGGCTCGCCGTGTCGGCCGTCCCGCCCGGCGCATCCGACGCACAGGCGCTGCCGCCGGGGCTGCGCTGGGCCGACCGCTCGCGTCCGGGCTGGACGCGGCGGCGTGCCGGCGAGCGCTTCGAGTACCTCGACGCGCGCGGCGCGCCGATCGACGATCCGGCGGCGATCGCGCGGATCGAGGCGCTCGCGATCCCGCCCGCGTACGAGGAGGTCTGGATCTGCCCCGATCCGCGCGGGCACCTGCAGGCGACCGCGCGGGACGCGCGCGGCCGGCTGCAGTACCGCTACCACGCGCGCTGGCGCGAGACGCGCGACGCCGACAAGTACGACCGGATGCTCGCGTTCGGCGCGGCGCTGCCCCGGCTGCGGGCCACCGTCGAGCGCGACCTCGCGCGCGCCGGCATGCCTCGCGAGAAGGTGCTCGCCTCGATCGTGCGCCTGATGGACCGCACGCTGATCCGCGTCGGGAACGCCGAGTACGCGCGCGAGAACGGCACCTACGGCCTGACGACGCTGCGCGGCGACCACGCGCAGGTGCGCGGCGACGCGGTGCGGCTGCGCTTTCGCGGCAAGAGCGGCGTCGAGCACGACGTGACGGTCCGCGACCCGCGGATCGCCCGGATCGTGCGGCGCTGCCAGGAGCTGCCCGGCCAGGGGCTGTTCACCTGGGTCGACGACGCGGGCTGCGTGCACGAGGTCGACAGCGCCGACGTCAACGCGTACCTGCGCGAGGCGACCGGGGCCGACTTCACCGCGAAGGACTACCGGACCTGGGGCGGCAGCGCGCACGCGCTGCACCGGCTCGCCGCGCTGCGCTTCGAGACGGCCGCCGAGGCGAAGCGGCATCTGGTCGAGACGATCCGCGAGGCCGCCGCGCGGCTCGGCAACACGCCCGCGGTCTGCCGCCGCTGCTACGTCCACCCGGCGATCCTCGAGGGCTACCTCGAGGGCACGCTGCACGGGCTGCCGCGGGCGCGGCCGCGCACCGGGCTCGAGCCCGAGGAGGTGGTGCTCGTCGCGTTCCTGCGGCGCCTCGCGCGCCCGGCCGCCGAGCGGCGCACGGCACCCCAGCGGGCGGCCCACCGCGCCGGCGCGCCGCGCGCCGCCGCCTCGTCCGCCGCCGCGGCCGCCTCGGCCGCCTCGGCCGCCCGCGCGTCGCGCCGGGTCGGCACCCGCGCTCCCTGAGCCGCGGCCGTCCGCGGAACGCCGCGCCCGACGCCGGCGCGCGATCGCCGACACTGCCCTCCCGACCGCCGCTCCGCGGAGCCGCCATGCCCGACCTGTTCAGCCCGTTCGCGCTCAAGGACGTGACCCTGCGCAACCGGATCGCGATGTCGCCGATGACGATGCATCGCGCGACCGACGGCCGGATCGACGACTTCCACGTGATGCTGGCCGGCTCGCGCGCGGCGGGCGGCTTCGGGCTGGTGTTCCCCGAGCAGGTCGCGATCACGCCCGACGGGCGCACCAGCGTGCGCTGCGCCGGGCTGTACGACGACGCGCAGCTCGAGGGCTTCGCGCGGCTCGCGCGGCTGGTGAGCGACATGGGCGCGGTGCCGGCGGTCCAGCTCGGTCACACCGGCCGCAAGGGCAGCGAGCGCTCGCCCTGGGAGGGCCGCGCGCAGCTGCCCGCCGACCATCCCGAGGGCTGGCAGGTGCGCGCGCCGTCGGCGATCCCGTACGGCGGGGCGCGCCACCACCCGGTGCACGCGCTGACGCGCGAGGAGATCCGCGAGCTGCACCGCGCGTACGCCGACGCGGCCCGGCGGGCGCTCGACGCCGGCTTCCGGTGGCTCGAGATGCACTTCGCGCACGGCTACCTCGGAGCGAGCTTCCTGTCGCCGCTCGCGAACCGTCGCGACGACGAGTACGGCGGATCGCTGGAGAACCGGGTCCGCTTCCACCGCGAGGCGCTCGACGCGGTCCGCGCGGTCTGGCCCGAGCGGCTGCCGCTCACGATGCGGCTCGGCTCCGACGACCTGAACCCGCGCGGGCTGCAGTTCGACGAGGCGGTCGCCGCGGTCGCGATGCTGAAGGACCACGGTCTGGACCTGGTCGACCTCAGCATCGGCTTCAACACCGACGAGATGGAGCCCAAGCCCTTCGCGGACCTCGCTTTCATGGTGGAGCGCGCGGCGCGCGTGCGGCGCGAGCTGGGGATCCCGGTGGCGACCAGCTGGAACCTCGGGCTGCCGGCGGTGGCGGACCGGGTGATCCGGGAGGAGGCGATCGACCTGGTGATGCTCGGGCGGCCGGCGCTCGCGAATCCGCACTGGCCGGTGTGGGCGGCGCGCGAGCTCGCGCATCCGGATCCGTTCTCGCTGGTGCCGGAGGACTGGGGCTGGTGGCTCCGGAACTTCCGCGCGCATCCGTCCTGCATCGGCTGGCCGGAGCCGGGCGTCGCGCCGGACGCCGTGCCGGACGCCGCGCCGGACGCCGCGCCGGATGCCCCGCGTGCGGCCCGAGGCCGCGGCCCGGTCAGTCGTTCGGGCGGAACGTCCAGCCGTTCGCCCGCAGGCAGTCCGAGCGCACCGTCGAGCGCGGCCCGGCGTTGACGTCCTCGTTGACCCAGCGCGGCGGGAGCACGGTGCTCGGCACCGTGGTGCACACCTGCTGCGGACCCTGCTGGGTGCAGGTCGTCGTCGCGGGCGTGACCCGCGGCGGCTGCGCCATCCGGGCCACGATCGTCACCGGGTAGAGCGAGACCGCGTGCCGCTCGCAGGCGAGCCGGTCCGCGTGGAACGCCTCGGGCGGCTTGCTCGGATGGACCCAGGTCCCGCAGCCGGCGAGGCCGGCGGCGACCAGGGCGGCGGCGAGCCGACGGGCGGACGGGGCGCGGTGCGGGACCATCGCCCGATGCTCGCGCCGGCCCGACCGCCGCGGACCCGTCGGCCGATGCACGGGCCGCCGGCGCGGACGGCCGCGCGGAACGCGGATCGACCGTGCCCTCGCCTCGGCCGTCGGGGTCCGCGCCGCGGCCCCGCTCGCACCCGTCGCGTGGCCCGGTCGGGATTCGTGGACAATCGCGCCCTTGCCGATGCCGGCCCCGGAGCGCACCCGTCTTGATCACCCTGAAGAACCTCGTCCTGCGTCGCGGCGCCAAGGTACTGCTCGACCGCGCGTCGCTCGTGCTCGCGCCGGGCGAGAAGGTCGGCCTGGTGGGCCGCAACGGCGCGGGCAAGTCGACGCTGTTCGGCCTGCTGAACGGCTCGCTGCACGAGGACGGCGGGGAGGTCTCGTTCCCGCGTCACTGGCGCCTCGCGCAGGTCGAGCAGGACATGCCCGACACCGACGCGTCGGCCACCGACTTCGTGATCGGCGGCGACACGCGGCTCACGGAGCTGCGCGCCGCGCTGGCCGAGGCCGAGGCCCGGTTCGCGCTCGACCCGGACGACCCGGAGGCCGGCATGGCGATCGCGCACGCGCACGTCGACCTGGCCGACGCCGGCGAGCACGACGCGAGCGCGCGCGCGCAGGCGCTGATCCTCGGGCTGGGCTTCGGGCCCGACGAGCTCGAGCGTCCGGTCGACTCGTTCTCGGGCGGCTGGCGGATGCGCCTGCAGCTCGCGCGCGCGCTGATGTGCCCGAGCGAGCTGCTGCTGCTCGACGAGCCCACCAACCACCTCGACCTCGACGCGCTGGTCTGGCTCGAGGCCTGGCTCGCGTCGTACGCCGGCACGATGATCGTCATCAGCCACGACCGCGAGTTCCTCGACGCGGTCACCGACGTCACCGTGCACCTCGAGAACGCGCAGCTCGTGCGCTACGGCGGCAACTACAGCACGTTCGAGACGCTGCGTTCCGAGCAGCTGCTGCTGCAGCAGGCGGCGTACGCGAAGCAGCAGGATCGCATCGCGCACCTGCGGAAGTTCATCGACCGCTTCAAGGCCAAGGCCAGCAAGGCCAGGCAGGCGCAGAGCCGCGTGAAGGCGATCGAGCGGATGGAGAAGGTCGCGCCGATGCTCTCCTCCGCCGACTTCGAGTTCGAGTTCAAGGAGCCGTCGCACCTGCCCAACCCGATGCTGTCGATCGACCGGGCCGACTTCGGCTACGTGGTCGACGGCGAGCCGCGCGTGATCGTGGGCGGCGTGAGCCGCTCGGTGCTCGCCGGCCAGCGGATCGGCATCCTCGGCGCCAACGGCCAGGGCAAGTCGACCCTCGTCAAGACCATCGCGCGCGACCTCGCCGCGCTCGGCGGCACGATCACCGAGGGCAAGGGCCTGTCGATCGGGTACTTCGCGCAGCAGGAGCTCGACGTGCTCAGTCCCGGCGACGACGCGCTCCAGCACATGGTGCGCCTCGCGCGCGACGTCGGCGCGCAGTCGGGCACCGGGGAGCAGGCGCTGCGCGCGTTCCTCGGCAGCTTCAACTTCGGCGCCGACATGATCCGCCAGCCGGTGGGCACGATGAGCGGCGGCGAGAAGGCGAGGCTCGTGCTCGCGATGATGGTCTGGCAGCGCCCGAACCTGCTGCTGCTCGACGAGCCCACCAACCACCTCGACCTGGTGACCCGCGAGGCGCTCGCGATGGCGCTCAACGGCTTCGAGGGCACGCTGATGCTGGTGAGCCACGACCGCGCGCTGCTGCGCAGCGTGTGCGACGAGTTCTGGCTGGTCGGGCGCGGCCGGGTCGCGCCGTTCGACGGCGACCTCGACGACTACCAGCGCTACCTGCTGGAGGAGTCGAAGCGGCTGCGGGAGGAGGCGCGCGGCGGCGGCGCAGCCCGGGGGACGGGAAGCGGCGAGGCGGCGCGGCCGCCGGCTCCGGCCGCCCCCGCCGCGGCCGCGCCGGCCGTCGCGCTCACGACCGCGGCCACCGACCGGGGGGCCGCGAAGCGCGCGCGCCGGGCGGCCCGGGCCGGGTGATCGCCGTCGGGCGTCGAGCCGGAGGCGCCCGGCGCCGCCGTCGGGCGCCCGCCGGCCCGCGTCGGGCGTCCCGCGGTGCGCCCGTGACGGGCGCGCGCCCGGGCGAGCCGATCCGGGGGTTTCCGGACACGCGACCGGATCGCGGCGTTAGACTCCCGACCGCGCGGCAGGGGCTCGACCGGATCGACCGTCCGGCGCGCTCCCGGCCGCGGTCCCCGCCACCCCGATGAATCCTTCGATGTCCTCGACCTTCGCCGGCCTCGCCCGCGTCGCGGGTGCCGTCCCGTCCGCGACGGCACGACGGTGATCGGGCCGGCCCTCCCGCGCTCGTTGTCCCGCACCGCGGCCGTGCTGATCGGGGTCCTCGCGGGCGGGCTCGGGATGAGCGTGTACGCGTGCGCGACGCTGCTGCTCGGACCGCAGCATCCGTTCCTGTTCGTCTATCCGACGCTCGCCCTCGTCATGCTGACCGTCGGGGTCGGCTCGGGGCTGGTGACGGCGCTGACCTGCATGGTCTGGATCGTCGTGCCCTGGCTGCCGCCCGACGAGACCCTGATGCCGCTCGGAGGCCTGTCGATGCCCGCGGCCGCGACGTTCGGCGTCGGCGTGCTGGCGCTGTCGGCGGTGGTCCGGCGCCGCCAGGCGCAGCCGCGCGGTCGGCCGGTGTTCGAGCTCGACAGCGACGCCGCCGGCCGCGTGCACCTCGTCGTGGTGGTCATGGCGATCGCGCTGCCGCTCGCGGTGTTCGCCGCCGCGGCCCGCTACACCTACGCTCAGGCGTTCCAGGGCGCCGAGCAGCGCGCGGACCGCGCGATCCGGATCGTGCAGGAGCACGCGGCCAAGATCCTCGACGCGAACGGGGCGCTGGCCGGGCGGGCGCTCGACGCGCTCGGCGAGGAGCGGGCCGACGCGCTGCGTGACCGCGAGGCCGAGCTGCACCGGCGGCTCGGCGCCACCGTGCGCGGCATGCCTCAGGTGCAGTCGATCTGGATCTACGACGAGCGGGGCCGGACGGTGGCGACGAACCGGTTCTTCCCGGCGCCGCGCGACCTCGACGTCTCCGACCGGCCGTACTTCCGCTGGCACGTCGAGAACCGCGGCGGGCTGTACGTCGGCGAGCCGACCGTCGGGCGCGCGACGAAGGAGGTGTTCGTCAACACCAGCCTGCGGCGCGACCTCGCCGACGGACGCTTCGGCGGCGTGGTCAGCGTGTCGCTCGACCCGAACTACTTCAGCGCCTTCTATTCGGAGCTCGCGGCCGACGAGCCGGGCCTGACGCTCACGCTGATCCGCACCGACGGCACCGTGATCGCCCGCTGGCCCGAGCCGCCCCGCGTCGGCTTCAGGCTCGCCGCCGACAGCGAGCTGATGCGCCGGATCGCCGCCGGCGAGCGCAGCGGCCTGTCCCGTGCGAACCGGTCGAGGATCGACGGCACGGTGCGGGTGCTCGCGTTCCGCGGGCTCGAGAGCTATCCGCTGTACGTGGGGGCGGGCATCCCGCACGAGGCGGTCCTGGCGGCCTGGCGGCGCGACATGTCGTGGCTCGCGCTCGCGCTGTTCTCGATGGCGTCGGTGCTGGTCGGCTCGGCCTGGTACGCGATGCGGCGCGCCCGCCGCGAGCGCGAGGCGCTGCTGCGCCTGCAGCACGAGACGCGATCGCGCGCCCGGGCCGAGACCGCGCTGCTGCAGACGCAGAAGCTCGAGGCGCTGGGGCTGCTGACCGGCTCGGTCGCGCACGACTTCAACAACCTGCTCGCCGTCGTCAACAACAACGCGCACCTGATCGAGCGCCTGCCCGACGGTCGCGATCCGCGGCCGCTGGTCGCGGCGATCCGCCGTGCGGTGAACACCGGCACCCAGCTGACCCGCCAGCTGCTGTCGTTCTCGCGTCGGCAGCCGCTGCGCCCGGTCGACGCCGATCCCGCCGAGGTCCTCGCCGCGATCCGGGAGCTGCTGCAGACGACCGTGGGACGGCACATCGCCGTGTCGCTCCACGTCGCGGCCGACGTGCCGCGGATCACGGTCGACCTCGCCGAGCTCGAGCTCGCGCTGATCAACCTGGCGCTGAACGCCCGCGACGCGATGCCCGACGGCGGGCGACTCGCGATCCTCGCGAGGGAGGCCGGCGCGGAGGAGCGGCCGGCGGGATCGTCGGGCCGCTGGATCGTGCTCAGCGTGTCCGACTCGGGCTCGGGCATGACCGACGAGGTCAGGGAGCGGGCGTTCGAGCCCTTCTTCACGACCAAGGTCGAGGGCAAGGGCACCGGCCTGGGGCTCGCCCAGGTGGCCTCGATGTGCGAGCAGGCGGGCGGCATCACGCGGATCGACTCGAGCGCGGGCGAGGGCACGACGGTGACGCTGGTGCTGCCGGCGAGCACGCGCGAGGCCGCGGTCGCGCCCGAGGCGGCGCCGCGCGGCGTCGACGCGCTGCCCTGCGAGGTGCTGCTGGTCGAGGACAACCTGGAGCTCGCGGCCACCACGCGCTCGCTGCTCGAGTCGTTCGGCGCGCGGGTCGTGCACGCGCCGTCGGCCGATGCGGCGCTCGAGACGGTCGCCGCGCGCGCCGAGCCGTTCGACGTCGTGCTCAGCGACATCATGATGCCCGGCTCGATGAACGGGCTCGCGCTCGCCCGGCACCTGCGGCGCCGGTCGCCGACGCTGCCGATCGTGCTGATGACCGGCTACGCCGCCGAGATCCACGGCGCGCTGGCGGCGGGCTTCGAGGTGCTGCCCAAGCCCTGCGTGCCGGAGACGCTGGCGGCCGCGCTGGCCGGCGCGATGGGCCGCACGACGGCCGAGCCGGCCGGCGCCGCGGCACCGCGCGAGCGGCACCGGTCGTCCTGATTCCGCGTCGCGTCGCGCGGAGGTCGGATGCGCGGCCCTAGACGTTGAACCGGAAGTGCATGACGTCGCCGTCGTGCACCACGTAGTCCTTGCCCTCGAGCCGCATCCTGCCCTTCTCCTTCGCGCCCGCCTCGCCCTTGCAGGCGATGTAGTCGTCGAACGCGATCGTCTCGGCGCGGATGAAGCCCTTCTCGAAGTCGGTGTGGATGACGGCCGCGGCCTGCGGCGCGGTCGCGCCGATCCGCACGGTCCAGGCGCGCACCTCCTTCGGGCCGGCGGTGAAGTAGGTCTGCAGCCCGAGCAGCGAGAAGCCCGCGCGGATCACGCGGTTCAGCCCGGGCTCGTCCATCCCCATGTCGGCGAGGAAGACCTGCTTGTCGGCGTCGTCCATGTCGCCGATCTCGGCCTCGATCGCCGCGCACACCGGCACGACGATCGACTTCTCGGCGGCGGCGAACGCCTTCACCGCCTCGAGGTGCGGATTGTTCTCGAAGCCGTCGTCGCGCACGTTGGCGACGTACATCGTCGGCTTCGCGGTGATCAGGCACAGCGGCCGCAGGATCGCCTTCTCCTCCTCGTACAGGTCGAGCGAGCGCACCGGCTTCGCCTCGTTCAGCACCGCGAGGCACTTGTCGAGCACCGCCACCAGGCGCGCGGCCTCCTTGTCGCCGCCCGCGCGCGCCTGCTTCGCGTACTTCGCGTGGGTCTTCTCGACGGTGGCCATGTCGGCGAGCGCGAGCTCGGTGTTGATGACCTCGATGTCCGACAGCGGGTCGACCTTGCCCGAGACGTGGACGACGTTCGAGTCCTCGAAGCAGCGCACGACGTGGACGATCGCGTCGGTCTCGCGGATGTTCGCGAGGAACTGGTTGCCGAGGCCCTCGCCCTTGGAGGCGCCCGCCACCAGGCCGGCGATGTCGACGAACTCGACCGTGGCCGGCATCGTGCGCTCGGGCCGGACGATCGCGGCGAGCTGCGCGAGCCGGGCGTCGGGCACCTCGACGATGCCGACGTTCGGCTCGATCGTGCAGAACGGGTAGTTCTCGGCGGCGATGCCGGCCTTGGTCAGCGCGTTGAAGAGCGTCGACTTGCCGACGTTCGGCAGGCCGACGATGCCGCATTTGAGGGCCATGGAAAAATCCTTTGAGATCGATCTCCCGCCGCGCGCGACGGAGCCGACGTCGGCATCGTCGAGGTGCCGGCGGCCCCGGTCGCTCGCGGTGCGGAGGCAGGGGCCGGACGGAAGCCGGAGGGCGCTGCGAGCGCGGCCCCGTCCCGCGGGTCCGGCCGGCGTTCGGGGGCCGATTGTATCGCTCGCGGACGATCCGCCCCGGCGGCCTCCCGCACCGGGACGGGACGAACCGCCGATCCGGCGTCCCGCGCGGGTCCGGCGTGCGCCTCGGCGGCGATCCGTCCGCCGCTCCGGTTCGCCCGGACGCGCGCCGGGTCGATCGCCTCGCGGGAGCGGCCTGCGCAGGTGGCGTGCCCGGCGTCGGATGATCCATAATCCCGCCTCCGCACCCATCGGCCTTCCCGTCGCGACATCGGGCGAGGCCGCACCGACGGCTCCGGCACGACCCGTCGTCGGCACGAAACGGACGGGGCCGCGCGCACCGCCCGGGTCCGCGCGCACCGCCGGTCTTCGTCTCCCTCCTCTCCGTCGTCTCGAGGTCACCGCATGGATCGTCCCGCTCGGCCGTCAGGCATCGCCGCCGTCGGGGACATCCCGTGGGGAAGCCACTTCTGCCAGTTCTACCGGACCGGCGCCGACCTCGCCGAGACGATCGTCCCGTACTTCGAGGCCGGTCTGCGCAGCAACGAGTCGTGCCTGTGGGTCACCGGGGACCACCTCGAGGCGGATGCGGCCGAGGCCCTCCTGCTCGACGCGGTGCCGGATCTGAAGCGGCGATTCGACGCCGGCCAGATGGAGATCGTCCCGATCAGGAAGTGGTACACGCCGGGCGACGACTTCGACGCCGACGGGGTCCTGCAGGGCTGGATCGATCGCGAGGCCGAATCCAGGCGGCGAGGCTTCTCGGGGCTGCGCCTGACGGGCGACACGTTCTGGGTCGACCGCTCCGGCTGGGACAGCTTCATGGAGTACGAGGACAAGGTCAACGGCGCGTTCAGGCGCTACAACCTCGTCGCCCTGTGCACGTACTGCACGGTGAAGTGCAACGCCGAGGACGTGCTCGACGTGTGCGGTCATCACCAGTTCGCGCTGACCCGCCGCCGCGGGACGTGGGAGCTGCTCGAGAGCTCGTCGCTGAAGCTCGCGAAGGAGCAGCTGCTGCTGCAGAACGTCGAGCTCGAGCGACGGGTCGAGGCGCGCACGGCGGAGCTCACGTCCGCGCTCCAGGCTCGCGACGAGTTCCTGGCGATGCTCGGCCACGAGCTGCGCAATCCGCTCGCGCCGATCCTCACCGCGTCGCAGCTGATCCGTGCCCAGACGCCGGCCGATTCGCCGCTGAACCGCAGCGCCGCGATCCTCGGCCGCCAGTCGCGGCACATGAGCCGGCTCGTCGGCGACCTGCTGGACGTGGGGCGCATCACGCAGGGGCAGCTCCGTCTCGAGCTGGCCGAGACGTCGCTGTCGGACGTCCTCGAGCAGGCGCTCGAGCAGTCGCGTCCGCTGATCGACCAGCGCGCGCAGTCGCTGTCGGTCTCGCTGCCGAGCCGGAACGTGACGGTCCGCGCGGATGCCGTCCGCCTCGCGCAGGTCTTCGCCAACCTGCTGCACAACGCGGCGAAGTACACGCCGAGCGGCGGCGCCGTCGGGCTCGTCACCGAGGTCGGGGACGGCGTCGCCACGGTGCGCGTCCGCGACACGGGGGCGGGCATCCCGTCGTCGATGCTGGAGTCGATCTTCAACCTGTTCACGCAGCTTCCCCGCTCGCTGGCGCGCTCGGAAGGCGGGCTCGGCATCGGGCTCACGCTGGTGAAGCGGCTCACGGAGATGCACGGCGGCACGGTGAGCGCGTCGAGCGAGGGCGCGGGCACGGGCGCCGAGTTCACGGTGACCCTGCCGATCGCGTCGTCCGGCGACGCGATGCGCGCGCCGGAGTCCGCGTCCGCCGCATCGGTCGCCGGCGCAGGGCGGCGGATCCTCGTCATCGACGACAACGAGGACGCGAACCAGAGCACCGCGATGACCCTCGAGTACGCGGGACATCGGGTCGCCAGCGCGTACGACGGCGCGGCGGGCCTCGAGCTGGCGCGGACCTTCGCGCCGGACGCCGTGCTGCTCGACATCGGCCTGCCGGACATGGACGGATACGAGGTCGCGCGGCGCCTCAGGGCGAGCGACGCGACGAGGCACGTCCACGTCGTCGCGCTGACCGGCTACGGTCACGATTCCGACGTGGAGCGGTCGCGACGCGCGGGCATCGACCATCACCTGGTGAAGCCCGTCCGACCCGAGGAGATCCTCGAGCTGATCGGGAGACTGGCGGGTCCCCGAGGCGCGCACTAGTCGACGGGCACGTCTCCCGCGGGCGCGGAACGCCCCGCACCGCGACGGAGGCCGACGCCCGGCGCGTGCGGCCCGGCCCCGGCGTGCGGCCCGGCCCCGCCGTGCGGCGCGGCCCCGGCACGGGGCTCGGCCCCGTCCCTCAGGGCACCCGTTTCCCGGTGAACGGGTTCCATCCCGTTCCCGCGAGCACCGCCCAGGCCGTCGCGCCCAGGTGCGGGCGGCGGAAGTAGCGGAAGTCGTCGGTGGTGCTGTCCGGTCGCAGGGCGAGGCCCGTGGTGACCTGCGGCTCGCGCGTCGCCCACAGGTAGCCGCCCGGGCTCGCCTGGCGGGCGATCTCGGCGAGCAGGCGATCGGCGTCGGCACGGCGCCCGAGCACGCGGTAGGCGAGCGCGGCCTGCGCGGTGCCCTCGACCCAGAGGCCGTCGCGGTCGTCGTTGAAGTCGAACCCGCCCTCGACGCCGTGCGCGCGCTCGGCGTGCCCGAGCGCCGCGCGCCAGCGCTCGGGCGCGTCGCGCAGCAGCAGCGGCCAGAGCTGCGCGTCGAGGCCCGACGTCGAATGGTTGGTCGTCGTCCCGTCGGGCAGCGTCCCGACCGGGAAGCGTCCGCGGCCCTCGGCCCACATCGCGTCGAGGAAGGCCCTCGCGTGCGTCGCGTGGGACCGCCAGCGCCCCGGCGCGCCCGCGCGATCCAGCCGGTCGAAGACCGCGGCGAGGTCGACGTTGTGCTCGGTCGACTTCCAGCGCAGCGCCTGCGGCGCGTCGTCCCAGCCGTGCAGGCCCCCGCTGAAGCCGCCCGGTCCGCGCGCGTCGCGCGCCTGCGAGACCGCCCAGCCGGCGAGCCGCGCGGCGCCCTCGACGTACCGGCGCTCGCCGCTCGCCTCGGCGAGCGTCAGCAGCGCGAGCGCTCCCCAGGCGACGTTGCCGGTGGCGCTGCCCACCTGGTACGGATCCTCGGCCCAGCGGCGCGACGCCGCGTCCCACCAGCCCATCGGCGGGACCGGCCGCTCGGTCTGCGCGCCGGCCCGGTACGCGTTGCGCAGGCGCCCCTCCGAGCCCGAGCGGTCGGCGAGCGACGCGGCGAGCAGGGCCTCGCCGATCCGCGTCGCCTGCTCGCGCCGCTCGCAGGCGACGAGCGCGATGGCCGCGAGCGCGTTGTCGTAGCTGAACGCGGCGCTCCTCAGCGCGGGCTCGGCGGGCGCGTCCCGCCCGGCCTCGCCGTCCCAGCTGCGCAGCAGCACCGGGGCGCGCCCCGGGATCTCGTCGACCCGGGCCGCGAGGACGGCGCACAGCGCCTCGGCCCGCCGGCGCCCGTCGTCCGCCGGCACGCCCGAGGCGGGCGGACCGACGGCCGCGACCGCGGGCGCGAGCAGCCACCGGAGCATCCCGCGGCGAGCGGACGGGCGGGCGCGGGCCGCCCGGCCCGCCGTCAGGCGGACCCCGCCGCGCCCGCGGCCGGCGCCAGCGCCGCCCGCAGGCGTCGGTCGTAATAGCCGGCCAGCTCCTCCAGCGCCCGGCCCGCGTCGCCCTCGAAGCTCGAGCCGTGCATCGTGGCGAGCCGCGCCGGGGCGAGGGCGGCGAGCCGGCGCAGCGTCGGCGCGGCGAGCGGCGAGAGCACGGTGGACTCGAACATCTCCTCGGTCTCGATGGCGGGCGCCACGATGTCGTCGGTCGTGATCGCCGGGCCGCTGCCGACCCGGGTGAACAGGTCGCCGCACAGCAGCGTGCCGGTCGTCTCCTCG
>DASPJX010000330.1:0-9231 GCA_035628395.1 Burkholderiaceae bacterium | reverse complement strand
CGCACGCTGCGCGACCCCGAGGAATGGACGCTGCTGCGCGAGGTCGGCGCCGACGCGATGGTGGTCGCCGCCTACGGGCTGCTGCTGCCGCCCGAGGTGCTCGCGATCCCGCGCCACGGCTGCCTGAACGTGCACGCGTCGCTGCTGCCGCGCTGGCGCGGCGCGGCGCCGATCCAGCGCGCGGTGCAGGCCGGCGACGCGCGCACCGGCATCACGATCATGCAGATGGACGCGGGCCTCGACACCGGGCCGATGCGGCTCGCGCTGCCGCTCGAGATCGGGCCCGACGACACCGGCGGCACGGTCCACGACCGGCTCGCCGCGCTCGGCGCGCGCGCGATCGTCGAGGCGCTGCGCCGGCTCGAGGCGGGCGACCTGCCCTGCGTGCCGCAGCCGGCCGAGGGCGTCACCCACGCGGCGAAGATCGGCAAGGCCGACGCACCGATCGACTGGTCGGGCGGCGCGCGCGCGATCGTCGACCACGTGCGCGCCTTCGACCCGGCGCCCGGCTGCGTCGCCGAGCTCGCGCGGCTGCCCGGCACGCCGATCAAGGTGTGGCGCGCGGCCGCCGTCGCCGGGCGCGCCGACGCCGCGCCGGGCACGGTGCTCGAGGCCGGGCCCGACGGGGTCGTCGTCGCCTGCGGCGAGGGCGGCGCGGTCGCGCTGCTCGAGCTGCAGCGCCCGGGCGGGCGCCGGATGGGCGCGCGCGAGTTCCTCGCGGGCTTCCCGGTGCGCGAGGGCGACCGGCTCGGCCCGCCGCGGGCCGCCCCCGCCACGGCGCCCGGACGCTGAGGCGGCGATGCACGCCGACGGCCGCCAGCCGGGCTCCCTTCCGCCGCCGCGCTCGCCCGACGCGCGCGCGCCGCTGTCGCGCGAGATGCTCGCCGCCGCCGAGGCGGTCACCGACCTGCTCGCCGGCCACCGGCTGCCCGACGCGCTCGCGGCGCGGACCGCGTCGCTGCCGCCCGCCTCGCGCGCGCCGGCCCGCGACATGGCGTACCGCACCGTGCGTCGCCTGGGGAGCCTGCAGGCGCTCGTCGCGCTGCTGAACACGCGCCGGCCGCTGCCGCGGATGGCGGCGCTGCAGCTGGTCGCGCTCGCGCAGCTGCTCGAGCCGATGCGCCCGCCGGCGATCGTCGTCGATCAGGCGGTGGCCGCCGCGCGCAGCCTGTCGCGCGGCCCCGGCGGCGGCGCGGCCAGCTTCCTGAACGCGACGCTGCGCCGGTTCGTGCGCGAGCGCGAGGCGCTGCTCGCCGCGATCGCCGACGACCCGGTCGCGCGCTTCGACCATCCCGACTGGTGGCTCGAGCGGCTGCGCGAGGCCTACCCCGACGCGTGGGAGTCGATCGCCCGCGCGGGCGCGGTGCAGGCGCCGCTGGTGCTGCGCGTGAACCGGCGTCGCACCGATCCCGACGCGTACGCCGAGCGGCTGCGCGCGGCGGGGCTCGGCGCGCGGCGCGTCGGGCCCGAGGCGTTCGCGCTCGACGAGGCGACGCCGGTCGAGCGCGTGCCGGGCTTCGCGCAGGGCGAGGTGTCGGTGCAGGACGCCGGGGCGCAGCTCGCCGCGCACCTGCTCGACCTCGCCCCCGGCCAGCGCGTGCTCGACGCCTGCGCGGCGCCGGGCGGCAAGGCCTGCCACGCGCTGGAGCTCGCCGACGTCGACCTCACCGCGATCGACCTCGATCCCGAACGCTGCCGGCGCATCGAGGACAACCTCGCGCGCTGCGGGCTGCCGGCCGGCGCGGGCTCGGTGCGGGTGCTCGCGGCCGACGCCGCGCGGCCCGCCGGCTGGTGGGACGGCCGGCCGTACGACCGGATCCTGCTGGACGCGCCGTGCAGCGCCTCGGGCATCGTGCGCCGCCACCCGGACGTGCGCTGGCTCCGGCGCCGTGGCGATATCGCCACACTCGCGATCCAGCAGCTGCGTCTGCTCGAGGCGCTTTGGCCGCTGCTCGGCCCGAATGGTAAATTCCTCTACGTCACCTGCTCGGTGTTTCCCGACGAGGGCGAGGCGGTCGTGCAGCGATTCGTCCGGGACCGCGCCGACGCCGTGCGAACGCCGCTCGAATGGGTGTGGCCCGACGGCCGCGGCGAACCGGTCGCCCAGTTGCTGCCTCAGTCCGGGCCGACACGCGAGCACGATGGCTTCTTCTATGCCTCTCTGACCAAACGCCAGTGAAGCGACGGACCGCCATCGCGGCGCTGTCGACGGCAGCGCTGCTGGCTTGGTGGCCCGCCGCCGGTACCGCCGACATCATCGACGTGCTGCGCGTCGGCGTGGAGCCGTCCGCCGACGGCGAGTCGTGGCAGCTGTCGGCCGACTTCGCGCTGGTGCTGAACCCGCAGCTGGAGGAGGCGGTCAGCCGCGGCGTGTCGCTGACCTTCCTCGTCGAGTTCGAGATGACGAGGCCGCGCTGGTACTGGTGGGACGACCGCACGACGGCGGCCACCCAGACGCACCGGCTGTCCTATCATGCGCTGACGCGCCAGTACCGGGTGCTGCTCAACGGCGTGCCGGCGAGCTTCCCGTCGCTCGCCGAGGCGCTCGACGCGATGTCCCGGCTGCGCGGCTGGCGGGTCATGCCGCGCGACCGGACCCGTCCGGGCATCACCTACGACGGCTGGCTGAGGCTGCGGCTCGACACCGGCCAGCTGCCGAGGCCCCTGCAGATCACCGCGCTGACCAACCGCGACTGGACCCCGCAATCCGAATGGAAGCGGTTCGCCATCCCCCCGCCGGAGACCCCTCGAAGCGCGCCGTGACGCGCGCGCTGCGCTACGCGCTGTTCGTCGCGGTGGCGCTGGGCGCGGTGCTGCTCGCGCTGCTCGCGGTCGCCAGCGGCAACGACCGGCTGCTCGAGGAGCACTACGAGCTGCTGCTCGGGCTCAACGTCGCGATCGGCGTCGCGCTGCTGGTGCTCGCCGGCGAGCTCGCGCGCCGTCTCTGGCAGCGCTGGCGCGCCGGCGTGTTCGGCACGCGGCTGATGGTGAGGCTCGCCAGCGCGTTCACGCTGATGACGCTGGTGCCGGCGCTGCTGATCTACGTCGTCGCCGTGCAGTTCCTCGGCCGCTCGGTCGAGTCCTGGTACGACGTGCCGATGGAGCGCGCGTTCGAGTCGGGACTCACGCTGGGCCGCGCGTCGCTCGACTCGATGCTCGCCGACCTGCAGGGCAAGGCGCGCTCGATGGCCGCCGAGCTCGCCGACCTGCCCGAGGGCCAGTGGCCGCCGACGCTCAACCGGATGCGCGAGCGCGCCGGGGTGCAGGAGGCGCTGATCGTCACCGGCAGCGGCCGCATCGTGCTGGCGAGCGGCGGCGGGCTCGCCCAGCTCGTGCCCGACCTGCCGTCGCAGGCGGCGCTGCGCCAGGTGCGCGGCGCGCGGCTGTACGCCGCGGTCGAGCCCGCCGGCGACGCCGCCGACGGCACGCCCTCGGCCCCCGACGCGCGCGGGCTCAAGCTGCGGGTGATCCAGGCGCTCTCCGTCGGCGGCTCGCTCGGCGAGGACCTGCGGCTGCTGCAGCTCGTGCAGCCGGTGCCCGACTCGCTCGCCGAGAACGCCGACGCGATCCAGCAGGGCTGGCGCGACTACCAGCAGCTGTCGCTGTCGAGGAGCGGGCTGAAGCGGATCTTCCGGATCACGATGACCGTCACGCTGATGCTGACGGTGTTCTCGGCGATCGCCGCGTCGTTCCTGCTCGCCGGCTGGATGACCGGTCCGCTGTCGATGCTCGCGGCCGGCACCCGGGCGGTCGCGGTCGGCGACTTCCGGCCGGTCAAGGACTACGGCAACCGCGACGAGCTGGGCGTGCTGATGCAGTCGTTCAACGCGATGACGCGCCAGCTCGAGGAGGCGCGCGCCATGGTCGAGCGCAACCAGCACGAGCTCGAGCGCGCGAACGCCCGGCTCGCCAGCGTGCTCGCCAACCTGACCGCCGGCGTGCTGGTGCTCGACGAGGAGTTCCGCATCTCGCTCGCCAACGCCGGCGCCGAGCGGATCCTCGAGCTGCCCGCCGAGCTGCTGGTCGGGCGCCGGCTCGCCGACGTGCCGCGGCTCGGCGAGGCCGGGCCCCGGCTCATCGAGGCCTTCGCCGAGCTCGAGGACGACGCGCACGGCGCGTGGCAGCGTCAGCTCGCGCTGCCTCGCGGCGACCGACCCGGCCGCGACGAGCAGCCGGCGCTCACGCTGCTGCTGCGCGGCGCGAAGCTGCCGGCGCCCCAGCCCGGCTCGCTGGTGGTGTTCGACGACGTGAGCGAGGTGGTCTCGGCGCAGCGGGCGGTCGCCTGGAGCGAGGTGGCCCGGCGGCTCGCCCACGAGATCAAGAACCCGCTCACGCCGATCCAGCTCGCGGCCGAGCGGCTGCAGCTCAAGCTCGCCGACAAGCTGCCGCCGGCCGACGCCGAGATGCTCGCGCGAAGCTCCCAGACCATCGTCAGCCAGGTGGGCGCGCTCAAGCTGATGGTCGACGAGTTCCGCGACTACGCGCGGCTGCCCGCGGCGAAGCTCGAGCCGCTCGACCTCGGCGCGCTGGTCCACGAGGTGATGGCGCTCTACGCGCCGCAGGAGGCGGCCGGGCACCTGCACGTCGAGCTCGCGCCCGGGCTGCCGCCGATCCTCGGCGACGCCTCGCAGCTGCGCCAGGTGATCCACAACCTCGTGAAGAACGCGCTCGAGGCGACCGAGAGGCAGCCGGTGCGGCGCATCGACGTGTCCACCGAGGCGGTGCGCCGGGTCGGCGCGACCACCGCCGTCCGGCTGACGGTCCGCGACGACGGCCCCGGTTTCCCGCCCGGCTCGCTCGCCCGCGTCTTCGAGCCGTACGTGACGACCAAGCCGAAGGGCACCGGGCTCGGCCTGGCCATCGTGCGCAAGATCGTCGACGAGCACGGCGGTCGCATCGAGGCCGTGAACCGCAGCGACGAAGGCGGGGCCGTACGGGGCGCGTCGGTCAACGTGGTATTTACCAAGTTGGCCAAAAGCGACGACAATTGCGGCGCGCACACAACACTCGAAACGAGCGGGCCGCCGGACGGACGAACGGTCAGGCCGGCCGAGAGCTAGGAAGCCATGGCGGAAATTCTGGTCGTTGACGACGAGATCGGCATTCGCGAGCTGCTGTCCGAGATCCTCGGAGACGAGGGCCACTCGGTGCTGCTCGCCGAGAGCGCCCAGCAGGCCCGCGACGCGCGGGACCAGAACGCGGTCGATCTGGTCCTGCTCGACATCTGGATGCCCGACACCGACGGCGTCACGCTGCTCAAGGAATGGGCGACCGCCGGCAAGCTGACGATGCCGGTGATCATGATGTCGGGCCACGCGACGATCGACACCGCGGTCGAGGCCACCCGGATCGGCGCGCTCGACTTCCTCGAGAAGCCGATCGCGCTGCAGAAGCTGCTGAAGGCGGTCGAGCAGGGCCTCGCGCGCAGCCGCGCGCAGAGCGCCCCGAAGGTCGCGCCGCAGGTCTACCAGCCGATCGCCGCGCACGCCAACGGCGCGCCGACGATCACGATGCTGCCGGTCGGCGGGGGCCCGACGATCCCGCTCTCCTCGCCGAGCGCGCAGTTCCTGACCGCGCCGGTGGCCGGCCCGAACGGCGCGCCGCCGGCGGTGCGCGAGCTGCCGCTCGACCTGCCGCTGCGCGAGGCGCGCGACGCGTTCGAGCGCGCGTACTTCGAGCACCACCTGTCGCGCGAGCACGGCTCGATGACGCGCGTGGCCGAGAAGACCGGCCTCGAGCGCACCCACCTGTACCGCAAGCTCAAGCAGCTCGGCATCGACCTGTCCAAGGGCACGTACCGCAAGGGCTCGCAGACCTCCCAATGATCCCGGCCCCCGCGTGAAGATCGTCATTCTCGGCGCCGGCAGGGTCGGCGCGTCGGTCGCCGAGAGCCTGGTCTCCGAGCAGAACGACATCACCGTCATCGACACCGATGCGGCGCGGCTCGTCGAGCTGCAGGACCGGCTCGACCTGCGCACGGTCGTCGGCAACGCCGCGCAGCCGTCGGTGCTGCGCGCGGCGGGCGCCGAGGACGCCGACATGGTCATCGCCACCACGCAGAGCGACGAGACCAACCTCGTCGCCTGCCACCTCGCCGCGCAGGTCTTCAACGTCCCGACCCGCATCGCGCGCGTGCGCGGCGCCGATTTCCAGGACAACCCCGAGCTCGTCGGCGAGGGCGCGTTCTCGGTCGATCACCTGATCGTCCCCGAGAAGACCGTCACCGAGTACGTCGCCAAGCTGGTCGAGTTCCCCGAGGCGCTGCAGGTGCTCGAGTTCGCCGGCGGGCGCGTGAGCCTGATCGCGGTGCGCGCGCACGCGGGCGGCCTGCTCGTGCAGAAGCCGATCCGCGAGATCAAGTCGCACATCCCGAACGTCGACTCCCGGATCGTCGCGATCTTCCGCGGCGAGAAGACGATCTACCCGGACGGCGGCACGATGATCGAGCCGGGCGACGAGGTGTTCTTCCTCGCCGCGACCGGTCACATCCGCCAGGTGATGACCGAGCTGCGCAAGATGGACAAGCCGGTGCGCCGCGTGATGCTCGCCGGCGGCGGGCGGATCGGGCTGCGGCTCGCCAAGCGGCTCGCGCCGCGGATGGACGTGCGCGTCATCGAGCCGATCGCCGCGCGCTGCGACCAGCTCGCCTCGGAGCTGCCGTCGAACGTGCTCGTGCTGCACGGCGACGCCACCGACGAGGACCTGCTCGAGGAGGAGAGCGTCGGCGAGATGGACCTCTTCTGCGCGCTGACCTCGGACGACGAGGACAACATCATGTCCTCGCTGCTCGCGAAGAAGATGGGCGCGCGGCGCACCATCGCGCTGATCAACCGGCGCGCCTACGCGGACCTGGTCGAGGGCGGGCGCATCGACATCGCGATCGTCCCCGCGCAGGCGACGATCGGCGAGCTGCTCGCGCACGTGCGACGCGGCGACGTGGCCGCGGTGCACTCACTGAGGCGGGGGGCGGCGGAGGCGCTCGAGGCGATCGCGCACGGCGATCCGCGATCGAGCAAGGTGGTCGGCCGGCGGATCGAGCAGATCGACCTGCCGGCCGGAGCGATCATCGGAGCGATCGTCCGCGAGCGCGGGAACGGTCGCTCCGAGGTGCTGATCGCCCACCACGACACCGTCGTCGAATCCGAGGATCACGTCATCGTGTTCGTGGCGAACAAGCGACTGATCCCCAGGGTCGAGAAGCTGTTCCAGGTGGGCGTCGGCTTCTTCTAGCGCGTCAGCCGCGGCTGTCCGGACGCTCCCGGGTGCAGGTGTTGAAGTCCGCCGGCATGCCCTCGCCGCGCACCTGGCCGCCGCGTCGCGCGGCCTGCTGCTCGTAGGCCGGCTCGCCGAGCTTGATCCAGCACTCGGCGTCGCTGCGGAACGCGGCGCGGGTCGACAGGTCGCGCTGGCTGCCGCGCGTCATCAGCGCCGCGGTGGTGCCGTTGGCCTGCAGGCCGCTCATCGCGGTGCCGGGCATCTGCGAGCCCATGGTCGAGGAGCCCACGGTCGAGGAGCCCATCGTGGACGAGCCCATCGTCGAGGAACCCATCGTCGACGAGCCCATCGCGCCCGAGGTCGTGCGGTCCGCGCCCTGCGCCGCGCGCTCGGCGGTCGAGGTGCCGGCGGTCGTGCCGGGGGTCGGCGAGATGCCGGGGCCGGAGCTCATCGCCGCGCTCGAGCTGTTCGAGCCGCCGCCCACCGCGCCCGGGCCCATGTTGCTGCCGGCCGCGCTGCCGGCGGTGCCCGGACCGTAGGCCGAGGTCCCGGTGCCGGTCGCGGTCGAGCCCATGGCGCCGGTGGCGGCGCCGCCGCCCATCGTGGCCGCGCCGACGGTGCCGCCCGACATCGTCGAGGGCGCGGTCGGGCTGCTGGACATGCCGGCGCTCGAGGCGTTCGAGCCGGTGCCGACGGCGCCCGGGCCCATCGTGCTGCCGGCGCTCGAGCCTTGCGCGCCGGAACCGTAGGCCGAACGGCCATCGCGGGTCGCGCCCGGCATCGCGGACGTGCCGGCCATGCGCTGCTGAGAGGTCGCGCCGCGGTCGGCGCTCGCGCTGCGGCCGCCCCACATGTTGTTCCAGGTCGAGCAGGCCGAGACCGTCGACAGGCCGGCGATCGCCGCGGCGAGGCCGAGGCGCTTGAAGGTCGTGTTCATGATGTTGTCGCTCCGCATTCAGGTGTATCGAGAAGAAGGAGAGGAAAGGCCACGTGGCCCGGCGGTGCCGGACGCGGGGGACGCCGAGGCGCTCCGCGCCGATCCGCCGGTGCCGGTGGAGATCAGCCGCGCGGCAGGTGCGCGCAGGGGTCGTTGTCGGGCTTCGCGCCCTGGCCGGTGCCGGCCGAGCTCGCCGCGGCGCTCGGCGTCGTGGTCGAGCCCGTGCTGCGGCTCTTCATCCGCTCGCCGTGCTGCGTCATGTAGCCCTGGCAGTCCCGGTAGCTCTTGAACGACTGCATCCGCTCGCGATGGGAGGTGCGCTCCTCGGCGGTCATCGAGTCCCAGCCGGGGGTGTTCTGCGAGTTGAACATCGGCGCGCCCGAGCGCGGCGGCGGGGTCTGGCCGGTCGTGGTCGCGTTGTTGCCGCCCGCACCGCCGCCGCTCTGGGCGAACGACGTCGAGACGGCCAACGCCAGGGCGGCGGCGCCGAGGAGTGAAGCGGTGGTCTTCATGGTGGTCAGCTCCGTGTCGGTGATCACGTGGGGCCGTCGGTCGCGTCCGGCGGGGCCGGGTCGCGCCGCAGCGGCGGCATGACCCCTCGGTAGCGACCGCCATGCCCGCAGCGCGGCCACGCGGCATGAGGCTTCCTGCCACGAGTGGGAGGAAGGCCGGTCGAGCGAGTCAGAAATCCTCGACTTGAGCGTGGCCACGCCCTACCATGGCGACCCCCCACGAGGAGACCTCTCGATGACTCAGACTCCGTCCCGCCGCCGGTTCGTCGCCACCGCGACCGCCTCCGGCGCCGCCGCGCTCGGCTTTCCCGCGATCGTGAAGGCGCAGACCACCTCCCTGCGCTTCCAGAGCACCTGGCCGGCGAAGGACATCTTCCACGAGTACGCGCTCGATTTCGCGAAGAAGGTGGGCGACATGGCCGGCGGCGAGGTGCGCATCGAGGTGCTGCCGGCGGGCGCCGTGGCCTCCCCGTTCGGCCTGCTGCAGATGGTGAGCAGCGGCCAGCTCGATGCGAGCCACGGCACGCTCAATCATCATTACGGCAGGCACCCGGCGTTCGCGCTGTG
>DASPJX010000329.1:0-22790 GCA_035628395.1 Burkholderiaceae bacterium | reverse complement strand
TGCACGGTCGTAGAACGGGTGGCGGAAGGCAATACGCTCGAGGGCCGCGCCCTTGCACGATGCGATCGCGGTGCCCGCGAGCTTGTATCGCTCGAGGCACGCGGCCCTGAGATCGCCGGCAAGAATGAGGAGGCCGCGCGGCGTCTGCACCAGCTCGTACGTGATGTCGGGATGCACGTTCAGCGCCTGGTTGGCCGGTATGGTCCACGGCGTCGTGGTCCAGATGACCGCCCAGCCCGGCCCCGCCGGCAGCGAGGCGAGCCCGAAAGCGGCCGCAAGCCTGTCGCTCTGGGCGAACGGAAAGCCCACGTCGATGGCGAAGTCGGTGCGGTCCATGTATTCGACCTCCGCCTCGGCCAGCGCCGAGCGGCAGTCGAAGCACCAGTTCACCGGCTTCAGGCCGCGGAACACGAAGCCCGCGCGCATGATCTTGCCGAGCGCCCGCAGCTCGTCGGCCTCGTTGCGCGGCGCCATCGTCAGGTACGGGTCGTCCCACTCGCCGAGCACGCCGAGCCGCACGAAGTCCTTCTTCTGGCGCGCGATCTGCTCGGTCGCGTACGCGCGCGACTTCGACTGCACCTCCGCCGCCGGCAGCGACTTGCCGAACCGCTTCTCGATCTGGATCTCGATCGGCATGCCGTGGCAGTCCCAGCCCGGCACGTAGCGCGCGTCGAAGCCCGCCATGTTGCGGCACTTGACGATCACGTCCTTCAGGATCTTGTTGACCGCGTGCCCGATGTGGATGTCGCCGTTCGCGTACGGCGGGCCGTCGTGCAGCACGAACACCGGACGGCCGCGGCTGAACGCGCGGATGCGCTTGTAGACCCCCTTCTCCTCCCATTCGGCGACCCACTTCGGCTCGCGCCGGGCGAGGTCGCCGCGCATCGGAAACGGCGTGTCGGGCAGGTTCAGCGTGGCCCGGTAGTCGGGGCGGGGAGCGTCGGGGGCGTGGGCCATCGGGCGTCTTTCGTGCGGGGCGCGGAGCGCGGGCGGTGTCGGGGCGGCGCGCGTCAGCGGCCGGACGCGGGGGAGGAGCCGGCGCCGGGGGGCGGTGCGGCGAGCGCGGCGAAGTGCGCGCGCGCCGCGTCGGCGTCGCGACGGATCTGCGCGACCAGCGCGTCGAGCCCGTCGTAGTGCGCCTCGTCGCGCAGCTTGCGCAGGAACTCGATGCGCACGACGCGCCCGTAGGCGTCGCCCTGCCAGTCGAGCACGTGGGTCTCGAGCAGCGGCGCGCCGCCGGTCTCGACCGCCGGGCGCGTGCCGAGGCTCGCGACGCCCGGCAGCGGCCGGTCGGCGAGCCCGTGCACGCGGACGACGAAGATGCCGCCGAGCGCGGGGCGCCCGTGCGGGATCCGCAGGTTGAGCGTCGGGAAGCCGAGCTCGCGACCGAGCTTGCGGCCGTGCACGACGTGGCCCGAGATCGCGTACGGCCGCCCGAGCAGGCGCTCGACGCGCTCGAAGTCGGCCGCGGCGAGCGACTCGCGGACCGCCGAGCTCGAGATCCGCTGGCCGTCGAGCGCGACGGTCGACATCCGCCGCAGCTCGAAGCCGTGCGCCGCCGACAGGCGCTCGAGCATCGCGAAGTCGCCGCGGCGCTGCGCGCCGAACCGGAAGTCGTCGCCGACCATCACGAAGCGCGCGCGCAGGCCGTCGACGATCACGCGGTCGACGAAGGCCTCGGCCTCGAGCGAGGCGAGCCGCTCGTTGAAGTGCGCGACGCACACGCGGTCGACGCCGGCCTCGGCGAGGGCCTCGAGCTTGTCGCGCAGCGTCGCGATCCGCGCCGGCGCGACCACGCCGGGCCGCCGGCCGGCGAAGAACTCGCGCGGGTGCGGATCGAAGGTCAGCACGCAGGTCGGCACCCCGAGCCGTCGGGCCGCGAGGCCGAGCTCGCGCAGCAGCGCGCGGTGGCCGAGGTGCACGCCGTCGAAGTTGCCGATGGCGAGCGCGCAGGGACGGCGCTGGGCGGGAGGTGGGAGTCGGCGGAAGACCTGCATGCGCGGTGACGCAAAACCTTGAATCATAAGCCATTCCGGCCCAGGTCCGGTGGATCGCCGGTGGTAGACTGGCGCCCCTCCTCCCGGTGCGCGCTCCCTCCTTGAAGAACCTGGCGATCCTGATCTCCGGACAGGGCTCGAACATGTCGAGCCTCGTCCGCGCGTGCCGCGAGCGCCGCTGGCCGGCGCGCGTCGTCGCGGTGATCGCCAGCCGCGAGGACGCCCCGGGCCTCGCGCTCGCCCGCGAGCTGGGGGTGCACGCCGAGGCGCTGCCGCACGCCGCGCACGACGGCCGCGAGGCCTTCGACGCGGCGCTCGGCGCCCGCCTCGAGGCGCTCGGCGCCGATCTCGTCGCGCTCGCCGGCTTCATGAGGATCCTGACCGACGGCTTCGTGCGCCGCTTCGACGGTCGGCTCGTCAACGTCCATCCGTCGCTGCTGCCGGCCTACCCGGGCCTGGACACGCACGCGCGCGCGCTCGCCGACGGCGTGCGGGTGCACGGCGCGACGGTGCACCTGGTGACGCCGTCGCTCGATCGCGGCCCGATCCTCGCGCAGGCGGCGGTGCCGGTGCGCGACGGCGACGATGCGGCCGCGCTCGCGCGACGCGTGCTGCGCGCCGAGCACCGGCTCTATCCGGACGCGCTCGAGTGGCTCGTCGAGGGCCGGGTGCGCGTCGCCGAGGGGCGCGCGACGGTGGAGGGCGTCGACGCGCGGCGCCGGCTGATGATCTGGGAGGACGAGGCATGAGCGAGGCACCGACGATCGACTCGACCGGCGAGCCCGCCGCGACCGGGCGCTCGCCCGAGACGCCGCGGCTGTCGCCGCCGCTGTTCGACGCGATCGAGCGCGCGGTCGGCGGCGTGCTGCAGCTCGACGGTCCGGCCGACGCGTCGCTGCGCGCGTTCTTCAAGGCCCATCCGAAGCTCGGCCGGCGCGACCGCGGCGTCGTCGCCGAGACCGCGTTCGACGTGCTGCGCAACCGGCGCCGCTACGCGCACCTCGCGCAGTCGATGCGCGGCCCGCTGCCGCGACGGCTCGCCTGGCTGTCGCTCGGGCTGCGCTTCGGCGACGCGGTGCTGCCGGCGATGCGGGTGCCCGCCGAGGCCGAGGAGCCGCTGCGCCGCGCGCTCGCGTCCGATCCGGGCGGGCTGCCGCAGCCGGTGCGCCTCAGCCTGCCCGACTGGCTGCACGAGACGCTGCTCGCGCAGGCCGCGGACGAGGGGGAGGCGTCGCCGCACGCGGCGCTCGAGCGGCTCGGCCTCGCGCTTCTCGAGCCGGCGCCGCTCGACCTGCGGGTCAACCTGCTGAAGACCGACCGCGCCGCGCTCGCGGCCGCGCTCGCCGCGGCGGGCATCGAGGCCGAGACGCTCGAGGCGCCGTCGACCGGGCTGCGGGTGCGCGGCAAGCCGGCGATCGAGCGGCTCGAGGTCTTCGAGCGCGGCTGGTTCGAGGTCCAGGACGCCGGCAGCCAGCGGCTGGTCGAGTTCGCGGCGCCGAAGCGCGGCCAGACGGTCGTCGACTTCTGCGCCGGCGCCGGCGGCAAAACGCTCGCGATCGCCGCCGCGATGCGGTCGTCGGGCCAGATCTACGCGTGCGACGTCTCGACCGCCCGGCTCGCCCGGCTCAAGCCCCGGCTCGCCCGCTCGGGCGCGACCAACGTCCAGCCGTTCGGCATCGACACCGAGCACGACCCGAAGCTGCGCCGGCTGGCCGGCCGGGCCGACCTGGTGCTCGTCGACGCGCCGTGCAGCGGCACCGGCACGCTGCGCCGCAACCCCGAGCTCAAGTGGCGGATGCAGCCCGCGGCGATCGACGAGCTCGCCGGCGTGCAGGGCTCGATCCTGGCCGCCGCGGCCCGGCTCGTGAAGAAGGGGGGCTCGCTCGTCTACGCGACCTGCAGCCTGCTGCGGCGCGAGAACGAGGCGATCGTCGAGGCGTTCTCGGCGGCGAACCCGGCCTTCGACGCGGCCGGGGCGATGCGGCTGCGCCCGGAATCCGACGGATGCGACGGATTCTTCGCCGCGCGCTGGATCCGCGCCGAACAGTAACCGAGGTAAATCACCGACGGCCGGGGCATGACCGGGACCGGCCCCGCTCGTACAATGGGAGGGCTTTCCCCATGGAGTCCCCCACTTTGATCGATCACCCCGCCGTCCAGGCCGTCCTGGGTTTCCTCGACACCGGTCTGCTCGATGCGTCCGGCTGGCAGATCCTCGCGTACACGCTGCTGGCGACGCACGTGACGATCGCGGCGGTCACCATCTACCTGCACCGCTGCCAGGCGCACCGCGCGCTCGAGCTGCACCCGGTCGTCTCGCACTTCTTCCGGGCGTGGCTGTGGCTGACCACCGGCATGGTGACCAAGGAGTGGACGGCGATCCACCGCAAGCACCACGCGAAGTGCGAGACCGCCGAGGACCCGCACAGCCCGCAGACCCGCGGCATCCGCAAGGTGCTGCTGGAGGGGGCCGAGCTGTACCGCGACGAGGCGAAGAACGCCGAGACGATGCAGAAGTACGGCCACGGCACGCCGGACGACTGGATCGAGCGCAACCTCTACACCCGGTACTCGGCGCTCGGCATCACGATCACGCTGTTCGCCGACGTGCTGATGTTCGGCGCGATCGGCCTGACCGTCTTCGCGGTCCAGATGCTCTGGATCCCGGTGACCGCCGCCGGCGTCATCAACGGCATCGGCCACTGGTGGGGCTACCGCAACTTCGACAGCCCCGACGCCGCGACCAACGTCGTGCCCTGGGGCATCCTGATCGGCGGCGAGGAGCTGCACAACAACCATCACGCGTTCGCGTCGTCGGCCAAGCTGTCCAACCGGTGGTACGAGTTCGACATCGGCTGGATGTACATCCGGATCCTGCAGATGCTCGGCCTCGCGACGGTGCGCAAGGTCGCGCCGGTGCCGCGCTTCACCGAGCCGCGCTCCGCGGTCGACCTGCACACGCTGCAGGCGGTGATCGCGCACCGCTACGACCTGATGGCCGCCTACGGCAAGTCGCTCGCGCAGGCGTGCTCCGAGGAGATCGCCCGGCTGCGCGCCGCGCGTCCGGCCGACGCCTCGCTGATCGCGTCCGCCCGCCGCTGGCTGCACCTCGACGCCGCCCGCTGGAGCGAGCAGAACCGCGCGAAGCTCGGCGAGATCTACGCCGCGTCGGACCGGCTGCGCAAGCTCGTCGAGATGCGCGCCGAGCTCGCCGCGACCTGGGAACGCTCGAACCTGTCGCGCGAGCAGCTGGTCGCGCACCTGCAGGACTGGTGCACCCGCGCCGAGGCGAGCGGCATCCGCGCGCTGCAGGAGCTCGCGCTGCGGATGCGGCGCTACGCGGCGGCCTGAGGGCCGGCCCGGTCGAGCGGTGCCTCCGGACCGGGGGCGCCGGGCGCTCCACGACGGCCCCCGCGGGGGCCGTCGTCGCGTCCGGGCGGCGAGAGGGCTGCGGGTTCGACGGGGCGGCGCTCGCCGGGCGCTCGCCGATGGTGGCCGCGCGGCGCCATGAAAAAAGGCGCTCCGGGGAGCGCCTTCGTGCGAGCGACGGGGCCGCGCGCCCCGCCGGATCACTTGATCTTCGTTTCCTTGTAGTCGACGTGCTTGCGCGCGACCGGATCGAACTTCTTGATCGTGATCTTCTCGGGCGTCGTGCGCTTGTTCTTGGTCGTCGTGTAGAAGTGGCCGGTGCCGGCGGTCGACTCCAGCTTGATCTTGTCGCGCATGGTTCAGCTCCTTGCGGGCAGGGTGGGGCTCAGGCTTCGCCGCGGGTGCGCAGGTCGGCGAGCACGGCGTCGATGCCGAGCTTGTCGATCGTGCGCAGGGCGGCATTGGTGATGCGCAGGCGCACCCACCGGTTCTCGCTCTCGACCCAGAAGCGGCGGTACTGCAGGTTCGGCAGGAAACGACGCTTGGTCTTGTTGTTGGCGTGCGAGACGTTGTTGCCGACCATCGGGCCTTTGCCGGTCACTTGGCAGAACTTGGCCATCACGAACTCCTGAATCACGTGCGCGGTGCCGTCGATCGCGGCGCCACGGGCAAGGGTTGGACCGACCCCGCTGCCGCGCACGACGGGTGCAGGGCTCCGGGAAGAACGCCCGGGGGATTCGGCAAAGCCTTGAAGTATATCGGAAGCGGGCGACCCTCCGCAAGCGTCCAAGGCGGGTCAGAGCAGGCCGTGCTCGGCGAACGAGTAGCGGCGCCCGCCGGCGACGATCACGTGGTCGAGCACCGCGATGTCGAGGGCGGCGAGCGCCCGCACCAGCGCGTCGGTGAGCGCCCGGTCCGCCCGGCTGGGCTCGGCGACGCCGGACGGATGGTTGTGCGCGAGGATCACGGCGGCCGCGTTGCGCTCGAGCGCCCGCCGCGCCACCTCGCGGGGATAGACCACCGTCTGGCCGATCGTGCCGCGGAACAGCTCCTCCGCGGCGAGCAGCCGGTTGCGCGCGTCGAGGAACAGCACCGCGAACACCTCGTGCGGGCTGTGCTGCAGCGACAGCGCGAGGTAGTCGCCGACCTGCTGCGGCGAGCCGAGCGCGTCGCGCCGGCGCAGGTCCTGCGCGACGCTGCGGCGCGCGAGCTCGAGCGCCGCCCGCAGCGCGCCCCAGCGCGCCGGCCCCACGCCCGGCACCGCGAGCACGGCCGCGCGCGGCGCGGCGAACAGCCCGGCCGGCCCGTCGAAGCGCGCGAGCAGCCCGCGGGCGAGCTCGACCGCCGGACGGCCCGGGCGCCCGGGGCCGAGCAGCAGCGCGAGCAGCTCGGCGTCGGACAGCGCGCCGGCGCCGGCGGCGGCCAGGCGCTCGCGGGGACGCTCCGAGACGGGGAAGGGGACGGACGGCATCGGGCGCGGCTCCTGTGCGTACAATCGCGGCTCGCGAGGATCCACCCTGCATGAACCCCCCCGAGCCGACCCATGGCGCCGCGCCGGTGGTGCGCGAGGATTCGCACCTGACGCTGCACTACCGGATCAGTCTGACGAGCACCGGCGACGACGTCATTAGTACGTTCGGCGATCGTCCCGCCACGCTGACGCTCGGCCTAGGCCAGCTGGTCGAGCCGCTCGAGCGCTGCCTGCTGGGCCTGCGCGAGGGCGACGCGGCGACCTTCGAGCTCGAGCCCGAGCGGGCGTTCGGGGCGCGCAGCCCCGAGCTGCTCCAGCGCGTCTCGCGCGCGCTGCTCGAGCAGCACGGCGAGAAGGGCGCGAGCTACCGGCCCGGCGACCTGCTCGACTTCGCGGCGCCGAACGGCACGCGCTACGCGGGCGTCGTCAAGGAGGTCGACGAGGGCGGCGCGCTGCTCGACTTCAACCATCCGCTGGCCGGACAGCCGATCCGCTTCGAGGTCCGCATCCTGGGAGTGCTCTGAGATGACCGACACCGTCGACGCCGCGGCCGAGGTGCTGCTCGCCCAGCCGCGCGGCTTCTGCGCGGGCGTCGACCGCGCGATCGAGATCGTCGAGCGCGCGCTCGCGCAGTTCGGCGCGCCGATCTACGTGCGTCACGAGATCGTCCACAACGACCACGTCGTCGGCGAGCTGCGCGGCAAGGGCGCGGTGTTCGTCGACGACCTCGACGCGATCCCGGCCGGCTCGACGGTCGTGTTCTCGGCGCACGGCGTCTCGCGCGCGGTGCGCGAGGAGGCCGAGGGCCGCGGGCTGCGCGTGTTCGACGCCACCTGCCCGCTGGTGACCAAGGTGCACGTCGAGGTCGCGAAGATGCGGCGCGACGGGCGCGAGGTGGTCATGATCGGCCACGCCGGCCATCCCGAGGTCGAGGGCACGATGGGCCAGGCCGACGACGGCATCCATCTCGTCGAGACCGCCGAGGACGTCGAGCGGCTGACGATCGCCGATCCGTCCCGGCTCGCGTACGTGACCCAGACGACGCTGTCGGTCGACGACTGCCAGACGGTGATCGGCGCGCTGCGCCGCCGCTTCCCGGGCATCGCCGAGCCGAAGAAGCAGGACATCTGCTACGCGACGCAGAACCGCCAGGACGCGGTGAAGTTCATGGCGCCGCAGTGCGACCTGGTGCTGGTGATCGGCAGCCCGAGCAGCTCGAACAGCAACCGGCTGCGCGAGGTGGCCGAGAAGATGGGCCGCGAGGCGCGGCTGATCGGCTCGGCCGCCGAGCTGCGGCCCGAGTGGCTCGAGGGCCGCCGCCGGATCGGCATCACCGCCGGCGCGTCGGCGCCCGAGGTGCTGGTGCAGGAGCTGGTCGAGCGGCTGCGCGCGCTCGGCGTCTCGCGCGTGAACGTGCTCGACGGCATCGAGGAGCACGTGGCGTTTCCGCTGCCGCGGGGCCTGTCGCCGCGCTGAGCGGCGGCGCGCGGCCGGGTCCGCCGCCGAGGCGGCGCCTCAGGTCGCCGCGAGCACCGGCGCGAGGAACGCGCGGCGCACCTCCGACGCGCCGACCAGGCTCGGCTCGATCGTGCGCGTGAACCACGACGGATCGCCGGTCAGGAAATGCGCGTGCAGGTCCACCAGGCGGCCGTGGCGCGCGGCGATCGCGCCGATCGCGTCGCCGACGCGCCGGTGGTTGGCGCGCGCGATCCTCGCGTCGACGCCGAGGAAGTTGCGCGCGTCGTCGCCGAAGGTCGGGTCGTAGACCGTGCCGAGCAGCACCGGCCGGATCGGCAGCGCCCGCACGAACGCCTCGAGCGCCGCCTCGAAGGCCTTCAGGCCGGGTCCGGCGTCCGACGCGAGGCCCCGCAGCAGGTCGTTGCCGCCGACGGTGACGATCGCCGCCGCCCGGTCGACGCGCCGAAGACCGCGCGCCTGCGCGGGCAGCGACGCGACCGTCGCGCCGTCCTGCGCGCGGTGCTCGAGGCGCGCGGGCCCGCGCGCGCTCAGGTCGCGACCGGCGAACTCCGGGAACAGCGCGTCGTCGTTGCGCACCAGCAGGGCGCCCGGGTGGACGCCGCGCTCGTTGTAGCGCGCGCAGTCGAGGATCGAGTCGCCGAAGGTGTGCAGCACGAGCGTGCCGGCCGCGGGCGCGATCGGCGCGGCGGACGCGAGCGCGGCCGCCGTCAGCGAACGGCGCAGCGGAGAGAACGGGGTCGGCGGCATCGGGGGGCGTCGGGAGGGCGGCCCCCGATTGCACCGGCGCGCGCGCGCGCGGTCGATCGGAGGGCAGGCCGCGGCGACGCGGCCCGCGGTCCGCGACGGGCCGCGCGTGTAGGAGATCGCCCGGTCCGCGCTCCGTGCGCCGACGCGAGGCTGCCGGGGCGGGACGCCCGCGCCTATCCTTCGGGCCGACCGGACGGAGGGACGGCGCGACGACCGCCCGAGCGCCGGCGGACGCGACGCCCGCGGGACGCGGCGAGATGGAGCGAGACGAACGATGACCGAACCGCGGGAAGACGTCGCCTACCGCGACGGGAGCTGGATCCTGCTGGTCGACGACGAGCCCGAGGTCTCGACGGTGTACCAGGCGATCCTGCAGTCCGAGGGCTACCGGGTCGTGCGAGCGGCCGGCGGTTTCGAGGCGCTGTGCCGGCTGCGCGCCGCGGCGGTGGCGCCCCGGCTGATCCTGCTCGACCTGCGGATGCCCGGGGTCGACGGCCACGAGTTCCACCGCCAGAAGTCGCGCCTGCGCGCCTACGCCGACGTGCCCGTCGTGGTGGTCTCCGGCGCGGTCGGTCGCGACGGCCGCACCGGCGACCCGGTGCCCCCGGCCGCCGACGTGAAGGCGGTGCTGCCCAAGCCGGTCCCGGTCGACCGGCTGCTCGCCACGGTCGCCGCCTGGACGCGGTAGGCCGGGCGAACGCGCTCCCTCGGCCCCCGTCGCCGCGGAAACGCGCTACGGGATTTCCCGCATCGTGGAATCTACGCGATCGGGCTGCACGTCATCCGGCGATCGTCACGGGCCCGCCTCGCTAAGGTGATCGGGTACCGCCGGGAGGTACGACCTCGCATCGCCGGCAGCCCGACACGTTCCGTCCGCAGGGAGCCCTCATGACCTTCAGGACCCGCCTCTACGCCGCGTTCGCGGTGAGCGCGGCCTTCACCCTGGCGCTCGGCGCCTTCGCGATCGTGCAGATCGCGGGGCTGACCGCGCACACCCATCACATCGCCTCGCACTGGCTGCCGAGCATCGAGGCGCTCGCCGCGCTGAAGTCGGAGATGCGCGAGTTCCGCACGCAGGAGCTGCAGCACCTGCTGTCTACCGAGGCCGCCGAGATGGACGAGTGGGAGGGACGGATGAAGCGCACGCTCGACTCGATCGACGCGAAGTTCACCGCCTACGAGCGGCTGGCGACGACCGACGTCGAGCGAACGGCGATCGCCGAGCTGAAGCGGCTGCAGGCCGCGCGGGTCGAGGGCCACATGAGGCTGCGCGCGCTGTCGCGCGCCCACAAGCGGGACGAGGCGCTCGCGCTCGCGCGCGGCGAGATCGCCAAGCTGCGCGCCTCGACCGCGGCGAAGATCGACGAGATGATCGCGCACGACGAGAAGGGCGTCGAGCACGAGGTCGCCGACTCGGAGGCGTCCGCGGCGACGGCGAAGTTCATGGTGCCCGTCGCGATGCTGCTCGCCGCGCTCGCGAGCGCGGCCTGCGCGGTCGTCCTCGTGCGCAGCACGATGGCGCGCCTGGGCGGCGATCCGGACGAGACGAGGGCCGCGGTCGACCGCATCGCCTCGGGCGACCTCGCCACGCCGATCGCGCTGCGCGCGGGCGACGAGACGAGCCTGCTCGCGTCGCTGGCCCGGATGCGCACGGGACTGTCGGAGGTGGTCGGCACGATCGTCGTCGGCAGCGAGCAGATCCGCATCGCGAGCGCGGAGGTCGCGCGCGGCAACCTCGACCTGTCGTCGCGCACCGAGCAGCAGTCCTCGAGCCTGCAGGAGACCGCGAGCGCGCTCGAGGAGATGACCGGCACGATCCGCGCGACCTCGGACAACGCGGCCTCGGCCGACTCGCTCGCGAAGTCCGCGTCCGAGACCGCCGAGCGCGGCGGCCGGGCGGTCGACGCGGTCGTGCGCACGATGCACTCGATCGCCGACAGCTCGCGCCGGGTGCGGGACATCATCTCGGTGATCGACGGCATCGCGTTCCAGACGAACATCCTGGCGCTGAACGCGGCGGTGGAAGCCGCGCGCGCCGGCGAGCAGGGCCGCGGCTTCGCGGTGGTGGCCAGCGAGGTGCGCTCGCTCGCGCAGCGCAGCGCCGAGGCGGCCCGCGAGATCAAGTCGCTGATCGAGGCCTCGACCGGGCAGGTCGACGACGGCGCGCGGCTGGTCGGCGACGCCGGCGCGACGATGCACGAGGTGGTCGAGTCGGTGAAGCGGGTGGCGGCCATCATCGGCGAGATCGCGTCGGCCGCGACCGAGCAGAGCACCGGCGTCGGCCAGATCAACGAGGCGGTCGGTCAGCTCGATGCCGTCACCCAGCAGAACGCGGCGCTCGTCGAGCAGGCCGCGGCGGCGACCCGGAGCATGGAGGAGCAGGCCGACCGGCTCGTCGAGGCGGTCTCGACGTTCCGCCTCGAGGCCGCGTCCTCCGCGCGGTGTGCGGCGCCGGCGGTCGCGTCGGCGGCCGCGGGCCCGGGCCGGCCGACCGCGGGCCGCACCGCTCCCGTCCGCGCGGCGAACCCGCCCGCGCCTCGGCCCCGGGCGGCGGCGACGGTCGACTCGGGCTGGAACGACTTCTGAGCGGGCGCCGCTAGGGCGAAGGCACCGTCGGCTCCACCGGCACCGTCGGCTCCGCCGGCGGCGCCTCGGCGAAGCGGCTGCGCACGAAGCGGGGGTCGCGCTCGCCGCCGGACCGACGCTCGCCGCCGGGGGGCGGGGCGCTCCTCGTGCGGCGATCGATCCGGGACGCGTGATCGATCAGCCGCATCGGGTCGCCCGGCTTGACGATGAAGTCGTCGGCACCGGCGGCGATCGCGGCCGCGCGCATCGCCGGGTCGCTGCGGCCCGACAGCGCGACGATCATCGTCGCGCGCGTCTCCGGCGCGGCGCGCAGCCGGCGGATCAGCGCGGGACCGGCGGGCGAGCCCGCCCAGACGAGGTCGATCACCACCAGGTGGGGACGCAGCGCCCGCGCGACGGGCACCACCGCCGACGCGTCGGTGCAGACGTGCGCCTCGAAGCCGTCCAGGACGAACAGCATCCGCAACGACTCGGCATTGTCGTCGTCGTCGTCGCAGATGAAGACGCGGCGCGCGGTGTCGGACACGGTCGATCACCTTCCCCGGATGGCCCCGTACGGTGCGGGTCGGACCCATGGTACAGCCTCGGTCGAGCGTCGTGGCGTAGGCGCCCGACCCGCGATGCGCGCACCGCTCCCGTGGGACGAGGGCGACCCCTTCCCCCGCGGCCGGCGTCCGGTCAGGCGTCGAGCGCCGGGAGGCGCACGACGAACGACGATCCCCGGCCGGGCCCGTCGCTGCGGGCGACGATCTCGCCGTCGTGCAGCTCCACCAGCCGCCGGCACACGGTCAGCCCGAGGCCGAGCCCGCCGCCGGGGCGCGAGAGCTCGGATTCGCCCTGCTCGAAGAGGTCGAAGGCCCGTGCGATGAGCTCCGGCGTCATGCCCGCGCCGTCGTCGCGCACGGTCGCCACCGCCCAGGCGCCGTCGCGCTCGACCGTGACCTCGATCGAGCCCTGCGGGGCGGTGTGGCGCACCGCGTTGCCGAGCAGGTTGCCGATCACCTGCTCGAGCCGCGTCGCGTCGCCGAGCACGAGGATCGGCTCGCCCCGCACCTCCACCCGCCGATCGGCGAGCAGGCCGGCCATCCGCATCGTCGACGCGGTGCGCTCGGCGGTGGCCGCGAGGTCGATCGGCACGCGGTCGACGCGGATCTTGCCGGACAGCACGCGGCCGACGTCGAGCAGGTCGTCCACGAGCCGCTTCATCCGCGCCGACTGGCGCTCGAGCACCTCGAGCATCGCGCGGCGCCCGGGATCCGGCAGCCCCGGCCGGTTCAGCGCCCGGGTCGCGCTGGTGATCGCGGCCATCGGGTTGCGGAGCTCGTGGCCGAGCATCGCGAGGAACTCGTCCTTCGTGCGGCTCGCCGACTCGGCCCGGCGCCGGGCCTCGACCTCCTCCCTCACGGCCCGCATCGCGTCGCGCTCGCTCGCGAGCCGCCGCATCGCGACGCGGCACGCGAGGGCCAGCGCGAACGCCGTCGGGAAGGTGAACAGCGCGAGCACGCCGACGAACCGGTACCAGTCGGCGAGGATCGCCTCGTACGACAGCCCCGTGGTCGCGTACAGCGGATAGGGCTCGACCTTGCGGTACGCCACCAGCCGCCGGACGCCGTCGATCGCCGAGGTGTTCTCGAAGAGGGCGCTCGTCTCGCCGCGCGCGATCCGTCGGGCCATCGGTCCGTCGGGCGCCATCGTCGGGTCGCCCTCGGGTGCGGGCCAGCGCGCGAGGACCGAGCCGTCCGCCCGCACGAGCGTCGCGACGAGCCCGGGCTCGGCGCGCGCCAGGTCGCGGTAGAACGACGTGAAGTAGTCGGGCGACATCGAGATCGCGACGACGCCCGCGAACCGCCGGTCCGGGGCCTCGATCCGGCGGCTGAACATGAAGACCTCGGCCTGCGTCACGGCGGTCCGGATCACCGCGCCGACGTAGGGCCCCGCGTTCGAGTCGCGCTGCACCGCGAAGTAGTCGCGGGCGGCCAGGTTCATGCCGGCGGGAGCGGGGTAGAGCCGGCTGCCGGCGACCGCCTCGCCCTGCGCGTCGATCACCCAGATGCCCCGGACGTGCGGGAAGTCGCCGGCGAGCGCCGCGAGGCTCCGGTGCAGCGACGGCTCCCGGGCGCGCCACGCGGCCGGCGGGGCGTCGCCGAGCAGCAGGGCGACGTGCCGCTGCAGCAGCTCGCCGCCCTCGAGCACCTTGGACGCGTGCTCCTGCACCGTACGGCTGGTCTGCTCGAGCACCCGGCCGGCGTGGCGGAAGGCCTCGACGTAGGCGATGCCCGCCGCCGCGAGGAAGCAGGTCGTCGGCAGCACGATCGCGCCGATCATCGAGGCGCGGAGCCAGCGGACCGGGCTCGCGGGCGACGCCGCGCCCGGCGGGACCGCCGCCGCGGCGCCGGCGGACGCGTCGACCCGGCTCGGCGCGGTCCGCGCGGGCAGGGCGAGCGAGCGGCGAAGGATCGCCGAGCCTGGAAGGCGCATCGGGTCGAGCGACGGGGATGGACGCGCGGCAGTATAGCCACGGCCCGACGCTCCGCCGGGTCGGGCGACGTCGATTTAGGACGACCGGCCATGGGCGCGCCGACGCCCGCGCGCTACAGTGCGTCGCCCCGCGTCGCGGCGGTCGCGTCGTCCGCCCCTTCGAGAGATCCCCGCCCGAGCGATGCCAAGGACCGTCCTCCGCCCGGTTCCGCCCTGGACGCCGCCGCGCAGCCTGCGCGGACGGATCGGCCTCGCGCTCGCGGCGCTGATGATCGGTGCGTCGGTGGTGCTCGCGCTCGCGATGAGCGCGTTCGTGCGCGACGCGATGCTCGACGGCGCGCGACAGGGCATCGAGACGCTCGCGCGCCAGACCGCCCGCGAGCTGTCGTTCGGCATGGACCGGTTCGTGCGGGAGATCGAGCTGCAGGCGACGCACCCGGTGTTCACCGATCCGGGCTCGTCGCCCGGGCGGATGCGCGAGGCGCTCGAGGCGATCCAGCGCGTGTATCCCGAGTTCGCCCACGTGTCGGTGATCGACGCCGCGTCCGAGACCGTGATCGCCGCGACCGGCGGCATCTTCGAGGGCGGCCGCGCGTCCGGGCGGCCGGTCTTCGAGGAGGGCCGACGGGGGCTCTTCGTCGCCGACGTCCACGACGCGGTGCGGCTCGCGAGCCTGCTGCCCCGGCCGGCGAGCGGCGAGCCGCTGCGCTTCCTCGACGCGGCCGCCCCGATCCGCGGGGCCGACGGCGTCCCGTTCCGCGTGCTCGCCTCGCACCTGAGCTGGGAGTGGGCGCACGCGCTGCGCGACCGGGTGCTCGAGCCGATCGCGGCGGGCCGCCGCGTCGAGATCCTGCTGGTCGACACCGCCGGTGCGGTGGTGCTGCCCCCGGTGCCGTCGGTGCCGATGGGCACGCCGCTCGCCCGGCTCGTCGGCGACCGACCGCCCGCGGGCGCCGGCGCGTGGGCCGACGGCGCCGAGTACCTGACCGCCGAGGCGGCGACCTTCGCGTCGGGCGCGTTCCGCGGCCTCGGCTGGCGCGTGCTCGTTCGCCAGCCGACCGCGGTGGTGCTGGTCGAGGCCCGGCGGCTGCGCGACCTGTTCCTGGTCGGCGGCGCGGTGCTCGGGCTGGCCGCGGCGGCGATCGGCTGGGCGGTCACCGGCATGCTCGTGCGGCCGTTCAGCGACCTCGCGCGGGTCGCCTCCGACCTGCGGGCCGGACGCGCGGTGCAGGCGACGACCTCGCGCGACCGCGACCCGGTCGAGGTCGCGACCGTCCGCGCGGCGATGCACGAGGTGACGGGCGAGGCGCTCGAGCGCGCGCAGCGGCTGCTCGGCGAGCTCGCCGCGCTCTACCGGGACGCGCCGGTGGGCCTGTGCGTGGTCGACGCGGCGCTGCGCTACCGGCGATCGAACGCGGTCTGGGACCAGGCCTTCGGCGGACGCGACGGGGCGCAGGGCGGGGCCGGCCTGCCGCGTGCGCTGGTCGACGCGCTGTGCGCGGCGATCGACGAGGGCCGCACGGCGGCCGTGGAGGTGGAGGGCCGCGACGGCGACGCGCGGATCTGGCAGGTCGTGGTGGCGCCGCTGCGCGAGGCGGACGGGGCGACCGGCGGGGCGAGCGTGGTGGCGACCGACGTCACCGCGATCCGTCGCGCCGAGCGCGCGCTGCGGCTCGCCGACGAGCGCAAGGACCGGTTCCTGTCGATGCTCGCGCACGAGCTGCGCAACCCGCTGTCGCCGCTGGTCAACGGCCTGCGCGTGCTCGATCGCGTTCCCGAGGGCGAGCAGGCGCGCCAGGTGCGGCAGATGATGCGTCACCAGCTCGGGCGCGTCGTGCGCATGGTCGACGACCTGCTCGACGTGTCGCGGGTGAGCCTCGGCAAGATCGCGCTGAAGCCGGAGGCGGTGTCGCCGCCGGAGATCGTCGCGACGGCCGTCGAGTCGCTGCGCCATCTCGCGGACGCCCGCGGCCAGTCGATCGAGACGCGGCTCGAGCCGGGGCTGCCGCGGATCCGCGGCGATCGCGTGCGGCTCGAGCAGGTCGTCTGCAACCTGCTCGCCAACGCGATCAAGTTCGGGCGCGACGGCGGGCGGGTGCGGCTGTCGGCGTCCGCGCGGGAGGGCCTGCTGCGGATCGAGGTCGAGGACGACGGCCGCGGCATCGATCCCGCGTTCCTGCCGCACGCGTTCGAGACCTTCGCGCAGGAGGACGCGACCGACGACCGTCCCGACAGCGGGCTCGGCATCGGCCTCGCGCTGGTGTCGCATCTCGTCGCGCTGCACGGCGGCCGGGTCGAGGCGCACAGCGGCGGCATCGGCCGCGGCGCCCGCTTCGTGGTCGAGCTGCCGCTGGACGCGCCGGTCGGGACCGTCGGGACGGGCGAGGGACCGTCGCCGTAGACGGCCGCGCGGATGCCCGCTTCGCCGCGCGCGTCGCGCGGCCTCCGCGAGCGCGACGGCTCAGGCGACCGGACGCCGTCCCGACGCCCAGGCGAGCTCGTTCGGTCCGACCCAGCCGTCGGCGGTCTCGAACGCGCGCAGGCGCTCCTCCATCTCGGCCCATGCCGCCTCGGCCTCGGCCGGCGCCAGCCCGGCCAGGATCCGCCGCACCGGGCTCGCCGAGGTGCGCACGAAGTCGAGGTAGTGCCGCGCCGACGGCAGCCGGAACGGTGCGTCGATCGTCCCCGCGCGCACGTCGTCGAAGCCGGCCTCCCCGAACAGCGCGGCGAGCCGGCCCGGGGCGCCGAGGCTCGACAGCGTGCCGGGCGCGGCCGGATCGGGCGGCGGCAGGCCGGCGCGGCGCAGCGCGGTCGAGACGACGGCGCCGATGCACGGATTGCCGCGCGGCGCGCCGAAGACCACGGCGCACGCCCGCCCGCCCGGGCGCAGGGCGGCACGGATGCCGCGCAGCGCGCGCAGCGGGGCGGGCATCAGCATCAGCCCGAGCCGGCAGACGGCCGCGTCGAACGAGCCGGGCTCGAGGTCGAGCGACTCGGCGTCCGAGACGCGGGCCGACACGTTCGCATGCCCGGCGCGGCGGGCGGCGGCGGCCGCCAGCTCGACCAGCGCGGGCGACAGGTCGGTCGCGAGCACCCGTCCGGTGGGCCCGACCCGGGCCGCGGCGTCGAGCGTCTGGTCGCCGGCGCCGGCCGCCACGTCGAGCACCGCGGCGCCCGGGGCCACGCCCGCCTCGTCCAGCATCCGGTCGGTCGCCTCGCGCAGCCAGAGCCGGATCTCCGGCCCGTGCGCGTCCCAGCCCGCCGCGCAGCGGTCCCACTGCGCGCGGGTCGCGGCCTTGAAGCCCTCGGGGTCCGTCGTCGGGTCCATGCTCAGCGCTCCCCGGTGCGGACGGTCGTGCCGTCCTTCAGCTCGACCAGGATCGCGCGGGTCGGCGTGGTGCCGACGTTCTCCCCGACGTGCGTCTCGCCGGCCGAGTACAGCACGTCGCCCGCCCGGAACGCCCGCTCCATCGTGCGCCCGTCGGCGAGACGGATGCGTCGCCGGAACGGCTCGATGGCGATGACCACCATCGACGGATGGACGTGCCGCCGCGTCGTCTCGCCGGGCCGGTCGTCGTACGCGAGCACGCGCACCCGGTCGTTCTCCAGCACGACGCGGTACTTGTCGCCGTCGGAGGCGACGGGGTCGTGGGCCTGCGCGGCGGGCGTCGCCAGCGCGAGCAGCAGCAAGAAGGGCATCCTGGGCATCGCGATTCCTCCGGATCGGGTCGGCCCGCGGTCGCGGGTCGATGGAACGAGACTAGGTCGCGCGGACCCGCCGCATAAGGCGCAAGATCGCGGAAGGGGGACGCAGGAATGCAGGACGCCGCGCGGCTGGACTGGGACGACCTGAAGTGCTTCGTCGCGATCGCCCGCCACGGCAGCACGATCGCCGCGGGGCGCGCGCTGCGCGTCGATCCGTCGACGGTGCAGCGGCGGCTGGCGGCGCTGGAGCGGGCCGTCGGCCAGCCGCTCGCCCGGCGCACGCCCACCGGCTACCGGCTGACGGGCTTCGGCGAGTCGATGCTCGAGCATGCCGAGCGGGTCGACCGGGCGGTCGAGACGTTCGCGCGCGAGGTCGCCGTGCGCAGCCGCGAGGCGATCGGCGTGGTCCGCGTGACCTGCCCCGAGCCGATCGTGGTGCGGATGACCCGGGCGGGGCTGATCGACCGGTTCCACGCGAGGCATCCGCGGCTGCGCATCGAGTTCGTCGCGAGCGACCGCTACCTGGACCTCGCGAAGGGCGAGGTCGACGTCGCGCTGCGCTCGGGCGACACCGACGACGAGGGGCTGGTGGGGCGGCGGATCGGCGACTCGCTGTGGGCCGTCTACGGCAGCCGCGACTACGTCGAGCGGCACGGCCGGCCCGCGAGCGTCGCCGAGCTCGCCTCGCACGCGCTGATCGGCCTCGACGACTCGATGGCGGGGCACCGCACCGCGACCTGGCTGCGCTCGGTCGCGCCCGACGCGAGCTTCGTCGCGCGCAACGGCAGCGTGCTCGGGCTGGTCTCCTCGGCGCGCTCGGGCGTGGGCCTCGCGCCGCTGCCGACCGCGCTGGGCGACGCCGAGCCGGAGCTCGTGCGCGTGCTCGGACCGATCCCCGAGCTCGCGCGGATGTGGCGCGTGCTGACCACGCCCGAGCTGCGGCGCACGCCGCGCGTCGCCGCGCTCTTCGACTTCGTCGTCGACGAGATCGACGCGCTGAGGCCGATCATCACCGGATGACGGCCTGCCGGCGACGGAGCGGCCGGGCCGCGCCGGACCGGGCGGCTCCCGGGGGCCTGGACGGCCCGCGCCGGCCCGACCGGCCGGACGCGCGTCGCCGTTCCACGCGGCGTCCCGTCCGCCGTCGCCGGGGCGCGGGCTCGGCGATCATCGGCCCATCGCCGACATCACCCCGGAGCAGCGGATGACCGAACCGAGACGCGCGGGCGCGACGCCCGGCGAGTCCGCCCGGCAGCAGGCCGGCCCCGCGGCGCGGCGGGTCGCGCTCGTCACCGGCGCGGCGGGCAGCATCGGCGGCGCGATCGCGCGGCGGCTCGCCGCTGCGGGCTGGGACCTGGCGCTCCTCGACCGCGTCGACGTGCCCGCCGAGCTCACTGGCGATCTGGCCGACCGGGGCGCGCGAAGCCGCGCGCTGCGCTGCGACCTGGCCGATGCCGAGGCGCTGGAGGCGGCCGTCGCCGAGCTCGCGTCGTCGCTCGGCCCGGTGCTCGGGCTCGTGAACAACGCCGGGCTCACCGCGCAGGTCGCGCCGCTGCGCCGGATCGACCCGCAGGCCTGGCGGCACGAGATCGACGTCAACCTCACCGCGCCGATGCTGCTGATCCGGGCGGTGCTGCCGGGCATGCTCGAGGCCGGCTGGGGGCGCATCGTCAACGTGTCGTCGGTCGCGGCGCGCGGCGGGCTGATCCACCAGTCCGGCTACTCGGCCACCAAGTCGGGGCTGCTCGGGCTCACGCGCAACGTCACGCTCGAGCACGCGCGCGACGGCATCACCTGCAATGCGGTGCTGCCCGGCCTGATCGACACGCCGGCCGTGCGGAGCATGCCCGCCGAGCTGCGCGACGACGCGGTCTCGCTCGCGCCCGCGCGCCGTCTGGGGCGGCCCGACGAGGTGGCGGCGCTCGTCGCGTTCCTGTGCGGCGACGAGGCGTCGTTCGTCAACGGTGCGGAGATCGACTGCGACGGGGGAGGGCGGCTGTCCCCGGTGGTGCTCGGCAGCCGGCGGGAGCTGGCGTCGAGGCGGGCGGCGGCGGCGGGGCCGGGATCGCCTCCGGTCGCCTGACCCGGGATCGAGGTCCGCGCGGGGACGGCCCGCGGCGCGCGGCCTCGCGTCGATCGCACCGGCTCATCCGCCGGCCGATCCCTCCGCGCAGGCCGACGGGGACCGCACCCATCCGAGGACGACCCTCACGATCGGGCCGCCGGGGTGCCAGGGCGACGGCATCCAGGCGGTCGAGATGTCGAGCCGGTCGTCGCGGAACTCGAGGAACCGCTCCTGTCGACCGCCGGTCCAGGCCTGGTTCCAGGAGATGTCGACGTCGATCGTCAGCCGGTTCCCGTCGACGGCCCAGCGCCCCGACAGCGCGATCAGCGAGCGCATCAGCGCGGCGAGCTCGGCGTCGGTCGAGCCGGCGCGCCGGTCCTCGGCCGCGATGACCGACGACGTCCAGCCGTCGGCGGTGAACATGAACCGACCGCTGGGCCGTGCGCCGAGCGACGGCTCGCGGCGGCCGTCCTCCTGGAACTCGATCTCGAATCGCTCCAGGCTCCAGGTGCCCACGAGGCGGGTGTCGGTGGTCATCGTCTGACGTGTCCTTCACGGTGAGGGTCGCTGAAGGGTACGCGGGGGTGGCGCGCCTGCGGCCCGGCGTCCTCGACGCGGGGCCCTACGGGTGGGGACGACGCTCACGGGAGGCGAGGTCAGACCCGCACCGCACCCCGAGGCAGGCGCACCGTGAAGGTCGAGCCCTGGCCGAGTCCGGCGCTGCTCACCGACACGGTTCCGCCGTGCAGCTCGACGAGGCGCCTGACCAGCGCGAGCCCGATCCCCAGGCCGCCGCTCGAGCGGTCTAGGGTCGGGTCGATCTGGTGGAACAGCTCGAACAGGCGCGCCTGCTGGTCGGGCTCGATGCCGATGCCGTTGTCGACCACGCGGATCTCGACGGCGTCCGGGAGGCTCTCCGCCTGCAGCGCGATCTCGCCGCCGTCGGGCGTGTACTTGCAGGCGTTGAGCAGCAGGTTCTCCAGCACCTGGGCGAGACGGACCGGGTCCGCATGGATGCGCAGCGGCGCGGGAGGCACCCGCACGAGCAGCGTCTGGCGTCGGGTCTCGCATTCGTGCGCGACCGCGTCGGCGGCGTTGTGGAACAGGACCCCGACGCTGACGATCTCGGGTCGCAGCTCGATCTGGCCGCGGCTGATGCGCGAGACCTCCAGCAGGTCGTCGACCAGGCGCTGGATCTGCCGCGTCTGACGCTCCAGCATCGCCAGCGTGTCGCGGCCGCGCTCGGTCAGCGGCTCCACGCGCTCGAGGATGCGCAGCCCGGTGCGGACCGGCGCGAGCGGGTTGCGCAGCTCGTGCGCGAGCATCGCGATGAACTCGTCCTTGCGCGCGTCCGCTTCGCGCAGCGCGTCCTCGGCCTCGCGACGCTCGGTGATGTCGATCACCGAGCCGACGTGGCCGAGGAAGTCGCCGTTCGCGTCGAACCGGGGCGCCGCGGAATCGATCGCCCAGCGGTAGACGCCGTCGAAGCGCCTCAGCCGGTACTCGACCAGGAACGGACCTCTCGCCGCATGCGCCGCGCGAAAGGCGCGCTCGGCCTCGGCGCGATCGTCCGGATGCGTGGCGTCGAGCCAGCCGTACCCGAGGGCCTCGGCCTGGTCCTGGCCGGTGAACACGTACCACTGGCGATTCAGGTAGGTGCACGCGCCGGTCGGGTCGGTGACCCACACCATCGACGGCGAGTGATCCGCCATGTTGCGGAAGCTCCGCTCGCTGTCGGCGAGCGCCTGCTCGACCGCCTTGCGCTCGGTGATGTCGAACGACACGGCGATCGCCTCGCGCACCTCGCCGTCGGCGTCGCGCAGCGGGCGGCCGTGCGAGACGAAGTGCCGCCCGTGCGAGACGTGCTCGTGGACGAACGGGTGACCGGCCAGGGCCTGCCGGTAGTTCGCCGCGTGGAGCGCGGCGACGTCGGGCGACAGCGCCTCGAAGATCGTCCGGCCCAGGAAGTCCGTCGGACGCACGCCGGCCGACTCGAGCCCCTGGCCCCCGACGTAGCGATAGCGCAGCTCCCGGTCCACGACGAACACCGCGATGCCGGGCATGTGATCGACGAGGCTGCGCAGCCGCGATTCCGAGTCGCGCGCCTGCTCGAGCAGGCGCGCGTTCTCCCGCTCGAGGCGGCGTCGCTCGGTGATGTCCTCGACGACGATGCTGACGCCGACGATCGCGTCGCGGTCGTCCCGCACCGGGTGCCACTGCTCGAGCCAGGTGCGCACGACGCCCGGCTGGGCCGGCGTCTCGCCGACGAGCTCGACGTCGCGCCACGGCGTCCCGGTCTCGACGATGCGCCGGATGATCGCGTCGACCTGGTCGGTGAGGGCCGGGACCATCTCGCGCACGGTGCGCCCGAGATGCGCCTCGACCGAGGCGCCGTTGATGCGCGCCAGGCACTCGTTGATCCAGACGAAGCGGAGCTCGCGGTCGAGGACCGCGAGACCGACGGGCGCGGTGCGGTGGATCCGCTCGAGCCCCCCGAACCGCGCGGTGAGGGGGTCGGGCACCGCGGTGGACGAGGCGCGTCCCTCGGGGGAGCGGAGGTCGGGACCGTTCCTGGGCTGCTCTCGTGCCATGAAGGACAAGCGGGGGGCGTCGACGCGGTGGAGGATGCCACGGCGCGGCACCCGCGCGACGCCGTGAACGGGTGCGAACGGGCCGGCGCATGCGATGCGGGGGCGACGGGGATCCGTCCGACGCGGCTCGGCCGGGTGCCACGGTCCGGCGAGCGCTCCGCTCGAACGACCCGACAGTGCTCGGACGACCCGACAGTCCGACCTCGGCCCAAGGGCACGCAGCACGAGGCTGCGTTGGATCGCCGATGCGCGGAGCGGTGGCCATTCGGACCCCGAGAGCCGGCGCCGCGGGTTCGGAGGGA
>DASPJX010000328.1:0-8459 GCA_035628395.1 Burkholderiaceae bacterium | reverse complement strand
CGCCGCAGCCGCCGGCGCCGATCGCCCGGGCGCCGCGCGAGCCGGCCCCGGCCCACGGCGGCGCCCCGTACGGCGCGCCGGCCCCGATGCCCGGCGCCGGCCCGTACGCCGACCCGGCGCGCGTGCCGGTCGCGGTCGCGGCGCGCGACTGGGCGACCGTGGAGTCGGTGCGCACCGTGCGCACCGGCGGCGAGGCCCGGAGCCCGGGCGTCGGGGCGATCGCCGGCACGGTGCTGGGCGGCGTGCTCGGCCACCAGGTCGGCGGCGGCGACGGCCGCAAGGTCGGCGCGGTGGTCGGCGCGATCGGCGGCGGCGTGCTCGGCCACCAGATCGAGCAGCGCGTGCGAAGCACCGTGAAGCACGAGGCGACGGTGCGCCTCGACGACGGCGGCACGCGCACCTTCGTGCGCGACGTGCCCTGGGACCTGCAGGCCGGCGACCGCGTGCGCGTCGTCGGCGGCACGCTCTCGAACGGCCCGGCGCGCTCGGAGTCGCCGGCGCGCGCCGAGTCTCCGGTGCGCGAGGTGGGCTACTCGTACGGCGGCTGAGGCCGCGCGGTCAGTCCGCGACCGGATCGGCGCCGCCCGCGGCGGCCGATCCGGCGCGGGTCGGCGGCAGCGCGTCGGCGAGCGCCGCCCAACGCTCGACCGGGATCTCCTCGGGCCGGGCGGTGGGCACCAGCCCGAAGCGCGGATCCTCGGGATCGACGCCCTGGGTCCGCAGCCAGGGCAGCAGCGTGCCGCGCAGCATCTTGCGCCGCTGCGCGAACGCGACCGCGAGCAGCCGCTCGAGCGCGGCGGCCTCGCGGACCATCGGCCGGGGCCGCGGCCGCATCCGCATCACCGACGAGTCGACGCGCGGCGGGGGCTCGAAGGCCTCGGGCGGCACGTCGAACAGCCGCTCGACGCGGTGGAAGGCCTGCATCATCACGCCGAGCCGGCCGAACTCGGCGGTGCCCGGCGGCGCGACGATCCGGTCGATCACCTCCTTCTGCAGCATGAAGTGGGCGTCGACGACGTGCTCGCGGAACCCGAGCAGGCGGATCAGCAGCGGGCTCGAGATGTTGTACGGCAGGTTGCCGACGAGCCGCAGCGGGCCGCCCGCGGCCGCGGCGAGCCACGCGAAGTCGAAGGCCAGCGCGTCGCCCTCGTGCACCGCGAGCCGCTCGGCGGGCCAGCGCCGGCGCAGCCGGGCGACGAGGTCGCGGTCGATCTCGACCGCGTCGATGCGGGGGGCGTGCGCGAGCAGGTGCTCGGTCAGCGCGCCGAGCCCCGGGCCGATCTCGACGATCCGCTCGCCCTCGCACGGCGCGACCGCGCCGGCGATCGCCGCGAGCACCGACGCGTCGGTCAGGAAGTGCTGGCCGAACCGCTTGCGCGGCGCGTGCTTCACCGCTCGTCGAGCCGCAGCACCACGTAGGCGCGGCTGCGCACCTGCGCGACGAATTCCTGGTAGGCCTCGGCGGCCTTGCGCTCGCGCACCGCGGCGCGCGCGGCGGCGCGCACCCGCTCGGGCGAGGCCTCGTCGGTGCGCCGGTCGACCACCTGGATCAGGTGGAAGCCGAAGTTGGTGCGCACCGGCCCGGCGATCCGGCCGGGCTCGAGCGCGTCCATCGCCCGCTCGAACTCCGGCACGGTGTCGCCCGGATAGATCCAGCCGAGGTCGCCGCCCTGCGACGCGCTGCCGTCGGCCGAGTACTGGCGGGCCATGTCGGCGAAGTCGACGGTGCCCGCCTCGATCCGCTCGCGGATCTCGGCGAGCCGGCGCTGGACGTCGGCCTCGGGGTTGAGCTCGTTGACGCGCACGAGGATGTGGCGCGCGCGGGTCTGGCGCACCGGCGCGCCGGCCAGCGCGTTCGAGCCGCCGCCGCGCATCTCGAGCAGCCGCAGCACGTGGAAGCCCGCGGGGCTGCGCACCACCGGCGCGACCTCGCCGGGCTTCAGCGCCGCGACCGCGTCGACGAAGAGCTTCGGCAGCCGGTCCGCGGGGCGCATGCCGATCACGCCGCCGGTGACCGCGTCGGTGCCCGCCGCGGCGCGCGCGGCGAGCCGCTCGAAGTCGGCGCCCGCGCGCGCGGCGGTCGCGAGCGACTCGGCCTGCCCGCGCGCGCGCTCGACCGCGTCGGGCGCGGCGTCCTCGGCCACGCGCACCACGAGCTGCGCGATGTTGTATTCCGCCGGCCCGGCGGCCTGCTCGGCGATGAACGCGTCGATCTCGGCCTCGGAGACCTGCACGCGCGCGTCGACCTGACGCTCGCGCAGCCGCGAGATCGTCAGCTCCGAGGCGACCTCCTGGCGGAAGGTCGCGAACGACAGCCCGTCCGATTCGATCCGCTGGCGCAGCTGCGCGACGCTCGCGCCCGAGTCGGCGGCGATCCGGGCGATCGCCCGGTCGATCGCGGCCTCGTCGATGCGCACGCCGTTGTCGCGCGCGAACTGCACCTGCGCGCGGTCGACGATCATCCGCTCGAGCACCTGGCGACGCAGCTCCTCCTCGGGCGGCAGCTGCACGCGCTGGCCGGCCAGCCGGCGGCCGATCGCCTCGGTGCGCAGCGTCAGCTCGCGCTCGGTGATCGCCTCGTCGTTGACGATCGCGACGACCCGGTCGACGAGCTGCGGCGAGGCCGGCCGCGCGAGCGCCATCGGGGCGGCGGGCGCGGGCGCCGCGGGAGCGGGCGTGCCGGACGGCGCCACGGGCGCGCGCAGCTGCGCCGGGGCGAGCGGCGCGACGAGCGCCAGGCCCAGGACGAGGCCGCGCAGGGACGGTCGACGAGGCTTCATTCGTATCCGTAGAACCGGGAAGGCGTGACCGGCCGCTGCGACGGCGGCCGGTAGCCGGGGATGTTGCGCACCAGTATATCGAACGGGTCGAGACCGATCCGGGCGAGGCCGCCGAGCTCGAGCTGCACGAAGACCGCGCTGGTGCGCTGCTGGGTCGCCGTCACGAAGCGCTGGAACACCACGCGGGTCAGCCAGCAGTCGGCCGCGTACTCGAAGCCGAGCACGCCCTCGAGCAGCTGCGGCGACAGCGGCCCGAGCTGCTGCGTGACGGGGTTGATGCCCTCGGTCAGCACCGAGTAGTTGATCCGCCCGAGCGTGCTCCAGCGCGCCGACACCGGCCAGCGCCACGAGGTGTCGATCTGCGCGTAGTCGCGCTCCTGGTAGCGCAGCGCGACGTTCAGGATCCGGTCGGCCGACGGCCAGTAGCGCCACGACACGCCGGCGCGCGGCACCGAGCCGTCGGCGACCGAGACCTGGATCGCCGCGTCGACGCTGTGCCCGCCGCCGAGGTCGCCGGCCGCGCCGAGCAGCAGGTCCGAGCGCGCGTCGGTGCGCGTCGGCACGCCCGGGATCGTCACCCGCTGGTCGTCGAAGTACAGCCGCTGCGCGACGGCGAGGCGCAGCGACTCGATGCCGGTCGCCGGGTCGATGAAGCGAGAGACCGCGCCGGCGGTCAGCTGGTTCGCGTCGGCGATCCGGTCGCCGCCGACGAAGGTGTTCTCGCTGAACAGCGTCGCGAGGTTGAAGTTCGCCACGCCCGCGTCGAACACCGGGATCCGCGACTGGTCGCGGAACGGCGTGTTGACGTAGAAGAGCCGGGGCTCGAGCGTCTGCGTCACCGCGCGTCCGCCGAGCGTCGCGTCGCGCTCGAACACCAGGCCCGAGTCGATCGACAGCGTCGGCACGACGCGGTCGATGTCGCGCTCGCCGAACGGATTCGCGTTCAGCCGGTACGAGGTCGCGTGCAGCGAGGCCCTCGGCGTGACGAACCAGGACGAGCCGCCGATCGGATAGGCGATCGACGGATTGGCGATCAGGCGCGCGCCCTCGGCCGAGCCCGGCAGGTCGCGGCTGAACGCCACCGCGTCGGCCCTGAAATTGACGTCGAAGCCGTAGAGGTCGCGCAGCGCGTTGGTGACCGTCACCTGCGGCAGCCGGTCGAACGGCGGCGCCGCGCGCGCCTCGAGGATGTTCTGGTACTGCAGCACCTGCGCGGCGACCGTCCAGGTGCCGAAGCCGCGGGTGGCCAGCACGTTGCGCGGCAGGCTGCGGTCGGCGCTCTGCAGGATGTTGCGCGAGTAGTCGATGAAGTACCGGTCGTCGGACACGCCGCGCAGCTGCCAGCCCAGCGCCCAGCCGGCCACGTCGAGGTCGTTGTGCAGGCTGTTGAACGCCCAGCGCTCGCGCCGCGCCTCGAGGTCCTGAGGGTTGTACTCGAAGGTGGTCGTGCCGCTGTAGGTGTCGCCCAGGTACCGGGCGATGCCGCCGAGCTGCAGGCCGCGCCGACCGCTGACGTTGGTGTAGGCGGTGAGGTCGCGGTTCGGGGCGATGTTCCAGTAGAACGGCAGCCGCACCTCGCCGCCCGTCGTGCTCGTCGCCGACAGCGTCGGCGGCAGGAAGCCGCTGCGCCGCTCGTCGCCGAGCGCGAAGCCGAAGTACGGCGAGGCCAGCACCGGCACGTCCATGAAATACAGCGTGGCCGAGCGCGCCTCCCCCTCGTCGAGGTTGCGGTCGATCGTGAGCCGCTCGGCCTTCAGGTACCAGTCGGGATCGTCGGGCCGGCAGGTCGTGTACCAGGCGCGGGTCAGCGCGACGCGGCCGCGGCCGAGGAAGTCGATGCGCTCGGCGCTCCCGCGCCCACCGGTCAGCGGCAGCAGGAAGCTCGGTGACTCGAAGGTGCCCTCGTTCGCGTCGAGCCTGAGCCGCAGCTGCGGGCCGGTGAACACCTGCCCCTCGCGGGCGACGCGGACGTCGCCGACCGCGACCACCTCGTCGTCGGCCTCGTACAGCGTCAGGCGGTCGCCGCGCACGACGGTGCCGCCGCGGCGGATCTCGGCGCCGCCCTCGAGCGTGGTCTCGCGCCCGGTCCGCCCGTCGATGCGCTCGCCGCGCGCGAAGGTCGGGCGCGGCGCGTCGGCGTCGAGGTTGCCGGCCTGCAGCTCGGTCTCGAGGCGCAGCGCCGAGCCCGGCACGCCGCGCGCCGACGGCTGCGCGACGGCGGACCCGGCCGCGAAGGCGGTGGCCAGGGCGGCGGCGAGGGGGACGAGACCGGGAACGGCGAGCGGACGGCGCATGGGACCGAGGAAGCGGCGCCCGGGGCGCGTCGGTTCGATCCCGTATTATAGGGAGCCCACCTGGGATCGCATGGACACCCGACTCGACCTGCTGCGCGCGTGGCTCGACGCGCTGCCCCCCGACCTCGGACTGCGGCCGGACACGCTGCGTCCGGCCTCGAACGACGCGAGCTTCCGCCGCTACTTCCGCCTGGACGCCGCGCCGGCGCAGGGCGGCAGCCTCGTGGCGATGGACGCCCCGCCCCCGATGGAGGACTGCCGCCCGTTCGTGCACGCCGCCGGCGTGTTCGCGCGCAGCGGCGCGAGCGTGCCCCGGATCGTCGCGGCCGACGTGCCCCGCGGCTTCCTGCTGCTCGAGGACCTCGGCGACGTCACCTACCTGTCGCGGCTCGACGCGACGAGCGCGCCCGCGCTGTACCGCGACGCGATCGGCGCGCTGGTCGCGATCCAGCGCTCCGGCTCGCCCGACGACTTCCCGCCCTACGACCGCGAGCTGCTGCTGCGCGAGCTGCGGCTCTTCCCCGACTGGTACGTCGCCCGGCACAAGGGCGTCGAGCTGACCGACGCCGAGCGCGCGACGCTCGACGCGGCCTTCGAGACGATCCTCTCGAACGTGCTCGCGCAGCCGCGGGTGCACGTGCACCGCGACTACCACTCGCGCAACCTGATGGTGCTGCCCGACGGCCGCAACCCCGGCATCCTCGACTTCCAGGACGCGGTGGTCGGCCCGATCACCTACGACCTGGTCTCGCTGCTGCGCGACGCGTACGTCCGCTGGGAGGAGGAGCAGGTGCTCGACTGGGCGATCCGCTACTGGGATCGCGCCCGCGCCGCGGGGCTGCCGATGCCCGAGGCCTTCGGCGACTTCTACCGCGACTTCGAGTGGATGGGCCTGCAGCGCCACCTGAAGGTGCTCGGCATCTTCGCGCGGCTGTACCACCGCGACGGCAAGGACCGCTACCTCGCCGACCTGCCGCTCGTGCTGCGCTACGTGCGCGACGTCGTGCGCCGCTACGCGGCGTTCGGGCCGCTCGCGCAGCTGATCGACCGCATCGAGGGCGACGCCGGCGGCGTCGGCTACACGTTCTGACGGGCCCGCCGATGCGCGCGATGATCCTCGCGGCCGGGCGCGGCGAGCGCATGCGCCCGCTGACCGACACCTGCCCGAAGCCGCTGCTGCGCGCGGGCGGCGTGCCGCTGATCGGCTGGCACCTGCGGCGCCTGGCCGCCGCCGGCGTGCGCGAGGTGGTGATCAACCACGCCTGGCTCGGCGAGCGGCTCGAGGCCGAGCTCGGCGACGGCCGCGACTGGGGCGTGTCGATCCGCTGGTCGCCCGAGGGCGAGGCGCTCGAGACCGCCGGCGGCATCGCGAGGGCGCTGCCGCTGCTCGGCGACGCACCCTTCCTGGTGGTCAACGGCGACGTCTGGTGCGACTGGGACGTGGGCCGCGCCCGCACGATCGGCGAGCGGCTGCGCCTGTCCGGCTGGCGCGCGTGGTGCGTGCTCGTCGACAACCCGCCGCACCATCCGCGCGGCGACTTCGTGCTCGACGCCGGACGGCTGCGCGCCGATGCGCCGGCCGACGCGCCGAGACTCACCTTCGCCGGGCTCGGCGTCTACGACCCGGCGCTGTTCGCCGGCATCGAGCCGGGCGCCCGTGCGCCGCTCGCGCCGCTGCTGCGCGCGGCCGCGGCCGCGGGCCTCGCGGGCGCCGAGCGCCACGCCGGCCGCTGGGTCGACGTCGGCACGCCGCAGCGGCTCGCCGAGCTCGACCGGGCCCTCACCCCCCACGGATAGATCGAGGACGCGATGCAGCCCTTCTCCGAACGCCGATCGAGGCTCGCCGACCGCATGCGCGAGCGCGGCGGCGGCGTCGCCGTCGTCGCGACCGCGCCCGAGGTCGTGCGCAACCGCGACACCCACTACCCGTACCGCCCGGACAGCTACTTCCACTACCTGACCGGCTTCCCCGAGCCCGAGGCGGTGGTCGTGATCGTCGCCGGCCCGTCGACGACGCGCTCGATCCTCTTCTGCCGCGAGAAGAACGAGGAACGCGAGATCTGGGACGGCCGGCGCTTCGGCCCGGCGGCCGCGGCCGAGCGCTTCGGCTTCGACGACGCGCGCCCGATCGCGGCGCTCGACGCCGAGCTGCCCGCCCTGCTCGCCGACGCGCCGGCGATCTGGCATCCGCTCGGGCGCGCCGACAGCGACGCCGCGGTCCAGCGCTGGCTCGCCGCGGTGCGCGCGCAGTCGCGCGCCGGCGTCTCGGCGCCGGCCGTCGCCTGGGACGTGCGCGCGCTGCTCGACGAGATGCGCCTGGTCAAGGACGCGCACGAGATCGACGTGATGCGCCGGGCGGCGCAGGTCTCGGCCGCCGCGCACGTGCGCGCGATGCGCGCGACCGCGCCCGGGCGCCGCGAGTACGAGATCGAGGCCGAGCTGCTGCACGAGTTCCGGCGCCGGGGCTCGCCGTTCCCGGCATACGGCTCGATCGTGGCCGGCGGCGCCAACGCCTGCGTGCTGCACTACGTGTCGAACGACGCCGAGCTGCGCGACGGGGACCTGCTGCTGGTCGACGCGGGCTGCGAGCTCGACGGCTACGCGTCCGACATCACCCGCACCTGGCCGGTCTCGGGCCGGTTCAGCGGCCCGCAGCGGGCGCTCTACGACGTGGTGCTCGCCGCGCAGGCGGCCGCCATCGACCGTACCCGCCCGGGCGCGCGCTTCATGGACCCGCACGACGCCGCGGTCCGCGTGCTGGTGCAGGGCATGGTCGACCACGGCCTCGTGCAGGGCAGCGTCGACGGCGCGATCGAGAGCGGCGCGTTCCGCCGCTTCTACATGCACCGCACGGGCCACTGGCTGGGCATCGACGTCCACGACTGCGGCGAGTACCGCGAGCCGGGCGAGCCCGCGCCCGAGGGCGGCGAGAAGCCGTGGCGCGTGCTGCGCCCCGGCATGGTCACCACCGTCGAGCCCGGCCTCTACGTGCGCGCCGCCGACGACGTGCCGGCGGCCTTCCACGACATCGGCATCCGGATCGAGGACGACGCGCTCGTCACCGCGTCGGGTTGCGAGATCCTGACCCGCGACGTGCCGAAGTCGGCCGACGACATCGAGGCGCTGATGCGTGGGCACTGACGCGGACCCGCCTCGCGGCGCCGCCGTGCCTCCGGCGACGATTCCGGCCGCCGTCCCGGCGGCGATCCCGATGGCGGCCGCACCGGCCGCCCCGGCGGCCTCGGCGGCTCCGGCGGCTCCGGCGGCTCCGGCGGCTCCGGCGGCTCCGGCGGCTCCGGCGGCGACCCCGCCGGCGTCCGGCGCCGTGCCCGGCGCCGCCGCCTCCTGGCGGATCGTCGGCTCCGGCCCGGTCGCGCTCGCGTGC
>DASPJX010000327.1:0-11781 GCA_035628395.1 Burkholderiaceae bacterium | reverse complement strand
TGCTCGACGATCGGCACCTGCGGACGCGACGGATCCTTGTGCTGCGGCGGGCGGCCCTGCGGCCGGTCGCGCGCGTAGTCGAGCGCGTGCAGGTAGCCGGTGTAGCCCAGGCACGCGGCCCCCAGGCCGACCCCGACCCGCGCCTCGTTCATCATGTGGAACATGCACGCGAGGCCCTGCCCCGGCTCGCCGACGAGCCAGCCGATCGCGCCCGCCTCGCCGCCGGGCGTGAAGCGGCCCTCGCCGAAGTTGAGCAGCGTGTTCGTCGTGCCGCGGTAGCCCAGCTTGTGGTTCAGGCCCGCGAGCACGACGTCGTTGCGCTCGCCGACCGAGCCGTCGTCGGCCAGCAGCCGCCGGGGCACGAGGAACAGCGAGATGCCCTTCGTGCCGGGCACGAGCCGGCCGTCCGGGCCGGGGATCTTGGCGAGCACCAGGTGGACGATGTTCTCGGTCAGCTCGTGCTCGCCGCCCGAGATCCACATCTTGTTGCCGAACAGCCGGTACGAGCCGTCGCCGCGCGGCTCGGCGCGCGTGCGGATGTCCGACAGCGAGCTGCCCGCCTGCGGCTCCGACAGGCACATCGTCCCGAAGAAGCGTCCGGACAGCAGGTGGGGCACCCAGGTCGCGCGCTGCGCGTCGCTGCCGTGCGCGAGCAGCAGATTCGCGTTGGCCTGGGTGAGGAACGGGTAGCCGACGCCCGAGACGCTCGCCGCGCTGAACCACGCGAACGCGGCCCGCGCGACCGTCTCGGGCAGCTGCATGCCGCCGAGCTCGAAGTCGTTGCCGGCGGCCATCATCCCCGACTCGGCGAACGCCCGGAGCGCCGCCGAGAGCGGCTCGGGCAGGTGCACGCGCTCGCCGTCGAAGCTCGGCTCCTCGGCGTCGAGCAGCTTGTTGATCGGATAGAAGTGATCGGTGGCGATCCGTCGCGCGGTGTCGAGCGCCGCGTCGAAGGTCTCGCGCGAATGCTCGGCGTAGCGCGGCCGCTCGCACAGCCGCTCGACGCCCAGCCACTCGTAGAGCAGGAACGACAGGTCCCGCGGATTCAGCAGCTTCGACTCCACCCTTCGTCCTCCAGGTCGCGCCGCGCACGGCGCGCGGTGCCGACGGCCGGTTCCGCGGCCGGTCCCGGCCCCGCGGCGGCGACCGACGCCGCCGCCGCGGACACGCTCAGGCGATCTCGAAGAGCCCGGCCGCGCCCATGCCGCCGCCGACGCACATCGTGACCACGCCGAGCTTCGCGCCGCGGCGCTTGCCCTCGTGCAGCAGGTGCCCGGTCAGGCGCTGGCCCGACACGCCGTACGGATGGCCGACCGCGATCGCGCCGCCGTTGACGTTCAGCTTCTCGTTGTCGATGCCGAGGTGGTCGCGGATGTACAGCACCTGCACCGCGAACGCCTCGTTCAGCTCCCACAGGTCGATGTCCGAGACCTTGAGGCCGTGGCGCTTGAGCAGCTTCGGGATCGCGAACACCGGTCCGATGCCCATCTCGTCCGGCTCGCAGCCGGCGACCGCGAAGCCGCGGAAGACGCCCAGGATCGGCAGGCCGCGCTTCTCCGCGAGGCTGCGCTCCATCAGCACGCACGCGCCCGCGCCGTCCGAGAACTGGCTCGCGTTGCCGGCCGCGATCACGCCGCCCTCGATCGCCGGCTTGATCTGCGAGACGCCCTCGTAGGTCGTGTCGGCGCGGATGCCCTCGTCGCGGTCCAGCGTGACCGACTTCACCGTCTCGACGCCGGTCTGCTTGTCGACGACCTTCATGTCGACGGTGATCGGCACGATCTCCTCGCGGGTGCGGCCGGCCGCGGCGGCGGCCGCCGCGCGCTGCTGGCTCTGCACGCCGTACTGGTCCTGGACCTCGCGGGCGATGCCGTAGCGCTTGGCGACCATCTCCGCGGTCTGCAGCATCGGCCAGTAGACCTCGGGCTTCGCCTTCTTCAGGTGCGGGTCGATCAGGTCCTTCTTGTTCATGTCGTTCTGCACGAGCGAGATCGACTCGACGCCGCCGGCGACGTACACGTCGCCCTCGCCCGACATGATCCGCTGCGCGGCCATCGCGATCGTCTGCAGGCCCGACGAGCAGAAGCGGTTGACGGTGACGCCCGAGACCGTCACCGGGCAGCCGGCGGCGATTGCGATCTGGCGCGCGATGTTCGAGCCGGTCGCCCCCTCGGGGTTCGCGCAGCCCATGATCACGTCCTCGACCTCGGCCGGCTCGACGCGGGCGCGCTCGAGCGCGGACTTGACGACGTGACCGCCCATCGTCGCGCCGTGGGTCATGTTGAGCGAGCCGCGCCAGGACTTGGCCAGACCGGTGCGGGCGGTGGAGACGATGACTGCTTCACGCATGGTGGGATGCTCCCTGTGGATTCGGTGGATCGGTTCAGCCGTTGAAGCGCTTGCCGTCGGCGGCGAGCTTCGCGAGCAGCGGCGCCGGCGTCCAGAACGTCGGGTCGGCGTTGGGGTTGGCGGCGAAGCCCTTCATGATCTCGACGACCTTCGGCAGCCCGACGGTGTCGGCGTAGAACATCGGCCCGCCGCGGTAGCGCGGGAAGCCGTAGCCGGTCAGGTAGATGATGTCGATGTCCGAGGCCCGCAGCGCGATGCCTTCCTCGAGGATGTAGGCCGCCTCGTTGACCAGCGCGAACAGCAGCCGGTGCACGATCTCCTCGTCCGACACCTGCCGCGGCGCGACGCCGAGGCGCGCGCGCTCCTCGGTCAGCATCTTCTCGACGACCGGCGACGGATGCGCGGTGCGGTCGCCCGCCTTGTAGTCGTACCAGCCGGCCGAGGTCTTCTGCCCGAAGCGCCCCATCTCGCACAGCAGGTCCGCCGTGCGGCTGTAGCGCAGGTGCGGCTTCTCCTGGTAGCGACGCTTGCGGATGTACCAGCCGACGTCGTTGCCCGCGAGGTCGCCCATGCGGAACGGGCCCATCGCGAAGCCCCAGCGCTCGATCGCGCCGTCGACCTGCTGCGGCGTGCAGCCCTCCTCGAGCAGGAAGCCCGCCTGCCGCGAGTACTGCTCGATCATCCGGTTGCCGATGAAGCCGTCGCACACGCCCGAGACCACGCCGACCTTCTTGATCTTCTTGGCGAGCTGCATCGTGGTCGCGAGCACGTCCTTGCCGGTCGCCTTGCCGCGCACCACCTCGAGCAGGCGCATCACGTTGGCGGGCGAGAAGAAGTGCGTGCCGATCACGTCCTGCGGCCGCTTCGTGAACGACGCGATCCGGTCGACGTCGAGCGTCGAGGTGTTCGACGCGAGGATCGCGCCGGGGTTCATCGTCGCGTCGAGCTGCTCGAAGACGGTCTTCTTGACGTCCATGTCCTCGAACACCGCCTCGACGACGATGTCGGCCTGCGCGAGGTCGGCGTACGACAGCGTCGGCCGGACCATCGCCATCCGCTGCTCGACCTGCTCGGCCGTCATCCGGCCCTTCTTCGCGGTCGCCTCGTAGTTGCGCCGGATCGTGGCGACGCCCCGGTCGAGCGCCTCCTGCTTGGTCTCGAGCAGCGTCACCGGGATCCCGGCGTTGAGGAAGTTCATCGTGATGCCGCCGCCCATCGTGCCGGCGCCGATCACCGCGGCCGACTTGATCGGGCGGGTCGGCGTGTCGTCGGGCACGTCGGGGATCTTGGCGGCGGCGCGCTCGGCGAAGAACGCGTGGCGCATCGCCTTCGACTCGGTGCCCTCGACCAGCCCCTCGAACAGCGTGCGCTCGACCTTGATGCCCTCGTCGAACGGCTTCTTCACCGCCGCCTCGACGCACTCGAGGTTCTTCATCGGCGCCGGGAAGCCGCGGTAGGTCTTCGCGACGTGCTCGCGCGCCTGCGCGAAGAACGCGTCGACGCCGCCGGGCATCGAGGCCGGGTCGACCGAGCGGTCGCGGATCTTCGGCCGCGCCGAGCCCGACGCGACCACCTCGCGCGCGAACGCGATCGCGCCCTCGACGAGGTCGCCCTCGACGACCTTCGAGCCGTAGCCGAGCTTCACCGCCTCCTCGGCGCGGATCGGGTTGCCGCTCACGATCATGTCGAGCGCCTTGGCGGCGCCGATCAGGCGCGGCAGCCGCTGCGTGCCGCCCGCGCCGGGCAGCAGGCCGAGGTTGACCTCGGGCAGGCCGATCATCGTGCCGGGCGCGCACACGCGGTAGTGGCACCCGAGCGCGAGCTCGTTGCCGCCGCCGAGCGCGAGGCCGCCGACCGCGGCGATCACCGGCTTGTCGGCGTTCTCGATCAGGTTGATCAGGTCGTTCAGGTTCGGCGTGGCGGTCGACTTCGGCGAGTTGAACTCGCGGATGTCGGCGCCGCCGGAGAACGCCCTCGCCGTTCCCGTCAGGACGATCGCCTTGACCGACGGATCGCCGAGCGCGCGGCGCACGCCCGCGTCGATGCCGCTGCGCAGGTCGAAGCCGAGGCCGTTGACCGGCGGGTTGTCCATCGTGACGACGGCGATCTCTCCGTCCTGGCGGTACTGGGCTTGGGTCATGGGTGTCGTGCTCCTCGTCGGAATCGAACGGTCGTGCTTTTTATTGGGAACAACGACCGGGCGCGGGGCGAGGCCCGTCCCGGCGGATGCAGCCCTTCACTATAGCGGAGTGCCGGGAGCCCGGCGCGGAGCGTTCCGGAGCCGGGAGGACGGCCGCGGCGAAGCCGGGCGGCGGCCCCGTCCGGGCGCGAATCGGCCGCGCTCGAGGACGGTCGCGGCGACGGTCCGGGCGACCGCGAGCGCGCACCGCCGCGCCGTCGGCGGCGCGGCCGACGACGCGACGCGGGCGCTCAGGCGGACGGCAGCCGGTAGTCCTTGAAGGTCTCGCGCAGCCGGGTCTTCAGGATCTTGCCGGTCGCGCCCAGCGGGATCGACTCGACGAACTGGACGTCGTCGGGCGTCCACCACTTGGCGATCTTGCCTTCGTAGAAGCCGAGCAGCTCCTCGCGGGTCACCTCGGCGCCCGGCTTCTTCACCACGACCAGCAGCGGGCGCTCGTCCCACTTCGGGTGCGCGATGCCGATCACCGCCGCCTGCGCGACCGCGGGGTGGGCGATCGCCAGGTTCTCCAGGTCGATCGAGCTGATCCACTCGCCGCCCGACTTGATCACGTCCTTGCTGCGGTCGGTGATCTGCATGTAGCCGTCGGCGTCGATCGTCGCGACGTCGCCGGTCGGGAACCAGCCGCGTCCCTCGTCGTCGTAGCGCAGCGGATCGCCGCCCTCGCCCTTGTAGTACTCCTTGATGACCCAGGGGCCGCGCACCAGCAGGTCGCCGTAGGTCTTGCCGTCCCAGGGCAGGTCCCGCCCGTCGTCGCCGACGATCTTCATGTCGACGCCGAAGATCACGTGGCCCTGCTTCTCGAGGATCTTCTGCTGGGCGTCCTCGGGCAGGTCGAGGTGCTTGTTCTGCAGCCTCGACAGCGTGCCGAGCGGGCTCATCTCGGTCATGCCCCAGGCGTGGATGACGTCGACGTCGTACTGCTCGCGGAACGCGCGGATCATCGCCGGCGGGCAGGCGGAGCCGCCGATCACCGTCCGGCGGAACGTCGAGAACTTCAGGTTGTTGGACGACACGTACTGCAGCAGCCCGAGCCAGACCGTCGGCACGCCGGCCGAGTAGGTGACCTTCTCGCCCTCGAACAGCTCGTAGAGCGACTTGCCGTCGAGCGCCGGGCCGGGGAACACCAGCTTCGCGCCCGTCAGCGGCGCGATGTACGGCAGGCCCCACGCGTTGACGTGGAACATCGGCACGACCGGCAGGATCGAGTCGCGCGCCGAGCAGCCCATCGCGTCGGGCAGCGCCGCCGCGTAGGCGTGCAGCACCGACGAGCGATGGCTGTAGAGCGCGCCCTTCGGATTGCCGGTGGTGCCCGAGGTGTAGCACAGGCCGAGCGCCGAGCGCTCGTCGAGCTCCGGCCACACGTAACCGTCGCCGCCCTCGGCGAGCAGGTCCTCGTAGCAGATCAGGTTCGGGATCCTGCCGCTCGACGGCATCCGGTCGCGGTCGCACATCGCGATCCAGCCGCGGACCCGCGGGCAGTGCGCGGCGATCGCCTCGACGATCGGCGCGAAGGTCAGGTCGAACGCGAGGTAGCGGTCCTCGGCGTGGTTGACGATCCAGGCGATCTGCTCGGGATGCAGCCGCGGGTTGATCGTGTGGATGACGGCGCCCATGCCGCCCACCGCGTAGTACACCTCCATGTGCCGGTAGCCGTTCCAGGCGAGCGAGGCGACGCGATCGCCCACCCCGACGCCGCGTCCCCGGAGCGCGTCCGCGAGCCGGGCGGCGCGGGCGTGGCAGTCCTTGTACGTGTAGCGGTGCAGGTCGCCCTCGACCCGGCGCGAGACGATCTCGACGTCGGGGAAGTGGCGAGCCGCGTGGCGCAGCAGGTTGGACACGAGCAGCGGCATGTCCATCATCAGGCCCTGCATGGAACGTCTCCTTGGCGTTTCGAGGTGTCGGGAAGGGAGGAGCGGCGACCGCGCGGCCGCCGGGCGCCGCGCCGAGGCACGGATGTTGTCCAGCGGGGATCGTGCCGTCAAGCAGGCCCCCGGCGCCCGCGCGGACACGGCGCGCGGCCGCCGCCCTTAGAATGTCGGCTCCGCGAACGCCGCGCCCGGAGCGCCGCGTCCGGCCTCCCGCCGGACGCCGCAGGCCCCCATTGCGATGAAGCTGCTCTTCGACCTCTTTCCGGTGATCCTGTTCTTCGTCGCCTTCAAGCTCGGCGACATCTACGCGGCCACCGGCGTCGCGATCGCCGCGACCGTCGCGCAGATCGCGTGGCTGAAGCTGCGCCGCAAGACCGTCGAGCCGATGCAGTGGGCGAGCCTCGTGCTGATCGTCGTCTTCGGCGGCATGACGCTCGCGTTCCACGACGAGACCTTCATCAAGTGGAAGCCGACGCTGCTGTACGCGCTGTTCGCCGGTGCGCTGCTGCTCGCGCCGCGCTTCACCGGGCGCAATCCGCTGCGCTCGATCATGGGCGCGCAGATCGCGCTGCCCGACGAGGCCTGGAGCCGGCTCACGCTCGCCTGGACCGCGTTCTTCGCGGCGATGGCGGTGCTCAACGTGGTCGTCGCCTATTCGTTCTCGCTCGACGCCTGGGTCAACTTCAAGCTGTTCGGCACGCTCGGGCTCACGCTGGTGTTCGTCGTGCTGCAGGCGGTCTGGATCGGCCGCCACGTCCAGGATCCGAGCTGATGCGCCCGAGCCTCGACGAGCTGCGCGAGCGCTTCGCGCAGGCCTTCCCCGGCGATCCGGTGGAGCTCCAGGACGACAGCCACCTGCACGCCGGCCACGCCGGCTCGTCGGGCGGCGCCGGCCACTACACGGTGCGGATCGTGTCGCCGCGCTTCGCCGGACGCCCGACCGTGGCCCGCCACCGGCTCGTGTATGATGCCGTCAAGGACTGGATGCCTCACCGCGTCCACGCCCTGGTGATCGTCGCCCGGTCACCCGACGAAGCCGGCGAGCGGACCTGAGCCCTCGCCGGAGCGCCGCGCCCGAGGCGGTCGCGTCCCCTCCTCCCGTCCGTCCACCCCCCACGCACGTCCCATGAACGCATCCACCCGTCACGCCGTGTCCGCCGTGCTCGTCGCGCTGTCGCTCGGTGCCGGGGCCGCCCAGGCCCAGAACGCCGCGATCGTCAACGGCAAGGCGATCCCGAAGTCGCGCGTCGACGAGTTCGTCGCCGCGCTCGTGCAGCAGGGACGCCCGGACAGCCCCGAGCTCCGCAACGCGGTGCGCGAGGAGCTGATCGCGCGGGAGATCTTCTCGCAGGAGGCCGAGCGCAAGGGGCTCGCGCGCAACCCCGAGGTGCAGCGCCAGCTCGACAGCTCGCGCCAGGACATCCTGATCCGCGCGATGATCCGCGAGCACCTGAAGAGCAATCCGGTCGGCGACGCCGACGTCAAGGCCGAGTACGACAAGCTCGCCAAGCCGTCGGGCGACAAGGAGTACAAGGCCCGTCACATCCTGGTCGAGACCGAGGCCGAGGCCAAGGGCATCGTCGACCAGCTGAAGAAGGGCGCGAAGTTCGAGGAGCTCGCGAAGAAGTCGAAGGACCCGGGCTCGGCGCCGAACGGCGGCGACCTCGACTGGAACGGTCCGGACACCTTCGTCAAGCCGTTCGCCGAGGCGATGGTCAAGCTCGAGAAGGGCAAGTACACCGAGATGCCGGTCAAGACCGACTTCGGCTGGCACGTGATCCGGCTCGACGACGTCCGCGACCAGGCCCCGCCGCCGGTCGAGCAGGTCGCGCCGCAGATCAAGCAGGAGCTCGAGCGCCGCCGGATCCAGACGCTGCAGAAGGACCTGCGCGACAAGGCGCGGGTGCAGTAGGCCCCCGCCCCGCCGGCTCCCGGCTCACGACGCCCCGCCTCCGCGGGGCGCGTCGTTTCCGGGCGGCGCCGCGAGCCTGCGCTCGCGCGCCTCGGCCCGCCGTCGGGCGAAGAACGCGCGCAGCGTCGCCACGCACTCGTCGGCGAGCACGCCGCCGCGCACCGTCGCGTGGTGGTTGAGCCGGGGCTCGGCGAACAGGTCGACGACGCTGCCGCAGGCCCCGGTCTTGGCGTCGGCCGCCCCCCAGACGAGCCGCGCGATCCGCGCGTGCTGGATCGCGCCGGCGCACATCGCGCAGGGCTCGAGCGTCACGTAGAGCGAGCAGCCGACCAGCCGGTAGTTGCCGAGCGCGCGCGCGGCCGCCCGCATCGCGCCGATCTCGGCGTGCGCGCTCGGATCGTGCGCGCCGATCGGATGGTTGAACCCGGTGCCGACGACCGCGCCGTCGCGCACGACGACCGCGCCGACCGGCACCTCGCCGGCCTCGCCGGCCCGGCGCGCCTGCTCGAGCGCGAGTCGCATGAACGCGGAATCGACGTCTTCCATGGCGGGGGCATCGGAGCACGGCCGACGGCGGCTGTCCATCGGCCGCGCTCAGCCGGGCAGCGTGCCGTACTCGCGCGCGAGCGCGACGAACGCGTCGGTCGCCGGATCGCGCCCGGTCTCCTCGAGCAGGATCGCCCCGACCCGCGGCGCGAGCGAGGCGGCGAGCGCCGCGTCGAGGAACAGCAGCCGCGAGCGGCGCGCGAGCACGTCCTCCACGGTGCGGGCGTACTCGTGGCGTGCCGCGAAGCGGACCATCGCCTCGGTGAGCCCGCCGCCCAGCATCGCGTCGGCGCCCGGCAGCGCGCGCACCGCGTCGGCCTCGTCGCCGTACAGGTGCAGGCCGGGCGGGTCGGCGAGCGGGCGCGCGTCCGGCGTCGAGGCGGTCGAGCCCACCAGCGGCAGGCGCACCGTCCCGCCGGCCGGGCGGCGGGCGATCAGCCCCGCGTCGGCGCAGCGCGCGAGCACGTCCTCGGCCATCGCGCGGTACGTCGTCCACTTGCCGCCGGTGACCGTCACCAGCCCCGAGGCGTCGACCTCGACGGTGTGCTCGCGGCTGATCCGCTTCGTCTCGCCGCTCCCGCCGACCGGCCGCACCAGCGGCCTCAGCCCGACCCACGCGCTCGTCACGTCCTCGCGGCGCGGCGCGCGCGCGAGGTAGCGGCCCGCCTCGCGCAGCACGAAGTCGACCTCCTCGGCGAACGGGCGCGGCTCGAACGACGCGTCGCCGCGCGGCGTGTCGGTGGTGCCGAGCACCGTGCGACCGAGCCAGGGCACCGCGAACAGCACTCGGCCGTCCTCGGTCGAGGGCACGAGCAGCGCGCGCTCGCCGGGCAGGAACGCGCGGTCGACGACCAGGTGCACGCCCTGGCTCGGCGTCACCAGCGGCTCGATGCGACGACCGCTCGCGCCGCCCGCGTGCGCCCGGATCTCGTCGACCCAGACGCCGGTCGCGTTGACGACCGCGCGCGCCCGGACCTCGTGCCGGGCGCCGGTCTCGCGGTCCTCGGCGAGCACGCCCGCCACGCGCCCGGCCTCGTGCAGCAGGCCGACGACGCCGACGTGGTTGAGCAGCAGCGCGCCGCGCGCGGCCGCGGTGCGCGCGATCGCGAGCGCGAGCCGCGCGTCCTCGAACTGCCCGTCCCAGTACAGCACGCCGCCGCGCAGCCCGTCCGCGCGCGCGCCGGGCAGCTCGGCCAGCGTCTGCGCCCGGTCGAGGCGTCGCGTGCGCCCGAGCCCGGCGCGGCCGGCGAGCCGGTCGTACACCGACAGCCCGAGCCCGTAGTACGAGGCCTCCCACCAGCGGTAGGCCGGCATCACGAACGCGACCGGGCCGGCCAGGTGCGGCGCGTTGCGCAGCAGCGCCGCGCGCTCGCGCAGCGCCTCGCGCACCAGCGGCAGGTCGCCCTGCGCGAGGTAGCGCACGCCGCCGTGCACCAGCTTGGTCGCCCGCGAGGACGTGCCCTTCGCGAAGTCGTGCGCCTCGAGCAGCACCACCGAGAAGCCGCGCACCGCGGCGTCGAGCGCGACGCCCAGGCCGGTCGCGCCGCCGCCGATCACCGCGAGGTCGACCTCGCCGAGGGCGGCGAGCCGACCGATCAGCGCCGCGCGTTCGGTCGGGGCGGGCGGGACCGGCGTCACTCCCACTCGATCGTCGCGGGCGGCTTGCCCGAGACGTCGTACACCACGCGGTTGATGCCCCGGACCTCGTTGATGATCCGGTTCGACACCCGCCCGAGCAGCTCGTGCGGCAGGTGCGCCCAGTGCGCGGTCATGAAGTCCTGGGTCTGCACCGCGCGCAGCGCGGCCACGTGCTCGTAGGTGCGGCCGTCGCCCATCACGCCCACCGATCGCACCGGCAGGAACACCGCGAAGGCCTGCGAGGTGAGCTCGTACCACGAGCGCCCGACCTCATCGGCGGCGACGAGCCCCGCGGCCGCGTCGCGCTCGGTGGCGCGCGTCTGGCGCAGCTCCTCGATGAAGATCGCGTCGGCGCGGCGCAGCAGGTCCGCGTACTCGCGCCTGACCTCGCCGAGGATCCGCACGCCGAGGCCGGGACCCGGGAACGGATGCCGGTACACCATCGCGGGCGGCAGCCCGAGCGCGATGCCGAGCTTGCGGACCTCGTCCTTGAACAGCTCGCGCAGCGGCTCGAGCAGCTTCAGGTGCAGCGTCTCCGGCAGCCCGCCGACGTTGTGGTGCGACTTGATCGTCGTCGCCTTCTTCGTCTTCGCGCCGGCCGACTCGATGACGTCGGGATAGATCGTGCCCTGCGCGAGCCACTTCGCGTCGCGGATCCGCGCGGCCTCGCGCTGGAACACCTCGACGAACTCGGCGCCGATCGCCTTGCGCTTCGCCTCGGGGTCGGACACGCCCGCGAGCTTGCGCATGAACTCGTCCGACGCGTCGACGTGCACCACCGTCACGCCGAGGCTCTCGCCGAAGGTCTTCATCACCTGCTTCGCCTCGTCGAGACGCAGCAGGCCGTGGTCCACGAACACGCAGGTCAGCTGGTCGCCGATCGCGCGGTGGATCAGCGCGGCGGCCACCGACGAGTCGACGCCGCCGGACAGGCCGAGGATCACCTGCTCGGCGCCGACCTGCTCGCGGATCCGGGCGACCGCCTCGTCGACGAAGTTGGGCATCGTCCAGTCGGCGCGCGCGCCGCACACGTCGAGCACGAAGCGGCGCAGCAGCGCCGTGCCCTGCTTCGTGTGCGTGACCTCGGGGTGGAACTGCACGCCGTAGAAGCGGCGCGCCTCGTCGGCCATGCCGGCGATCGGGCAGCTCGCGGTCGAGGCCATCAGCACGAATCCGGGCGGCAGCTCGGCGACCTTGTCGCCGTGGCTCATCCACACGTCGAGCAGGCCGTGGCCCTCGGCGTTGCGCAGGTCCTCGATGCCGTC
>DASPJX010000326.1:0-2123 GCA_035628395.1 Burkholderiaceae bacterium | reverse complement strand
GCCTGCAGCGCCTGCAGCCGCGCCTCGGAGAACGACGGCGAGAACGCGCGGGCGCGCAGCCGGAAGTACTCGACGAACAGCCAGGCGACCACCGCGGCGACCGCGACCCGGGCGACCGTCCACCAGACGAGCTCCGATCCGGCCAGGCCCGGCTCGTTCAGGCGGTGCAGCACCAGCGACGCGACGAGCGACAGCGCCGCGGGCAGGCCGAGCGCGACCGTCCACTGCACCGCGTGGCGCATGCCGTTGACGACCTTGCGCGCGAGGCACAGCCCGACCAGCGAGCCCAGCGCGACCGGCTCGAGGTGCGCGGCCATCGACAGGAAGCGGGTGGCCGCGTCGTACGGGCCGGTGGTGGCCGCGATCGCCGCCAGCATCGCCAGCAGGTTGAGCGGCACCAGCGTGCGCAGCACGATGCCGAGGTTGCAGGTGTCGGGGATCAGCGGCGCCTGGGCGCCTTCGGACTGGCGCCGGGCCCGCGGGGTCGATGCGGCCGTCGCGCCGGCCGCGGGGGCCGGCGGCTTATACTCCGCGGTTTTCGCGTCGCTGGGCCCCATGGGTCGGACAGTATGACAGATCAGTTCGCCAAGAAATCCGAAGCGTGGTCGGCGCGCTTCTCCGAGCCGGTGGCCGAGTTGGTCAAGCGCTACACCGCGTCGGTCGACTTCGACAAGCGGCTCGCGCCGTTCGACATCGAGGGCTCGCTCGCGCACGCGTCGATGCTGCGCGAGGTGGGGCTGATCACGCAGGCCGACCTGGACGCGATCCGCGACGGCATGGCGACGATCCGCGGCGAGATCGAGCGCGGCGAGTTCGCCTGGTCGATCGACCTCGAGGACGTGCACCTGAACGTGGAGAAGCGGCTGACCGAGCTGGTGGGCGACGCCGGCAAGCGCCTGCACACCGCCCGCTCGCGCAACGACCAGGTCGCCACCGACATCCGGCTGTGGCTGCGCGCGACGATCGACGAGACCGTGGGCCTGCTCGAGGCGCTGCAGCGCGCGCTGGTCGACGTCGCCGACGCGCACGCCGACACGATCATGCCGGGCTTCACGCACCTGCAGGTCGCGCAGCCGGTCACCTTCGGCCACCACCTGATGGCGTACGTCGAGATGTTCTCGCGCGACGCCGAGCGCATGGCCGACTGCCGCCGGCGCGTGAACCGGCTGCCGCTCGGCGCGGCGGCGCTCGCCGGCACGAGCTTCCCGATCGACCGCGAGCGCGTCGCGCGCGAGCTGGGCTTCGACGGGGTCTGCGGCAACTCGCTCGACGCGGTGTCCGACCGCGACTTCGCGATCGAGTTCTGCGCGGCGGCCGCGCTGGTGATGACGCACGTCTCGCGGCTGTCCGAGGAGCTGGTGATCTGGATGAGCCCGCGCGTCGGCTTCGTCGACCTCGCCGACCGGTTCTGCACCGGCAGCTCGATCATGCCGCAGAAGAAGAACCCGGACGTCCCCGAGCTCGCGCGCGGCAAGACCGGCCGCGTCGCCGGTCACCTGATGGCGCTGCTCGTGCTGATGAAGGGCCAGCCGCTCGCGTACAACAAGGACAACCAGGAGGACAAGGAGCCGCTGTTCGACACGGCCGACACCGTGATCGCGACGCTGCGGATCTTCGCCGACCTCGCCGGCGGCATCCGGGTGAACGCCGCGCGGATGCGCGCGGCCGCCGCAGAGGGCTTCTCTACCGCCACGGACCTCGCCGACTACCTGGTGAAGAAGGGCCTGCCGTTCCGCGACGCGCACGAGGCCGTCGCGCACGCGGTGCGCACGGCGGCCAACTCCGGCCGCGACCTCGCCGAGCTCCCGCTCGAGGCGCTGCGCGCGTTCAGCCCGCTGGTCGACCAGGACGTGTACGACGTGCTGACGCCCGAGGGCTCGGTCGCCGCCCGCGACCACGTCGGCGGCACCGCGCCCGCGCAGGTGCGCGCCGCGATCGCCCGCGCGCGGGCCCGCCTCGCGGGCCGAGGCGCCGCGGCGCCCGCGGGCTGAGGCGGCGCGCCCGCGGGCCCGGGCGACGCGCCGGCCGCGGGCCGAGGCGGTGCGCCGGTCGCGGGCCGAGGCGACGCGCCCGTCGCGGGGCGAGGCGGTGCGCCGGTCGCGGGGCGAGGCGGTGCGCCGGCC
>DASPJX010000325.1:0-19236 GCA_035628395.1 Burkholderiaceae bacterium | reverse complement strand
GCCTCGATCAAGGCGCAGAACGCCGGCCTGTCGCTCGCCGGCTCGGTGGTCGCTTCCGACGCGTTCTTTCCGTTCCGCGACGGCCTCGACGTGGTCGTCGATGCCGGCGCCACGGCGGTGATCCAGCCTGGCGGCTCGGTGCGCGACGACGAGGTGATCGCCGCCGCCGACGAGCGCGGGGTCGCGATGGTGTTCACCGGCATCCGGCATTTCCGTCACTGACCGCGGGCGCGGGCGGCCTCCGCGCCGCGTATCATCGCCGCGATGGAACGCATCCTCGGCATCGACCCCGGCCTGCGGCTGACCGGCTTCGGCGTCGTCGAGCGCGCCGGGTCCGGTCGCCTCGCGTACGTCGCGAGCGGCGTGATCCGCGTGCCCGACGGCGAGCTGCCCGCGCGGCTCGCGGTGATCTTCCGCCAGGTGCAGGAGGTGATCGCCGAGTACCGGCCGCGCTTCGCCGCGGTCGAGAAGGTCTTCGTCAACGTGAACCCCAACTCGACGCTGCTGCTCGGGCAGGCGCGCGGCGCGGCGCTCTGCGCGCTCGCCACCGCGGGGCTGCCGGTGGCCGAGTACACGCCGATGCAGATCAAGCAGTCGGTGGTCGGCTACGGGCGCGCGAGCAAGGAGCAGGTGCAGGCGATGGTCGTGCGGCTGCTGTCGCTGCCGGGCACGCCGACCAAGGACGCGGCCGACGCGCTCGCCTGCGCGGCCTGCCACGCGAACGCCGGCGCGCTCGTCGACGCGCTGCTCGCCGGCGCCGCGGCGCTGCCGCAGGCCTCCAAGGTGCGCGCGCCGCGGCTGCGCAACGGCAGCGCGGGCGTCGCGCGGGCGGTGCAGCCCGCCGAGGCGGGCACCGCCGCGAGCCCCGAGCTGCCCGCGTCCGCGTTCTCGCGCCGCGGCATCCGCGTGCGCCGCGGCCGGGTGGTCGTGTCGTGATCGGGCGGCTCGTCGGCACGCTGGTCGCCAAGGTGCCGCCGCAGGTGCTGGTCGACGTGCAGGGCGTCGGCTACGAGGTCGACGTGCCGATGAGCACGTTCTACGACCTGCCGGCGGCGGGCGAGCGCATCGTGCTGCTCACGCACCTCGTCGTGCGCGAGGACGCGCAGCTGCTCTACGGCTTCCTGACCGAGGCCGAGCGCTCGGTGTTCCGCGAGCTGATCCGCATCTCCGGCATCGGCCCGCGCACCGGGCTCGCGGTGCTGTCGGGCCTGTCGGTGGGCGACCTGATCCAGGCGGTCGCCATGCAGGAGACCGGCCGGCTCGTGAAGGTGCCCGGCATCGGCAAGAAGACCGCCGAGCGGCTGCTGCTCGAGCTGAAGGGCAAGCTCGCGCCCGAGCTGCAGGGCGTCGGCGGCCACGCGTCGGTCACCGATCGCAGCGCCGACATCCTGCGCGCGCTGCTGTCGCTCGGCTACTCCGAGCGCGAGGCGGCGGCCGCCGTCAAGCAGGTGCCCGCCGACACCGGCGTGTCCGAAGGCATCAAGCTCGCGCTGAAGCAGCTGGCGCGGAACTGACCGCGCGTCGAGGGCGCCCGTCGCGGCGCCCCGACCGCTCGTCGCGCCCGCGGGCGCGCCCGGCGGACGGCGACCCAGAATGGGCCGGTCCCGTCGCCGGAGCCCGGGCATGCCCCGATCCCGATCCACGGCCGCCGCGCTCGTCGCGGCGGTGCTCGCCGCCTCGTCGCCCGCCCCCCCCGCCCGTGCCGCCGCGACCGACCGCCCCGCGCCGGTCGCCGGCGATCCGGTGCCGGCGATCGAGCTCGCGACCGACGACGGCGCGCTGGCGCTCGCCGCGCAGCGCGGCAAGGTGGTGCTGCTCGACTTCTGGGCGTCGTGGTGCGCGCCCTGCCGGCGCTCGTTCCCCTGGATGAACGCGCTCCACGAGCGCTACGGCCCGCAGGGGCTCGTCGTGCTCGCGGTCAACGTCGACGCGCGCGGCGCCGACGCGCGCCGCTTCCTCGCCGAGACGCCGGCGAGCTTCCGCGTCGCCTGGGATCCGGCCGGCGAGGCCGCCCGCCGCTTCGCGATCCGCGCGATGCCGAGCTCGGTGCTGGTGGGCGCCGACGGGCGCGTGCTCTCCGTCCACGCGGGCTTCCGCGACGGCGACGCCGACGCGCTCGAGGCGCGGATCCGCGACGCGCTCGCCCGCCGATGAGGCCCGTCCCGATGACCCGTCCGCTCCTCGTCCTCGCGCTCGTCTCGGCGCTCGCCGGCTGCGCGTCGCTGCCGCGCGTCGAGCCCTGGCAGAAGGGCGACCTCGCCCGCCCCGAGATGGCGTTCGACGCCGGCTCGCTCGACGCGCGCAACGCCGCGTCCGTCTACGGCAGCCGCGAGGCGGCTCCGGGCGGGCTCGGCGTCGGCGGCGGCGGCTGCGGCTGCAACTGAACGCCCCGAGACCCGACGCGCCCCGATGCCGATCCCCGCTCGCGCCCGCCCCGCCCTGCTCGCCGCCGCGCTCGCGCTGCCCGGCGTCGCCCCGCCCGCCGAGGCGAGCGGCCCGCCCGAGCGCGCGCAGCTCGACGTGCGCTGGCTGCACTACCGCGACGGACAGCCCGGCTTCGACCGGATCCGGGTCGACTCGCCGTCGATCGGCCTGAAGCTGCCCGTCGCCGGCCGCTGGACGATCGACGCGGTCGCGCTGCAGGACACCGTCTCCGGCGCCTCGCCGCGCTGGCACTCGGCGGTGTCGGGCGCGTCGCGGCTGTCCGAGCGGCGACGCGCCGGCGACCTGCGGGTCACCCACCACTGGGAGCGCGCGACGCTCACCGCCGGCGCGGTCGCCTCGAGCGAGAACGACTACCGCTCGCGCGCGGGCAGCCTGCTCGCCACCTGGGCGACCGAGGACCGCGACACGACCTGGGCGTTCGGGCTGGGCCGCGCCGACGACCGGATCGATCCGGTGAACCGCGCGGTGATCAACGAGCGCCGGCGCACGCTCGACGTGCTGATCGGCATCACGCGGGTGCTGACCGCCGTCGACGTGCTGCAGGTCAACCTGACGCACGCGCGCGGCGAGGGCTACTTCTCCGATCCGTACAAGGTGCCCGACGTCCGGCCGCGCGAGCGCGACCAGACCGCGCTGTGGGTGCGCTGGAACCGCTTCGTCGAGCCGCTCGGCGGGACGATGCGGCTCGGCTGGCGCGGCCACGTCGACAGCTGGGACGTGCAGTCGCACGCGCTGACCGCCGAGTGGGTGCAGCCGCTGCCGGGCGGCTGGAGCGTCGCGCCGTCGCTGCGCTACTACACGCAGTCGGCCGCGGGCTTCTACTTCGATCCGGTCTACGACCCGGCGCTCGGCGAGCCGTTCCCGCCGGGCTTCCTCGCGAACCCGCTCGGCGTGCGCTCGCCCGACGCGCGGCTGTCCGCGTTCGGCGCGGCGACGCTCGGGCTGCGGGTCGCGAAGTGGATCGACCGATCGACCGCGGTCGACGTGCGCGTGGACCTGTACGAGCAGCGCGCCGGCTGGCGGCTCGGCGGCTCGGGCAGCCCGGGCCTCGCGCCGCTGCGCGCGACGAGCCTGCAGCTGGGATTGACGCGCCTGTTCTGAGGCGGCGATGCTCGCCGCGATGGACGTGTCCGCGAGCATCCCGTTCGAGGCGATGGGCAGCCGCTGCGAGGTGCGCATCGACGGCGCGCCCGACGAGGCCGCCGCGCGCGCGTGGTCGCGCGCCGCGATCGACGAGGTCCGACGCATCGAGGCCAAGTACTCGCGCTACCGCGGCGACAGCGTGGTCTCGGCGATCAACCGCGCGGCCGGCGGCGCGCCGGTCGCGGTCGACCCCGAGACGCGGGCGCTGCTCGGCTACGCCGACGCGCTCTGGCGCGACAGCGGCGGGCGCTTCGACGCGACCTCGGGCGTGCTGCGCCGGGCGTGGGACTTCGGCCGCGGCACGGTGCCCGACGAGGCCGCGCTCGCCGCGCTGCGCCCGCTGATCGACTGGCCGTCGGTCGAGCGCGACGGCGACCGCGTGCGCCTGCCGCGCGCCGGGATGGAGCTCGACTTCGGCGGCTTCGGCAAGGAGTACGCGGCCGACCGCGCCGCCGAGGCGCTGCGCGCCGCGGGCGCGCGCCACGGCTTCGTCGACCTCGGCGGCGACATCCGGGCGATCGGCCCGCGGGCCGACGGCACGCCCTGGTCGGTCGCGATTCGCCATCCGCGCGAGCCCGACGCGGTCGTCGCCGCGATCGACGTCGCCGACGGCGCGGTCTGCACCAGCGGCGACTACGAGCGCTTCGTCGAGCGCGACGGCGTGCGCCACTGCCACGTGCTCGACCCGCGCACCGGGCGCAGCGTGCGGCACTGGCGCTCGGTCACGGTGGTGGCGCCGGTCGCGGTGGCCGCGGGCGGCTACACCACCGTCGCGATGCTGCTCGAGGCCGCGGCGATCGACTACCTCGAGCGCACCGGGCTGCCCTGGCTCGCGATCGGACCCGACGGCGCGCCGGTCTCCTCGCCCGGCCTCGGCTGAGCCCCCGGCCCCTTCGGGGCCGGGCCGGCGGTGCGTGCTTGCCGCAGCGAAGCCCGTGCCGCCGCTCCGATAGAATGGGCCGATGATCGAACACGACCGCCTGATCGCGCCCGTGCCGGTGTCGCCGGCCGAAGAGGCGGTCGAGCGCGCGCTGCGCCCGAAGAAGCTCGCCGACTACGTCGGCCAGCCGCGCATCCGCGAGCAGCTCGAGATCTTCGTGGCCGCGGCCCGCGGTCGGGCCGAGCCGCTCGACCACCTGCTGCTGTTCGGTCCGCCCGGGCTCGGCAAGACGACGCTCGCGCACATCGTCGCCGCCGAGATGGGCGTGAACCTGCGCCAGACCTCCGGGCCGGTGCTCGAGCGCCCCGGCGACCTCGCCGCGATCCTGACCAACCTCGAGAAGAACGACGTGCTCTTCATCGACGAGATCCACCGGCTGAGCCCGGTCGTCGAGGAGATCCTCTATCCGGCGCTCGAGGACTACCAGATCGACATCGTGATCGGCGAGGGCCCGGCCGCCCGCTCGATCAAGCTCGACCTGCAGCCGTTCACGCTGGTCGGCGCCACCACGCGCGCCGGCATGCTGACCAATCCGCTGCGCGATCGCTTCGGCATCGTCGCGCGGCTCGAGTTCTACGAGGTCGACGACCTGACCCGGATCGTCACCCGCTCGGCCCAGCTGCTCGAGGCGCCGATGGACGCCGGCGGCGCGCGCGAGATCGCGCGCCGGGCGCGCGGCACCCCGCGGATCGCCAACCGGCTGCTGCGCCGCGTGCGCGACTACGCCGAGGTCAAGGCGCAGGGCCGGATCACCGCGCCGGTCGCCGACGCCGCGCTGTCGATGCTCGACGTCGACCCGATCGGCCTCGACATGATGGACCGCAAGCTGCTGCGCGCGGTCATCGAGAAGTTCTCCGGCGGCCCGGTCGGCCTCGACAACGTCGCCGCCGCGATCGGCGAGGAGCGCGACACGATCGAGGACGTGCTCGAGCCCTACCTGATCCAGCAGGGCTTCCTGCAGCGCACGCCGCGCGGACGCGTGGCCACCGCCGCCGCGTGGCGGCACTTCGGGCTGGCCGCGCCGGACCGCCACGGCATCGTCGGGGACCTGTTCGACGGCGGCGCCGCGTGAGCGCGCCGGTCGATCCGCAGGAGTTCGCCTGGCGGCTCCACGAGGCGACGCCGCGCGCGTGGGTCACGCCCGCGCTGGTGGCGATCAACGTCGCGGTCTGGCTGCTGAACCTCGCCACCGGGCTGTCGCCGATCTCGCCGCGCGCGATCGAGCTGCTCGCCTGGGGCGGCAACCACCTGCCGCTCACCGTCGAGGAGCCGTGGCGGCTGCTGACCGCCACCTTCCTGCACGGCGGCATCATCCACCTCGCGTTCAACATGTGGGCGCTGTGGGACACCGGACGGCTCGCCGAGCGCTTCTACGGCAACGGGCAGCTCGCGCTGATCTACCTGGTCGCGGGCCTGGCGGGCTCGATCGCGAGCCTGTTCTTCTCGGCGCGCGCCGGCGTGTCGGTCGGCGCCTCGGGCGCGATCTTCGGCGTCGTGGGCTGCCTGCTCGCCGCGATCTTCACGAAGGCGCACAAGCTGCCGGCCGGGCTCGTCGCCTCGATGCGCTCGTCGATGCTGATGTTCGTCGGCTACTCGCTCTTCATGGGCTTCGTCGCCGGCTTCATCGACAACGCGGCGCACATCGGCGGGCTGGTCGGCGGCTTCGCGATGGGCATGGTGCTGGCGGAGAAGTTCGACATCGACGAGTACCGGCGCCAGGCGCTGCCCCGCGCGGCGGTCGCGACCGTGCTCGCGGCCGCGGCGCTGTACGCCGCGTGGTCGTGGGTCCCGCGTCCGGCCGCCTGAGCCGGGTCGCGGTCCGCTCTTGCTAGAATCCGCCGCGATGACGGACGCCCGCAGCTTCTCGGTGCGCGTGCGCGTGTACTACGAGGACACCGACGCCGGCGGGATCGTCTACCACGCGAACTACCTCCGATGGATGGAGCGGGCGCGCACCGAGTGGCTGCGCTCGCTCGGCGCCCGGCACGCGGAGCTCGCGGCGGGCCCCGGCCTGCAGTTCGTCGTGAGCGAGATGGCGATCCGCTGGATCGCGCCGGCGCGGCTCGACGACCTGCTCGACGTCGACGTCGCGGTGCTCGAGGTCCGGCGCGCGTCGATGCGGCTCGCGCAGCGCGTGTGGCGGCCCCCGCAGGACGCGTCCGGCGCGACGCCGCCAGGACCGGACGCGGCGGCCGACCGCGTGCTGCTGGCCGAGGCGACGGTGCGCGCCGCGGCGACCGACCGCGCGAGCGGCCGACCCGTCGCGATGCCCCGAGCGCTGCTCGAGACCCTGGGAACCCGATGAACCACGACATGTCGATCCTCTCGCTGGTGGCCAACGCCAGCGTGCTCGTCCAGGCGGTGATGGCCGGCCTGGTCGCGATCTCGATCGCCTCCTGGACGGTGATCTTCCGCAAGCTGTTCCAGGTGCGCGCCGCGCGCGCGGCCACCGACCGCTTCGAGGGCGAGTTCTGGCGCGGCGGCGACCTCGCCTCGCTCTACACGCGGATCGCCGACCAGCCGGGCGACCACGGCCCGCTGGCCCGGATCTTCGAGGCGGGCATGCGCGAGTTCCTGAAGATGCGCCAGCAGAAGCCCGGCGACGCCGGGGCGATGCTCGAGGCCGCGCGCCGCGCGATGCGCGCGTCGTACCAGCGCGAGATGGACGCGCTCGAGTCGAGCCTCGCCTTCCTCGCCTCGGCCGGCTCGGTGAGCCCGTACATCGGCCTCTTCGGCACGGTCTGGGGCATCATGAACTCGTTCCGCGGGCTCGCGAACGTCAAGCAGGCGACCCTGGCCGCGGTCGCCCCCGGCATCGCCGAGGCGCTCGTGGCCACGGCGATCGGCCTGTTCGCCGCGATCCCGGCGTTCGTCGCCTACAACCGCTTCTCGTACGACGTCGAGCGACTGTCGAACCGCTTCGACACCTTCGTCGAGGAGTTCTCCAACATCCTGCAGCGCCAGGCGCGCTGATCGGCCGCGAATGCCCACCGTCTCGTCGTCACGCCGCGGCCGGCGCCGGCTGCACTCCGAGATCAACGTCGTGCCGTACATCGACGTGATGCTCGTGCTGCTGGTGATCTTCATGGTCACCGCGCCGCTGCTGCCGCCCGGGCAGATCGAGCTGCCGAGCGTCGGCCAGTCGAGCACGCCGCCCGACGCGCTGGTCGAGATCCGCGTCGCGCCGGGCGGCGAGCTGCGGCTGACCACGCGCAACATGCCGGTGCAGTTCGACCGCACGATCGGCGAGCGCGACATCGCGCCGACGCTGCGCTCGATCGGCGAGCCCGACAAGCTCGCGGTGCTGATCGCGGCCGACCAGAAGGTGCCCTACGGCGACGTCGTGAAGGTCATGGACCGCGTGCGCGCGGCCGGCGCGGGCCGCGTCGGGCTGATGGTGAGGGGCGCCGAGAAGTGAGCGCCGCGCCGACGCCGGCCGGCGGGCAGCGCCCGCCGCGCCCGCCCCTCGCGAAGGGCCGCGCCCGGGCCGTGGTGCTCGCGCTCGCGATGCACGCGCTGCTCTTCGGGCTGCTGTTCGTCGGCCTGAACTGGCAGAGCCGCGTCGACGAGCCGGTGCAGGCCGAGCTCTGGGTGCCGCCGCCGCCGGCGGCGCCGAAGCCCGCGCCGCCCCCGGAGCCGAGGCCCGAGCCCCGCGCCGAGCCGAAGCCGCCCCCGGAGCCGCCCGCGCCGCCCCCGAAGCCCGAGCCGCCGGCGCGCGCCGAGGTCGACATCCGCGCCGAGCAGGCGAAGAAGGAGGCCGAGCGCCGCGAGGCGGAGCGCCGCGAGCAGGACCGCCGCCGCGCCGAGGAGAAGCGCGCGGAGGAGAAGCGGGCCGAGGAGAAGCGCGCCGAGGAGAAGCGCGCCGAGGACAGGCGGGCCGAGGAGAAGCGCGTCCAGGAGCGCCGCGAGCAGGAGAAGCTCGCCGCCGAGCGGGCCGCCGCCGATCGCCGGGCCGCCGACGAGAAGCGCCAGCGCGAGGAGCAGGCCAGGCGCGAGGCCGACAAGCGCGCGGCCGACGACAAGCGGCGCCGCGACGAGCAGGCGCGCCGCGACGCGGAGCTCGCCGAGGCGCGCCGTGCCGAGGACATCCGCCGCCTCCAGAGCCAGGCGGGCACCTCGGGCACGCCGAGCGACACGGCGGTGCGCGGCGCCGCCTCGGGCGGGCGCGTCGACGCGGGCTACGCGGCGAAGGTGGCCGGCGCGATCCGGTCGAACACCACCTACCAGGCGCCCGCCGACCTCGAGGGCAATCCGAAGGCGAGCTTCCTCGTGCAGCTGCGTCCGGACTGCAGCGTCGCGTCGGTGCGGCTGCGGCGCTCGAGCGGCGTGGCGGCCTGGGACCAGGCGGCCGAGCGCGGCATCCAGCGCACCGACCCCTTCCCGCGTCCGCCCGACGGCGCCTGCCAGAGCGAGATCGAGATCGTCCGCGGGCCGCGCGACGAGCGGTGAGGCGGGGGTGAGGCGGGGTGTCGGCTCGCACCGCGAGCCGCCCGCCGGACGACCGGCCCTCCGGGCCGGGCTCGTGCCCGCGAGAACGCGACCCCGCCGGGAGCCGGCTCGATTCCCGCCTCCCCGTCCGCCCCCGACCGACGGCCGAATCCTCCTCCCGAACGGCCGCCGCTCCCGCCATCCGAGAGGTCGCTCCCTCCACCCCGCCTATAATCCGCCGCATGAGACGCCTCCATCGCCTCGTTCCTCTCTTCCTGGGTCTCGTGGCCGCGACGGCCTCCGCTCAGATGCGGATCGACGTCTCCGGCGTCGGCGCCACCCAGCTCCCGATCGCCATCGCCGGCTTCGAGGGACGCGCCCCGCAGGACGTGGCCGCGGTCGTGCGCAGCGACCTCGCCCGCAGCGGCGCGTTCCGCGTGATCGACACGCAGCAGACGGTGTCCGACACCGCGCCGGTCGACTTCGCGTCGCTGCGCTCGCGCGGCGCCGAGACCTTCGTCGCCGGCTCGGTCGCGCGGCTCGCCGACGGCCGCTACGACGTCCGCTACCGGCTGCACGACGCGGTCAAGCAGCAGCCGATCTCGGGCGAGTCGCTGGTCGCCCCCGAGGCCGACCTGCGTCTCGCCGGCCACCGGATCGCCGACGCGATCATCGAGAAGCTCACCGGCGAGAAGGGCATCTTCTCGACGCGGATCGCGTTCGTCAGCAAGCAGGGCAACCGCTACCGGCTCAACGTCGCCGACTGGGACGGCGAGAACGTGCAGTCGCCGCTGGTGTCGCCCGAGCCGATCATCTCGCCGTCGTGGTCGCCCGACGGAGGACGGCTCGCGTACGTGTCGTTCGAGCAGAAGAAGCCGGTCGTCTACGTGCACACGCTCGCCACCGGCCAGCGCACGGCGGTGGCCAACTTCCGCGGCAGCAACAGCGCGCCGGCCTGGTCGCCCGACGGCCGCACGCTCGCGGTCGCGCTGACGCTGAACGGGCTGTCGCAGATCTACCTGATCAACGCCGCCGACGGCGCGAACGCGCGCCGGCTGACCACCTCCAACGCGATCGACACCGAGCCGGTGTTCGCGCCCGACGGCAAGACGCTGTACTTCACCTCCGATCGCGGCGGCTCGCCGCAGATCTACCGGATCCCGGTCTCCGGCGGCGACGCGACCCGCGTGACCTTCGGCTCGTCGTACAACGTGAGCCCGCGCGTGAGCCCCGACGGCCAGCGCCTCGCGTTCCTCACGCGCCGCGACGGCCGCTTCCTCGTGGGCCTGAAGGATCTGGCGGGCGGCAACGAGTCGGTGCTGACCGACGGCGGCGCCGAGGAGTCGCCGAGCTTCGCGCCCAACGGACGCTGGATCATGTACGCGACGCAGTCCGGCGGCCGCGACACCCTGATGGCGATCTCGGTCGACGGCCGGGTCCGCCAGCGCCTGACCTCCACGCTCGGCGACATCCGCGAGCCGGCGTGGGGCCCGTTCTCGAACTGACGGTCGACCACGACCGCGGTTCCCTCAACAGACCTCCGCAACGCACGGATCCAGGGAATCCCGACACCATGAAACGACACACCCTCGCCACCCTCGCCGCCGTCGCGACCGCGCTCTCGCTCGGCGCCTGCAGCTCGGCCGTCAAGCTCGACGATCCCGCCCCGGTCGACGACCGCAACGCCGCCGCCGGGGCCGCCGGCGCGGGCGGCGCGAACGGCTCGGCCCGTCCGGTGCCCGGCAGCGACCGGCCGGTCGCGCAGGTCGACCTGCAGCCCTCGAAGGACCCGCTGAACGACCCGGCGAGCCCGCTCGCCAAGCGCAGCGTCTACTTCGACTTCGACAGCTTCTCGATCCGCGACGACTTCCGCCCGGTGGTCGACGCGCACGCGCGCTACCTGGTCGGCAACAAGACCCGCCGCGTGGTCGTGCAGGGCAACACCGACGAGCGCGGCAGCCGCGAGTACAACCTCGCGCTCGGCCAGAAGCGCTCCGAGGCGGTGCGCCGCGCGCTGACCTCGCTCGGCGTGGCCGACACCCAGATCGAGGCGGTCAGCCTCGGCGAGGAGAAGCCGCGCGCCACCGGCACCGACGAGGCCTCGTTCGCCGAGAACCGTCGCGCCGACATCGTCTACCAGTGAGCCCGACGCGCGTGCGCACGATGAACCCGTCCCTCCGCCTTCCCGCCACCGCGCTGCGGTCGGCCGTGCTCGCGGCGCTGCTGGCGGCCGTCGCTCCCGCGCACGCGCAGCTCTTCTCCGACGACGAGGCCCGCCGGGCGATCCTCGACCTGCGCAGCCGCGTCGAGGCGATGCAGCGCGAGAACGGCCGTCGCCTCGACGAGCTCGCGACCCGGCTCGAGCGGATCGAGCAGACCACGCGCGGCCAGCTCGAGCTGCAGAACCAGATCCAGGGGCTGCGCCAGGAGATCGCGTCGCTGCGCGGTCAGCTCGAGGTGCAGACCAACGAGCTCGCGAAGACCCAGCGCGGCCAGCGCGACCTCGCGACCGATCTCGACACCCGGCTGAAGCGCTTCGAGCCGGTCGCGGCGACGGTCGACGGCCGCCAGGTCAACGTCGACCCGGCCGAGCGCCGCGCCTACGAGGGCGCGCTCGCGATCTTCCGCGCCGGCGACTTCCGCGGCGCGCAGGCCGCGTTCCAGCAGTTCCAGGCCGCGTACCCGCAGAGCCCGTACGCCCCGGCGGTGCAGTACTGGATCGGCAGCGCGCAGTACGCGCAGAAGGACAACAAGGGCGCGATCTCGACGCTGCAGGCCTTCGTGCAGCGCAACCCCGACCATCCGCGCGTGCCCGACGCGCTGCTGACCGTCGGCAACGCGCAGGCCGACGCCGGCGACCGCAAGGCCGCCGCCGACACCTTCCGCGGCATCGCCGAGAAGTTCGAGGGCAGCGGCGCCGCGCAGACCGCGCGCGAGCGGCTCGCCTCGGTGAACCCGCCGGCGGCCGCCCCGGCGCCGGCCCCGGCGCCGCGGCGCTGAGCCTTCGCGGAGCGCGTCGATGACCGAGACCGATCTCGTCTCGCTGCAGCACTGGGTCGCGTGGTCGACCTTCGCGATCGCCTTCGTCGTCGGCATCGCGATGAGCCGCAGCAACTTCTGCACGATGGGCGCCGTGTCCGACGTCGTCAACATGGGCGACTGGACGCGGATGCGGATGTGGCTCGGCGCGATCGGCGTCGCGGTGCTCGGCACCCAGCTGCTCGCCTGGGCCGGGCTGATCGACCCGGGCCGCTCGATCTACGCGGGCCCGCGCGTCGTGTGGCTGTCCAACATCGTCGGCGGCGTGATGTTCGGCTTCGGCATGGTGCTCGCCTCGGGCTGCGGCACCAAGACGCTGCTGCGCGCGGGCGCGGGCAACATGAAGTCGCTGGTCGTCTTCGTGGTGCTCGGGATCTCCGCGTACATGACGCTGCGCGGGCTGTTCGGCGTCTGGCGCACCGGCACCGTCGACCGCGTCGCGTTCGAGCTCGCCGGCGGCCAGGACCTGCCGCGGCTGCTCGCGGGCGGCGACGAGGCGATGCGGCGCACGCTGCACCTCGCGCTCGGCCTCGTCGTCGGCGGCGCCCTGCTCGCGTTCGCGCTGGTCTCGCGCGAGTTCCGCCGCGCCGACAACCTGCTGGGCGCGCTCGTCGTCGGCGCCGGCATCGTCGCGGTCTGGTACGTGTCGGGCCACGTGGGGTTCGTCGAGGAGCATCCGCGCACGCTCGAGGAGACCTTCGTCGGCACGAACAGCGGCCGGATGGAGTCGCTCAGCTACGTCGCGCCGATGGCCTTCGCGCTCGAGCTGCTGATGTTCTGGAGCGACGCGACCAAGTTCGTGAGCCTGGGCATCGCCTCGGTGCTGGGGCTCGTCGCCGGCGCCGCCGCGCACGCGTTCGCGACCCGCAGCTTCCGCCTCGAGGGCTTCCAGGGCGCCGAGGACACCGCCAACCATCTGGTCGGCGGCGTGCTGATGGGCGCGGGCGGCGTCACAGCGCTCGGCTGCACCGTCGGCCAGGGCCTGAGCGGCATCTCGACGCTCGCCGTCGGCTCGCTGATCGCGCTGCTCGCGATCGTCGCCGGCAGCGTGGCCGGCCTGCGCTACCAGATCTGGCGGGTCGAGCGGATGATCTGAAGCGCTCCGCTTCGGACCTCCACAGTTTGACAGGCGTCCCGTCGGATCGTAGAGTAGCGGGCTTCCCAATAAGAACAAGCAACAAGAATAACTACGCGCTCCAAGACGCATTCGGGTCGTTAGCTCAGCTGGTAGAGCAGCGGACTTTTAATCCGTTGGTCGCAGGTTCGAATCCCGCACGGCCTACCAATTCGATCAAAGGGTTACGCGCTTCGGCACGTAGCCCTTTGTTTTTTGGCGCGAAGCGTGCGACGGCCGATGCAGGACCGTCCGGAAGGTGCCGGTCCCGCGCGTCGCCCCTCGCGTGGCCGACGACTCTCGGGATCCCGCGCTCGATTCGCCCGGGTCAGGCTCGCCGCAGCGGCTCGAGCGCCGTGCTCCAGGCCACGACCTGGTCCAGCATCGTGTTCACCGACTTCTCGTGCATCGCGGCCGGCTGGAACTGCTGGAAATTCTGGAAGTCCGTGAACAGCGACAGCATGACCTGCGCGCGCACGTCGGCCACCATCAGCTCGCCCATGATCAGCCGAAGGTTCTCGATGGCTCGGCTGCCCCCGGCGCTTCCGTAGCCGACGAACCCGGCGGCCTTGTTGTTCCACTCGCGGTAGAGGAAATCGATGGCGTTCTTCAGAGCCCCGGACGTCGCGTGGTTGTACTCCGGGGTGACGAAGACGAACCCGTCGAACGAGGCGATCGTCTCGGACCACCGCTTGGTGTGATCCTTCGTGTACTGGCCCATGGCCGGGGGCATCGGCTCGTCGAGCAGCGGCAGATCGAAATCCTGGAGGTCGACGAGCTCGTACCGTGCGTCGCTGCGCTTGCTCGCGATCTGGTGGACCCAGGTCGCGACGGCCTCCGCCTTGCGACCGGGACGCGTGCTGCCGACGATGATGGCGATGCGGATCATGATGGATGCTCCTTGTCGAAGGTTGAACTTCGTGGCCGTGGGCATCCCGCCCACCGCCACCGAGGCGGTCATGAAGCCGAGCGCGCCCGATGGCGCTGTCGGATCGGCGGGACGGCATGACCTCCATCCCGTCCCGGACACACACGGACATGCGACGGCCGCGCCCTGCTCGCTCGATGCGCGCCTTGCGGATCGGCCAAGCCGTCCGGGCCGGTGCGTCGATGCGAACGGTCGCGCCTATGCGAGTGCCTTCGCGACGACGACCGAGAGGGGCGTGGTGGGGCGTCCCAGAAGACGCGAGAGCGTGCGGCTCTCGTCGTCCAGCGCACCTTTCGCCACGTCCGCATCCCACGTCGCCAGCGCCTGCGCGAACTGCGGCGGGACTCCGGCACCTTCCAGTGCCTTCGCATATCCCGCCTGGCCCAGAGGACGGTATGGCAGGTCCTTGCCCGCCTGGCGGCCGATCTCGGCTGCGAGTTCGGCCAGGGTGTAGCGCTCGTCGCCAGCCAGCTCGTACACCTTGCCCTCGTGACCCGGGCTCGTGAGGACGATCGCGGCCGCCTCGGCGAGATCCCGGCGCGCGGCTCCAGCGACCCGGCCGGTCGAGGCCGCCCCGATGAAGGCGCCCGACGCGAGCGCCATCTTGGCGGAGCCGGCGTGGTTCTCCATGTACCAGCCGTTGCGCAGGATCGTGGAAGGTATACCCGAGGCGCGCAGCATGGCCTCGGTCTCGACGTGCTCCGAAGCCAGGCTCAGGGGCGACGTGTCCGCATGCAGCAGGCTGGTGTAGACGATGCGCTTCACGCCGGCCTTCGCGGCTGCCTCGATGACGTTCCTGTGCTGGGCCGTCCGTCGGCCGACCTCGCTCGACGAGATCAGCAGCAAGGCGTCGATCCCGGAAAGCGCGCTCGCCAGGGTGTCGGGACGCGCGTAATCGGCTGCCCGCACCGTCACGCCCAGGTCAGCGGCCTTCTCGGGCGATCGGACCAGCGCCACGATCTGCGCAGTGGGAATTCGCTTCTTCAGTTCGTCGACGACGATGCGACCGAGCTGTCCGGTCGCGCCGGTGATGCCTGTGACCATGATGGGTGTACCTGATTGGATCGATCGGTGAGTGCCGCGCGGCCACGCGTCATTGCGCGGGCTGCGCCTTCTGCTCGTTGAGTCCGTAGACGCGTCCGTCGGGCCCGCGGAAGTGCCGGTACGCGTACCCCATCTCGGGCAGCCTCGTGATCTCCCCCAGCAGCTCGCAGCCCGCCTGTGCGACGTCACGCGACGCCGCTTCGATGTCGTCCACGCGAAAGCCGATCGCGACGGCGCCGTTGTAGCCGTAGGGCGGCACCGTCTGCGGCTGGTACAGCTCCAGCAGCGTGCCGTCCGGCATCGAGAACACCGCGACGCCTTCGAACTCCATCATCGGCGCCAGACCGAAGGTCTCGGTCACCAGCTTCTTCGTCGCTTCGAACTGCGCCGGCTCGAGCGTCAGTGCGTGCCACGTGATTCCTGCAACTCGCATGTCGATCCCTTTCGTGGATTCGTGACGGGTCAGGCGGGTCGAACCGCCGAGGTCTGCGGTGCCGCCAGCCGATCGAACGGCGACGGGCGGGTGTCGTCGCCGAAGCGGAAGCTCGACGCCGTCATGGAGCGCATGAAGACCTCCCCGTAGATCGGCGTCGCCGGATCGTCCCCGGCGGCCCCCGCCGCGACCATCAGCGGCATCAGGTGGTCCTCGCGCGGATGGTTCAGTCGCGCGAACGGCGCCTGCTCCCAGTGCTCCAGGGCCTGCCTGCGGGCATCGGGATCGGGATTGGACAGCGCGTCCCGAATCCAGCCGTCGAACGCGCCGGAGGGCGCGGCCATCTGCGGGCCGCGCTCGCCCAGGTTGTGGGTGCTCAGCCCGCTGCCGACGATCAGCACGTCCTCGTCGCGCAGCGGCGCCAGCGCACGGCCGATCGCGAAGTGCTCGGCGGGGTCGAGCGAGTCCTTGAGCGAGAGCTGCACGACCGGCACGTCGGCGTCCGGATAGATCGCCCTCATCATCGTGAAGGTGCCGTGGTCGTAGCCGCGTTCCGCATCGAGCCGTGCGGGCCATCCGGCCTGGTGCAGCAGCGCGCGCGCGCGCTCGGCGAGCGCCGGGTCACCGGGTGCCGGATAGCTGATCCGGTACATCTCCTCCGGGAAGCCGTAGTAGTCGAAGACCATTCCCGGCGCGCGTCCGGAGGAGAGGGTGAACTCGCTTTCCTCCCAGTGACCGGACGCGACGAGCACCGCCTTCGGCTTGCGGGGCAGCTGGCTCGGGATGTCCTGCAGGGAACGCTCCAGCAGGTCGAAGTTCCGACGGAAGGGGCCGCTCATGTACGGCCAGGGTCCGCCGCCGTGGGACAGGAAGTAGACCGGCATGCGCCGGGAGGTCGATGTGGACATGAATGGCTCCTTGTTCGTTCGGGTACGGCTGCTTCAATGGCGAGGCGCGATGGGCGCCTTCTTGGTGCGGCCCCAGATGACGAAGAGCTGCAGCGCGATCAGGGCGGCGTTGATCGGCAGCACGCCGAACTCGCCACGGGACGCATGCAGGACGATCGCGAAGATCTGGAGCACCGTCGCTCCGACGGCGGCCCAGACGGTGAGCCTCGGCGCGATGCGGGTCAGCGCGGGGAGGATCAGCCCGAGCCCCGCGGCGAGGTCGGCAGTGCCCGCGATGCGCACCAGCTGGGGCAGGTCGGCCGTCCAGGCCATCTGCTGGGCCAGCTCGGCGAGCGGCCGGGTCAGCTTCATGATCCCGGACGGGATGTACATCACTGCCAGCAAGATCTGGGCGACCCAGAGGCCGATGCGCCAAGGCTTGTTGCCGGCGCCGGTATCGAGTGAAGCGCTGCCGTTCATGGACTTCTCCGAATGGTTGACGGAGAGAGCATCGCATCGAAGAAATAGGCGAATAAGGGGATAGATTCGATCCTTTCCATCAACGAAACTGATCGAGTGATGGCCTACACCTTGGATCAGCTGGTGGTCTTCGTGACGGTGGCGCGCAATGGCGGCTTCTCGGCTGCGGCGCGCCAGCTGGGCCGGGCGCAATCCGCCGTCACCTATGCCATTCGTGCGCTGGAAGAAGAATCCGGACTGCTGCTCTTCGACCGTACCGGGTACAGGGCCGTGCTCACCGCCCAAGGTCGGGCACTGCTGCCCCGTGCGCAGCGGCTGGTCGCCGACGCCGAGGACTTCGATCGGCTGGCGCAAGGTTTCGCCCAGGGACTCGAGGCCGGCCTGACCGTCGCGGTCGAACCGTTCGTCCCGCTCGCCGTCATCGGACGGGCGCTACGGCAGCTGCACGCCGCGCACTCGTCCGTCCGCATTCGCGTCGTGATCGAAGAGCGCGCGCGAGCGCTGGAGTTGATGGACGCGGGGAAGATCCAGCTGGGCGTGCTGATCCAGGTCGCGGCCATGACCAACGAGTACGAGGTCGCCCACTGCACCGAGCACGATCTGGTGGCGGTCGCCGCGCCGACGCACCCGCTCGCCCGCATGGGCGGAGTGATCTCGTCGGACGAGCTGCGCTCCCACCTCCAGCTCGTGTGGACGCCCCTGTCGGCGGCGCTCGACAGCCCCGACCTGGGCGTGTACGCGACCGACCGGTGGTACGTCACCGACATCCACGCCAAACGCGAGCTGCTGTCCGCCGGCGCGGGCTGGGGCAGCCTTCCGGATCACATCGCCGCTCCCGACCTCGCCGCCGGGCGACTGGTGCCCCTGACCCTCGAGTCCTGGGAAGGCGCGGATCGCATGCCGCAGTTCAGGACGGTCGTCGTCCGGCGCCGGAACACGATCGTCGGGCCGGCGGCTCGCCTGCTGTTCGAGACACTGCGCAGCGCGCCCAGGAGCACGACGGGCTAGGCGCGACCGTGTCTCGTAGCGACTCGCCTCCCCCGGCGCGTCGCCGTAACCGTGAGGATCGCGAGAATGCAACGACGCAACGCCTTTCTCCACCGAACCATCGTCGCGCTCGCCGGCGCGCTGACGAGCTCCGCCGCGACCGCGGCCGGCGAACTCGCGGACATCAAGGCCTGTGCGAAGCTGGTGGACAGGGATCGGCGGCTTGCATGTTTCGATGAGCTCGCGGCCCGAGCGTCGGCGACGGACACGACCTCGGACGTCTCGTCATCGACCCCTCCGGCATCCGGCGCCGCGACGACCCCTGACGTGTTCCGGCCCCGAGCCCCCGGCGGCTCGCGCCTGTCCCGACTGTGGGAACTCGAGCCCGAGGACAGGCGCGAGCCGCTGACCTTCCGGCCGCACCGCGACAATTACGTGCTGTTCGCGAACTACTCGCGCGATCCGAACTCGGAGCCCTACCGTCCGTTTCGAGCGATCGATCCCGACGTGGAGCTGACGAACGTCGAACTCGCCTTCCAGCTGGGCTTCAAGATGAAGCTCGTGGAGCAGGCCATGGCGAGCCCGTTCGACCTCTGGTTCGGCTATACGCAACGCAGCTTCTGGCAGGCCTACAACTCGGGCTCGTCGAGTCCGTTTCGCGAATCGAATTACGAACCCGAGCTGATGGCGGTCGCACCGTTGGATCTGCAGCTGCTCGGATGGCGGGCCCGATTGATCAACATCGGCCTCGTGCACCAGTCCAACGGCCAAGCGGCCCTCCTGTCCCGCAGCTGGAACCGGATCTACGCCCAGGTCGGCCTGGAGCGCGGCGACTTCAGCGTGCTGGCTCGCGTCTGGAAGCCGGTCGCCTCTCTCGAGGGGAACGAGGACATCGAGGATTTCTTCGGGCACGGCGACGTCTATGGAACCTACCGCCTCGGTGGTCACGAGTTCTCGCTTCTCGCTCGAGCCAATTGGAGAACGGGCCACGGCGCCCTGCAGGCGTCATGGGCGTTCCCGTTCACCTCCAACATCAAGGGATACGTGCAGCTCTTCTCCGGTTACGGCGACAGCCTGATCAACTACAACGTGCGTCAACAGACGTTCGGTTTCGGTGTGCTCGTCGCCCCGTGACGGCCGCACGACAGGACCGCGGCTCCAGCGCCTGCGATCGCCGCCCCGCACGACCCCGTTCGCTCCATGCAGGCAGGTCGTCGAGCAGACGGAGTTCGGCATTCTCCGCGTTTCGAGTGCCCCGCGAGAACGTCGACGCTTTCATCCACCGCAAGTCCTCGACCATGAATCCATTTCGGAACCGGCAAGGACGGACCGATGATCCGTGGGTCGCAGGTTCGAATCCCGCACGGC
>DASPJX010000324.1:0-3064 GCA_035628395.1 Burkholderiaceae bacterium | reverse complement strand
GGGTCAGCAGGCTGCGCAACCGCATCGAACGTCTCCTCGTGATGTCGTGACGGGCCGTCGCGGGACGCCCGTGGCCGGAGTGTATCCCCGACGGCGGGGCCGGACGGGTATTCCGGTAAGATCGGGAGGTCCGACGGACGCCGTCTCGCGCCGCCGTTCCCCGCCATGTCCCCATCCGCCGTCCAGCCCCTGCATCCGCCCACGCACGCCGTCTCCCCGACGGACGAGATCATCGCCGAGCTGCGCGCCGGCCGGATGGTGATCCTCGTCGACGAGGAGGACCGCGAGAACGAGGGCGACCTCGTCCTGGCGGCCGACTTCGTCACGCCCGAGGCGATCAACTTCATGGCCCGGCACGGGCGCGGGCTGATCTGCCTGACGCTCACCGAGCAGCGCTGCCGGCAGCTGAACCTGCAGCAGATGGTGCGGGTCAACGGCACGCCGCACGGCACCGCGTTCACCGTGTCGATCGAGGCGGCCGAGGGCGTGACCACCGGCATCTCGGCGGCCGACCGCGCGCGCACGGTGCAGGCGGCGGTGGCCCGCGACGCGACGCCCGACGACCTCGTGCAGCCCGGCCACATCTTCCCGCTGATGGCGCAGCCCGGCGGCGTGCTGATGCGCGCCGGTCACACCGAGGCCGGCTGCGACCTCGCGCAGCTCGCCGGCCTCACGCCCGCGGCGGTGATCTGCGAGATCCTTAAGGACGACGGGACGATGGCGCGGCTGCCCGACCTGATCGCGTTCGGGCGCGAGCACGGGCTGAAGATCGGCACGATCGCCGACCTGATCCAGCACCGCAGCGCGACCGAGTCGCTGATCGAGCGGCTCGGCGAGCGAGAGATCGTCACCGACGCGGGACCGTTCCGCATGGTGATGTTCCGCGACAAGCCGAGCGGCGCGCCGCACATCGCGCTGGTGCGCGGCCGCTTCGGCGGGCATGACGAGGTGCTGGTGCGCGTGCACGAGCCGACGTCGGTGCTCGACCTGCTCGATCGCGAGCGGGGCCCGCACTCGTGGTCGGTGCACCGCGCGCTCCAGGCGATCGCGGCGCACGGCGCGGGCGTCCTCGTGATGCTGAACTGCGCCCAGGACGGCGCGCGGCTCGTGCAGCAGTTCCAGGCCCTGACCGACGGGCCGCCCGCCGAGGGCGCGCCGCGGCGCGCGTCGCGGATGGACCTGCGCACCTACGGCGTCGGCGCGCAGATCCTGCGCGAGCTCGGCGTCGGGCGGATGCGGCTGCTGTCGGCGCCGCGCCGCATGCCGAGCATGACCGGCTACGACCTCCAGGTCGTGGGATTCGAGGCACAGGGCTGAGGGCACCTCCATGGACATCGAGATCTTCGACGCCGAACCCAACGGCGAGGGGCTGCGCATCGGCATCGTGCAGGCCCGATTCAACCGGCCGATCTGCGACGCGCTGCGCGTCGCCTGCCTCGAGGAGCTCGAGCGGCTCGGCGTGGCCGAGGCCGACGTCTTCGTCTGCACCGTGCCGGGCGCGCTCGAGATCCCGCTCGCGCTGCGCAACCTCGCGGTGTCGGAGGAGTTCGACGCGCTGATCGCGCTCGGCGCGGTCGTGCGCGGCGAGACCTACCACTTCGAGGTCGTCTCCGACCAGAGCGCCGCCGGCATCATGCAGCTCGGGCTGCAGACCGGCGTGCCGATCGCCAACGCGATCCTCACCGTCGACACCGAGGCGCAGGCGCACGCGCGCACGCTCGAGAAGGGCACCGACGCGGCGCGCGTGGCGGTGGAGATGGCCAATCTCGGCGCCGCGTTCGCGAACCTCGCGGGCGACGACGACGAGGACGACGAGGAGTGAGGACCGGCATGGCCACCGACCGATCGGCGAACGCCGGTCCCGCCGACCGGACGCCGCCGAAGAGCGCGCGCCGCCGCTCGCGAGAGCTCGCGGTGCAGGGCCTGTACCAGTGGCTGCTGTCGCGCGAGGACGCGGGCGCGATCGAGGCGCACCTGTTCGAGACCGCGCCGCACGTCGACAAGATCGACCGCGAGCACTTCGGCGAGCTGCTGCACGGCTCGATCCGCGAGATCGACGCGCTGCACTCGCAGCTCGAGCCGCACCTCGACCGCCGCGTCGACGAGCTGTCGCCGGTCGAGCACGCGACGCTGCTGGTCGGCGCGTTCGAGCTGACCCGTCACCTCGAGATCCCGTACCGCGTCGTCATCAACGAGGCGGTCGAGCTCGCGAAGACCTTCGGCGGCACCGACGGCTACAAGTACATCAACGGCGTGCTCGACAAGGTCGCGGCGCGCACCCGGCCCGGCGAGGCCCGTCCGCGCTGAGCGCGCGGCGGCCCCGCGCCGTCCGACGATGGCCGCGCCCGGCGAGTTCGAGCTGATCCGCCGCTTCTTCGAGCGGCCCGCCGCCGCCGGCCGGGCCCGCCTCGGCATCGGCGACGACTGCGCGCTGCTCGACGTGCCCGGCGGCGAGTCGCTCGCCGTCTCGACCGACATGCTGGTCGAGGGCCGGCACTTCTTCCCCGACGTCGACCCCGAGGCGCTGGGGCACAAGGCGCTCGCGGTCAACCTGTCCGATCTCGCCGCGATGGGCGCGCGCCCGCTGGGCTTCACGCTCGCGCTCGCGCTGCCCGCGGCCGACGAGGCCTGGCTCGAGGCGTTCTCGCGCGGCCTGTTCGCGCTGGCCGACGCGCAGGGCTGCGAGCTCGTCGGCGGGGACACGACCCGCGGCCCGCTCGCGCTGTGCGTGACCGTGCACGGCACGGTGCCGCCCGCGCTCGCGCTGCGGCGCGACGGCGCGCGCGCGGGCGACGACCTGTGGGTGTCGGGCGCGCTCGGCGCCGCCGCGCTCGCGGTCGAGCGCCGGCTGCGCGGCGAGCCGGTGCCGGCGGGGGCGCTCGCCCGGCTCGACCGGCCCGAGCCGCGCGTCGCGCTCGGGCTCGGGCTGCGCGGGCTCGCGCGCGCGGCGATCGACCTGTCCGACGGGCTGGCCGGCGATCTCGGCCACGTGCTGGCGCGCTCGTCCGAGGCCGCGGGCGTGCCGCTCGGCGCCGCGCTCGAGCGCGACGCGCTGCCGGTCGCG
>DASPJX010000323.1:0-15754 GCA_035628395.1 Burkholderiaceae bacterium | reverse complement strand
GGCGCCGACGCGCAGCTTGCCCTGCTCGTCCTTGCTCGCGTTCGGGTGCTCGGTCGCCTTCAGGATGTCCTTGACGGTGATCAGCCCGCGCAGCTCGAACGCCCCGTCGACGACCAGCACGCGCTCGAGTCGGTGGCGGTGCATCAGCTGCTTCGCGTCGTCGAGCGAGGCGCCCTCGCGGACCGTGACCAGGCGGTCGCGCGGCGTCATGATCGACGACACCTTCTCGTCGAGCCGCGACTCGAAGCGCAGGTCGCGGTTGGTGACGATCCCGACCACCTGCCGGCCGCGCACCACCGGCAGCCCGGAGATCCGGTGCTGGCGGGTGATCTCGATCACGTCGCGCACCGTCATGTCGGGCGACACCGTGATCGGGTCGCGGACGATGCCCGACTCGAAGCGCTTGACGCGGGCGACCTCGCGGGCCTGGTCGGCCGGGCGCAGGTTCTTGTGGACGATGCCGATGCCGCCTTCCTGCGCCATCGCGATCGCGAGGCGGGATTCGGTCACGGTGTCCATCGCCGCCGAGACGAGCGGGATGTTGAGCGCGATGCCCCGGGTCAGCCGGGTGGCGAGCGAGGTATCGCGGGGGAGGACTTCGGAGAAGGCGGGAACGAGCAGGACGTCGTCGAACGTCAGCGCTTTCTTTGCCAGTCGCATGGGGCCCTCTGGGCGCAAAAGCGGAGTATACCGGCAACGCCGGGCGGTTCCGCCCGACCCCCTCGCACGGCCGCCCATCGGCGCCGCGGCGCGGCGCGGCCCGCCCGCGCCTACGATGCGCCGGTCACCCGATCCGCCCGCAAGGCTCCGGTCATGTCGTTGCGACACCTGCTGCCGCTGTTGATGCTGGCGCTCGCCGCCGCCCCGGACGCATCCGCCCAGGTCCACCAGTGGCGCGACGCGAACGGCCGGATGGTGTATTCCGACATGCCCCCGCCGGCCTCGGTCCGGCCCAGCGCGGTGATCCGTTCGCCCGCCCGGCCGACCCCCGCCGACGGCGCCGGCGGATCGGGTGCCACGGCGAGCGCGGAGCCCGCGCTCCGCGCCGCGTCCGCGCCGGCCTCCGAGGCGCCGAGCGCCGCCGACCGCGAGATGGAGTTCCGTAAGCGCCGGCTGGAGCGCGCCGAGGCCGAGCGCAAGGCCGCCGAGGCCGGACGCCTCGCCGAGCGACGCACGCAGGCCTGCGAGGCGGCGCGCAGCGAGCTGCGCGCGCTCGAGAGCGGCATGCGGCTGATGCGCGTGAACGAGCGCGGCGAGCGCGAGTTCGTCGACGACGCGACCCGCGACCGTCGGCTCGAGGCCGCCCGCGCCGGGGTCTCCGAGCACTGCCCGCGCTCCTGAGCGCGGCGCGGTCCCCTACCCGCCCGGCTCCGACCGCTCCGGTCCCGTCGTCCCGGCGCCCGCCCGGGGTGCGCGCGGGCCGTCCGGCGTCCAGCGCCGCTCGCCGCGCTCGCGCCTGCGGTGCTCGGCGCGGCGCGCCCGCGCGACCATCGGGTCGACGGTGAGCGGCGGCAGCAGCTCGATCCGGTCGCCGTCGTGAAGCGGGTCGTCGGGCCGCGCCGGGCGACCGAGCACCGCGACCGACAGCCCGTCCAGCGGGCCGGCGCCGTCGGGCGTCCCGCCCGCCGCCGCGATCCGGGCGACGATCCCGCTGTCGGCGAGCGCCCGCGCGACCGTCGCGCCCGCCGGCACCGACAGCGCGACGCGCGTGGGCGGATCGCTGCCGATCCAGCAGACCTCGACCGCGATCGGCGCGGCCGGCTCAGCCATGGACCGCCTCGGCGCGGCGCACGAACGCGTCGACGAAGCTGGCCGCGATCTGGTCGAACACCGGCGACAGCGCCCGCGACAGCAGCGCGCCGGCGAACGCGTAGTCGAGGTCGAACGCGACCTTGCAGGCGTCCTCGCGCAGCGGCGTGAACACCCACAGCCCGTCGAGGCGCGAGAACGGGCCGTCGCGCAGCCGCATCGCGATCCGCCGGTCGGGCTCGTGCTCGTTCTCGGTCGTGAACGACTGGCGCAGGCCCTTGAAGTCGATCGTCACCGTGGCGACCATGCCGTGCTCGGTCCGCTCGTGGACCTCGGTGCCGCCGCACCAGGGCAGGAACTGCGGATAGTCCTCGACCCGCGCGACGAGCTCGAACATCCGCGACGCGGCGTAGGGCACGAGGACCGACTTGCTGACCGTGGGCATCTCGGCGGCTTCGGGGGGCGTCCCGGAGCGGCTTGCTAGAATCCGCGGATTCTACTCGGCCCGTCCGCGCGGCCTCCCATGAGCATCGTCGACAATCGCAAGGCCTTCCACGACTTCTTCGTCGAGGAGAGGTTCGAGGCCGGCCTCGTCCTCGAGGGGTGGGAGGTCAAGGCGATCCGGGCCGGACGCGTCCACCTGAAGGAGGCGTACGTGATCGTGCGCGGCGCCGAGCTGTTCCTGCTCGGCTCGCACGTGACGCCCCTCCTCGCGGCCTCCACCCACGTCAAGCCCGACCCGACCCGCACTCGCAAGCTGCTGCTGCACGCGGCCGAGACGGCGAAGCTGATCGGCAAGGTCGAGCGCGCCGGCTACACGCTGGTACCGCTCGACCTCCACTACAAGGGCGGCCGGATCAAGCTCGAGATCGGCCTCGCCAAAGGCAAGAAGCAGTACGACAAGCGGGCGACCGAGCGCGACCGCGAGTGGCAGCGCGAGAAGCAGCGGCTGGTGAAGTCCGGCACCCGCGTCACCGGCTGACGGGGCCGACGGGGCGACGCGGCCGTCCGGTCGCCCCGCGCGTCAGGCGCCGCGCCCGGGCACGTTGCGCACCACGTTGAGCGCGCCCGCCACCAGCGTCGACAGGTCGGCGAGGTTCGCCGGCACGATCAGCGTGTTGCCGGTCTTCGCGATCTCCCCGAACGCCTGCACGTACTGCTCGGCCACCTTCAGGCTGACCGCGTCCATGCCGCCCGGACGCTGCGTCGCCATCGCGATCCGCGCGATCGCCTCGGCGGTCGCGGCGGCCACGGTGGTGATCGCCGCGGCCTGGCCCTCGGCGCGGTTGATCTCGGCCTGCCGGTCGCCTTCGGAACGCTGGATCGCGGCCTCGCGCTCGCCGGTGGCGATGTTGATCTGCTCCTGCTTGCGGCCCTCCGAGGCGGCGATCAGCGCCCGCTTCTCGCGCTCGGCGGTGATCTGCGCCTGCATCGAGCGAAGGATCTCCGAGGGCGGCGTCAGGTCCTTGATCTCGTAGCGCAGCACCTTGACGCCCCAGCTCATCGCCGCCTCGTCGAGCGCCGCCACGACGCTCGCGTTGATGACGTCGCGCTCCTCGAACGTGCGGTCGAGCTCGAGCTTGCCGATCACCGAGCGCAGCGTCGTCTGCGACAGCTGGGTGATCGCGACCAGGAAGTTGGACGAGCCGTAGGACGCGCGCATCAGGTCGGTGACCTGGAAGTACAGCACCCCGTCGACGGTCAGCTGGGTGTTGTCCTTGGTGATGCACACCTGGCTCGGGACGTCCATCGGGATCTCCTTCAGCAGGTGCTTGTAGGCGACCCGGTCCACGAAGGGGACGACGAACGACAGCCCGGGGCTCAGCGTGCGGTGGTACTTGCCCAGACGCTCGACGATCCACGCGTGCTGCTGCGGCACGACCTTGATCGTCCGGATCACGAACACCACCGCGAGCACGAGCAGCACCGCGGCGATCACGCTGGTTCCGAGCATCTGTCCTCCGGTCGGGGGTCTGGAACGGTCAGGGACGGGCGAGGATCAGCCGGTTGCCGGCGACCTCGCGGATCACGTAGTCGCCGGGGGCCGCGGGCTCGCCGGGCGCGAGCTCGGCGGTCCACTGGGTGCCCCGGTACTGCACGCGCGCGCGCCGGTCCTCGGCCCAGGCCTCGACCCGCACGCGCTCGCCGACGTCCGCCACCACGTCCGGGTTGCGGCCGGCGTCGAGCGCGGACGGCGCGCCCGCGCGCGTGCGCCGCACCGCCGCCGCGCCGGCGAGGGTGACGACGGCGGCGCACGCGAACTGGGCCCAGAGGGCGCCGCCGGCGGCCGCGACCACGCCCGCGGCCGCGCAGCCCGCGCCGAGCACCAGCAGGTAGAACGTGCCGGACAGCAGCTCGAGGATGCCGAGCGCGAGCGCGAGCAGCCACCACCAGTATTGGATCGCCATCGTGGCCGCAGGATGGGGGCTGCCTCCGCGCAGGTCAACCGCCGCGGGCCCGGCGCCGTTCGACGGCGAGCGAGTCCCCTCGCCGCAACGAGGCCGGGCTTTGCCGGCCCGGCCGTTCCCGCTACGATTCCCGACCAGCGCGGGCCCGACCGGGCCGTCGCTCCAAGAACATCCACGGAACCGACCTTCCCCCGAGGAGAGAGATCGATGAACCTGAACCCCAAGCTGATCAGCCTCGCGGTCGCCGCGGCCTTCGCCGCCGGCGCCGGCGCGGCGTCCGCGCAGACCGTCGTCAAGATCGGGCACGTCGGCCCGCTGACCGGCGGCATCGCCCACCTGGGCAAGGACAACGAGCTCGGCGCCAAGCTCGCGATCGAGGACCTGAACGCCAAGGGCATCAAGCTCGGCGGCCAGGCGGTCAAGTTCGAGCTGCTGTCCGAGGACGACGCCGCCGATCCGAAGCAGGGCACCTCGGCCGCGACCAAGCTCGCCGACGCCAAGGTCAACGGCGTGATCGGTCACCTGAACTCGGGCACGACGATCCCCGCGTCGAAGATCTACCACGACGCCGGCATCCCGCAGATCTCGCCCTCGGCGACCAACCCCAAGTACACGCAGCAGAACTTCAAGACGGCGTTCCGCGTCGTCGCGCACGACGGCCAGCTCGGCGGCACGCTCGGCCGCTACGCGGTGAAGGAGGTCAAGGCGAAGAACATCGCGATCATCGACGACCGCACCGCCTACGGCCAGGGCGTGGCCGACGAATTCCAGAAGGCGGTCAAGGCCGCCGGCGGCAAGGTCGTGGGCCGCGAGTTCACGAACGACAAGGCCACCGACTTCAACGCGATCCTGACCAAGCTGAAGGGCCAGAAGCCCGACCTGGTGTTCTACGGCGGCATGGACGCGGTGGCCGGCCCGATGCTGCGCCAGATGAAGCAGCTCGGCGTCAACGCGAAGTTCATGGGCGGCGACGGCATCTGCTCGAACGAGCTGGTGAAGCTCGCCGGCGACGCGATGGCCGACGGCCAGGTGATCTGCGCCGAGGCGGGCGGCGTCACCAAGGAGAAGGAGTCGGCGATGAACGACTGGCGCAAGCGCTTCAAGGAGAAGACCGGCCAGGACGTGCAGATCTACGCGCCGTACGTGTACGACGCCGTGATGACGATGGCGGCCGCGATGCAGAAGGCCGACTCGGCCGATCCGAAGAAGTACCTGCCCGAGCTGTCGAAGATCAGCTACGACGGCGTCACCGGCCGGATCCAGTTCGACAACAAGGGCGACGTCAAGGACGGCACGCTGACGCTCTACACCTACAAGGGCGGCAAGCGCGAGCAGATGATGGTCGTGAAGTAAGCGACCGACGCGTGCCGGCCCGCCGGGCCGGCTCGTCCTGGGGCGCCGCGTGTCGGCGCCCTTTTCTTTTCCGGCGAGGCCGGCGACGATTCGCGGCATGCACGTCCCCGTCCGCTCCCTCCTCGCGCGCGCCGCGCGCCTCCCGCGCCTCGCGCCGCTCGCCGTCGCCGCGTTGCTGGCCGCCTGCGCGATCCCGCAGATGCCCACCCCGATCCCGGTGCCCGGCACCGGGCCCGTCGTGCCGCCTCCCGCCGCGGGCGTGCCGCGGCTGGCCGGCTCGAGCTGGTACTGGATCGGCACCGCGACGCCCGCGGGCCTGGTGACGCCGGCCGACCCGGGCCAGTTCAACCTGGAGTTCCTCGACGGCGGGCAGCTCGCCGCGCAGCTCGACTGCAACCGCGGCACCGCGACCTGGCGGCAGGACGGCGGCTCGCTGCGGATCGGGCCGGTGGCGGGCGCGCGCCGCGCGTGCGCCGGCGGCTCGGAGGCGGAGCGCTTCTCGCGCCAGCTCGCGCTGGTGCGCGGCGCCCGCACCGCGAACGGCCTGCTCGAGCTCGATCTCGGCGAGACCGGCACGATGACCCTCGCCCGCGACCCCGACGCGCGGCTGCGCAGCTTCGACTGCCCGGACGGCAGCGCGGTGTGGGTCGCGTTCGTGCGCGACCTCGCGTTGGTGCGCTACCGCGGCGCGAGCTGGCAGCTGAAGCAGCAGAGCACCGCCTCGGGCCCGCGCTACGCGGCGGGCAACGCGGTGCTGTTCTCGAAAGGCAACGACGCCACGCTGATCGACGGCGGCCGCCAGCTCGCCGGCCCCTGCACCTGGCGGCGCGGATAGCCCGCGGCCCGGACGGCCGCCGCACCGCGGGGCGCTCGCTCGCTGAATCGCGCCCCGGTGGCACGCCGAATCACGCCCGGCGCCCCGATGAATCATGCGCCGGTGAGACCCGCTGAATCACGCCGGTGATCCGCACGATCACGCGCGGTGAGACCGGCGGAATCACGGCGGTGACTCGCCGAATCACGAACCTGCCGCCCGCCGAATCACGCGCCGGCCGCCCGCGAGATCGCCGCCGGGCCGCCGCGCGGGCGGCCCGGCGGCGACGTCTCAGTCCTCCTTGCCGAGCCGGCCGAGCCGCTGCCAGGTGTCGACCACGGTGTCCGGGTTCAGCGAGATCGACGCGATGCCCTGGCGCATCAGCCACTCGGCGAGGTCGGCGTGGTCGGACGGGCCCTGCCCGCAGATGCCGACGTACTTGCCGGCGTCGCGGCAGGCGCGGATCGCGCGCTCGAGCAGCGCCTTCACCGCCGGGTCGCGCTCGTCGAAGCCCTCGGCGACCAGGCCCGAGTCGCGATCGAGGCCGAGCGTCAGCTGCGTCAGGTCGTTCGAGCCGATCGAGAAGCCGTCGAAGTGCTCGAGGAAGCGCTCGGCGAGGATCGCGTTGGACGGGATCTCGCACATCATGATGACCTTCAGCGCGCCCTCCCCGTCGGGCGCCCCGCCCTCGCCGCGCCGCAGCCCGTGCTTCGCGAGCAGCGCGATGACCTTCTCCGCCTCGCTGACGGTGCGCACGAAGGGCACCATCAGCTCGACGTTGGTCAGGCCCATCTCCTCGCGGACCCGCTTCATCGCGCGGCACTCCATCTCGAAGCACTCGGCGAAGTCGGGCGAGACGTAGCGCGACGCGCCCCGGAACCCGAGCATCGGATTCTCCTCCTCGGGCTCGTAGCGGCTGCCGCCGATCAGCTTGCGATACTCGTTCGACTTGAAGTCGGACAGCCGCACGATCACCGGACGCGGCCAGAACGCGGCGGCGATCGTCGCGACGCCCTCGGCGAGCTTGTCGACGTAGAAGGCGCGCGGGCTCGAGTGCCCGCGGGCGATGCTCTCGACCGCCTTCTTCAGGTCCGGATCGACGTTCGGGTAGTCGAGGATCGCCTTCGGGTGGACGCCGATGTTGTTGTTGATGATGAACTCGAGCCGGGCGAGCCCGACGCCCTGGTTCGGCATCTGCGCGAACTCGAACGCGAGCTGCGGGTTGCCGACGTTCATCATGATCTTGACCGGGAGCTCGGGCAGCGCGCCGTTCTCGACCTCGGTGATCTCGGTCTCGAGCATCCCGTCGTAGATGTAGCCGGTGTCGCCCTCGGAGCAGGAGACGGTCACGAGCGCGCCGCTGCTCAGCCGGTCGGTGGCGTCGCCGCAGCCGACGACCGCCGGGATGCCGAGCTCGCGGGCGATGATCGCCGCGTGGCAGGTCCGTCCGCCCCGGTTGGTGACGATCGCCGAGGCGCGCTTCATCACCGGCTCCCAGTTCGGGTCGGTCATGTCGGTGACGAGGACGTCGCCGGGCTGCACGCGCTCCATCTCGCTCGCGTCGCCGACGACGCGCACCGGCCCGGCGCCGACCTTCTGGCCGATCGCCCGCCCGGTGGCGAGCACGTCCGAGGTCGCCTTCAGCTTGAAGCGGACCTGACGGCCGTCCGACTGGGACTTCACGGTCTTGGGGCGCGCCTGCAGGATGTAGAGCTTGCCGTCCTTGCCGTCGCGGCCCCACTCGATGTCCATCGGCCGCTGGTAGTGGCGCTCGATGATCGTCGCGTAGCGCGCGAGCTCGACCACCTCCTCGTCGGCGAGCGAGTAGCGGGTGCGCAGCTCGACCGGCGTGTCGACGGTGCGCACCGTGCGGCCCGGGCCGCCGGCGGTGTCGAACTCCATCCGGATCAGCTTCGAGCCGAGCTGGCGCCGGATGATCGGCCTCTTGCCGGCCGCGAGCATCGGCTTGTGCACGTAGAACTCGTCCGGATTCACCGCGCCCTGCACGACGGTCTCGCCGAGCCCGTACGCGCTGGTGATGAACACGACGTCGGGAAAGCCCGACTCGGTGTCCATCGTGAACATCACGCCGGACGCGCCGAGGTCGGAGCGCACCATCCGCTGCACGCCGGCCGACAGCGCGACCTCGGCGTGCACGAAGCCCTTGTGCACGCGGTACGAGATCGCGCGGTCGTTGTACAGCGAGGCGAACACGTGGCGGATGCGGTCGAGCACCGCGTCGATGCCGACGACGTTCAGGTAGGACTCCTGCTGGCCGGCGAACGACGCGTCCGGCAGGTCCTCGGCGGTGGCCGACGAGCGCACCGCGACCGAGATCTCGGCGCCGGAGTCGGCCTGCATCCGTGCGTAGTGCTCGCGGATCTCGCGCTCGAGCCGCTCGGGCAGCGGCGCCTCGACGATCCAGCGGCGGATCTCGGCGCCGCAGCGCGCGAGCCCCTTGACGTCGTCGACGTCGAGCGTCTCGAGACGGTCGGCGATCCGGCCGGTGAGCCCGGCCGCGGCGAGGAAGTCGCGGAACGCGAGCGCGGTGGTGGCGAACCCGCCGGGCACCCGGACGCCGGCGTCGGCGAGCTGGCTGATCATCTCGCCGAGCGAGGCGTTCTTGCCGCCGACCGACTCGACGTCGGTCATCCGCAAGTCGTCGAAGGGGACGACGTAGCGTCCTTCGTGACGGTTCATGGAGGAGTCCTGATGGGGTTGGGAACCGGTGGGCCGTCCCGCCTAGGCGGCACGAGCGCTGTAGGCGGACCGCTCGTCGCCGGGGGGCGCGAACGGCACGGCTGCAACACTCGGGGGGTTCCCCTCCTCCGACCGGGGAATTCTACTTCGCGCCTCCCGGCCCGCCGAGGAAAATGACCGCCGACGGCCCCGCGGCGCACGCCGCGTCCGGGGCTTCCCGACACGCTCGTCCGAGGCCCCCATGCCGGAATCCCGCCAGCGACCCGCCGACCGCACCGTCTTCTTCGTGTCCGACGGCACGGGCATCACCGCCGAGACCTTCGGGCACTCGGTGCTGTCCCAGTTCGAGGGGCAGAAGCTGAGGCAGGTGCGCCTGCCGTTCATCGACAACGCCGAGAAGGCCGACGAGGCGGTCACGCGGATCGACCACCAGGGCCGCGTCGACGGGCGTCGCCCGATCGTGTTCAGCACGCTCGTCGACACCGAGATCAACCGCATCGTCCGCACCGCCGACGCGCTGTTCCTCGACCTGATCGCGACCTTCGTCGAGCCGCTCGAGCAGGAGTTCGGCATCCGCTCGACGCACACGATCGGGCGCTTCCACACGGTCGCCGAGTCCGACCGCTACAAGCACCGGATCGAGGCGATCCACTACACGATGGCGCACGACGACGGCCAGATGCACAAGGACCTCGAGCAGGCCGACGTGATCCTGGTGGGCGTCTCGCGCTGCGGCAAGACGCCGACGAGCCTCTACCTCGCCGTGCAGCACGGCGTGAAGGCCGCCAACTATCCGCTGATCCCCGACGACTTCGAGCGCGGGCGGCTGCCCGACGTGCTGTACCGCTACAAGCCGAAGCTGTTCGGGCTCACGATCTCGCCCGAGCGCCTGTCCGAGGTCCGCAACGAGCGTCGGCCGGGCAGCCGCTACGCGTCGCTCGAGACCTGCCGGATGGAGGTCAACGAGGCCGAGGCGATGATGCGCCGCGAGGGGATCCCGTCGCTGTCGTCGACGACGAAGTCGATCGAGGAGATCGCGACCACGGTGCTGACGCTGCTCGAGCTGGACTGATCGGGCGGCGCGGCCGGCACGCTCGGCCGGGTCGGCACGCTCGGCCCGGTCGGTCCGTTCGGCACGGTCGGCGCGATCGAACCAGTCAACGCATCGGGATAGTCAGCGCGATCGGAACAGTAAGCGCAATCCGTGCGGCTGCCGTCCCCGGCGCGCCGGCTCAGCCGCGCGCCGCGGCCTCGCGCTGGCGACGCTGCTCGAAGAGGCACACCGCCGCCGCCGCGCCCACGTTCAGCGACTCCACGCCCGGGGCCTGCGGGATCCGGACCCAGCGCCGGACGTCGGCGGCGACCTCCTCCGATACCCCCTCCCCCTCGTTGCCGAGCACCCACAGCACCGGCTCGCCGAGCGGCGCCTCCCAGAGCGCGACCGCGTCGTCGGGCCGCGTGCCGACCGCGTCGACCCCGAGGCGCGCGCGGACCGCGTCCCACGGCACCGCCTCGACGATCGTCAGGTGGAAGTGCGCGCCCATGCCGGCGCGCAGCACCTTGGGCGACCAGCACCAGGCGGTGCCGGGCGCGGTGATCACCGTGTCGACGCCCGCGGCCGCGCAGCTGCGCAGCAGCGTGCCGACGTTGCCCGGATCCTGGATCCGGTCGAGGTAGACCGCGTCGGTGCCGATCCGGGCGGGCAGCGTCGGCCGCGGCGTGTCGACGACGAAGGCGACGCCGACGCCGTGCTGCAGCGTCGAGATCGACTCGAACAGCTCGTCGGCGAGCAGCACCGGCGAGGCGCCCGCGGCCGCGAGCAGCGGACCGACCTCCGGATGCCGGGCGCCCGACTCGCTCGCCACCGCGAGCCGCGGCGCGCCGCGGCGCTCCGCCCAGGCCTCGCACAGGTGCACGCCCTCGAGCACCGAGCGGCCGAGCCGGCGGCGCTCCTTCGCCGAGCGCGCGAGCTCGGCCAGCTCCCGGTACAGCGGGTTGTCGCGCGAGCTGATCCGGCGCGGCGCGTCGCTCACGGCGTCGGCTCCGGGCGCGGATCGCCGCCCAGCGCCTCGCGCACCGGCGCGAAGCTGCGGCGGTGCGCGTCGCACGGCCCGTGACGGCGCAGCAGCTCGACGTGCTCCGGCGTCGGATAGCCCTTGTGCCGGTCGAACCGGTAGGCCGGATGGCGCTCGTGCAGCCGCTGCATGTCCTCGTCGCGCACGGTCTTGGCGAGGATCGAGGCCGCGGAGATGCACGGCTCGATCGCGTCGCCGCCCACGATCAGCTCGACGCCGCAGTCGAGCCGCGGCGGGCGGTTGCCGTCGACGCGCGCGAGCGTGGGGGCGACTGGGAGCGCCTCGACCGCGCGCCGCATCGCGAGCAGCGCGGCCTGCAGGATGTTGAGCCGGTCGATCTCGTCGACGCTCGCGCGCGCGACCGCCCACGCGATCGCGCGCTCGCGGATCGCGGCGGCGAGCGCGTCACGGCGCGCGGCCGACAGCTGCTTGGAGTCGCGCAGCCCGTCGATCGGGCGCGCGGGGTCGAGGATCACGGCCGCCGCGACCACCGGGCCGGCGAGCGGCCCGCGTCCGGCCTCGTCGACGCCGCAGACGATCCGCGCGTCGAAGGCGAGCGCGAGACCGCCCTGCCCGGCGCCGCTCATCGCGACGGCCCCCGTCCCGGCGGACGCATCGACAGCAGCGCCTCGGCCGCCCGGCTCGCGCAGTCTCGCCGCAGCCGCTCGTGCAGCTCGCCGAAGCGCTCGCGCAGCCGCGCGGCGAGCGCCGGGTCGTCGAGCTGCGCGAGCAGCGCCGCGCCCAGCGCCTCGGGCGTCGCCGCGTCCTGCACGAACTCCGGCACGACCGCGTCCTCGCACAGGATGTTGGGCAGCCCGATCCAGGGCAGCATCGCCATGCGCCGCATGATCCGGTAGCTGAGCCACGCCATCCGGTAGGCGATCACCATCGGCTTGCGGAAGAGCGCGACCTCCAGCGTCGCGGTGCCGCTCGCGACCAGCACCGCGTCGGCGGCGGCGATCGCGTCGTGCGACCGGCCGAGCACCAGCCGGCAGTCCGCCCCCTCGGGCAGCGCGCCGGCGAGCATCGCCCGCAGCCGCGCGTACAGCGACGCGTTCGCCGCCGGTACCACGAAGACGAGCTCCGGGCGCCGCGCGGCGAGCCACGCGACGGTCCGCACGAACGTCGGCGCGATGTAGGTGATCTCGCTCTCGCGGCTCCCGGGCAGCACCGCGACCACCGGCCGCCCGGCGGGCAGGTCGAGCGCTCGGCGCGCCGCGGCGACGTCGACCTCGGTCGGGATCGCGTCGGCGAGCGGATGGCCGACGTAGGTCGCGTCGATGCCGGCGGCCTCGTAGATCCGCGGCTCGAACGGGAACACCAGCAGCATCCGGTCGACGCTCGCGCGGATGCGGTCGATGCGCTCGGGACGCCACGCCCAGATCGACGGCCCGATGAAGTGCGCGACGCGGGTGCCCGCCGCGCGCAGGCGCCGCTCGAGCTCGAGGTTGAAGTCGGGCGCGTCGACGCCGACGAACACGTCGGGCCGCCAGTGGAGCAGCCGGTCGTGCAGCCGCGAGCGGATCGCCCGCAGCTGCGGATAGGCGCGCAGCACCTCGACGTAGCCGCGCACCGCGAGCCGCTCGGACGGCCACCACGCGTCGAAGCCGCGGGCGACCATCGCGGGCCCGCCGATGCCGCAGGCCTGCAGCCCGCCCGCGTCGCCGAGCCGCGAGTGCAGCCCGTCGAGCACCGAGGCGGCGAGCAGGTCGCCCGAGGCCTCGCCCGCGACCATGCCGAGCCGCATCGGCCCGGCGGGATCGACGACCGGCAGGCTCGACACGGCGCCGGGTCCGCTCAGCGGACGATGCCGCGCTCGACGCGGTCGAGGAATCCGACCAGCAGGCGCAGCGCCGCCGCCTCGCCGAGCGCCGCGCCGCCCGCCGGCGGCGGATCGGCGGGCAGCGCGTCGAGCTCGGCGCGCAGCCGGTCGCGGGCCTCCTGCAGCCCGAGCTCGGAGCGGTACAGCGTGCGGTACGCGCGGCGCAGCCGGGCGATCGACTCGGCGGAGAAGCCGCGCCGGCGCAGCCCCTCGACGTTCAGGCCGTGCGGCGACGCGGTGTTGCCCGAGGCCATCACGAACGGCGGGACGTCGTGCAGCACCACGGTGCCGGTGCCGGTCATCGCGTGCGCGCCGATCTTGCAGAACTGGTGGACCTGCGTGCAGCCGCCGAGGATCGCCCAGTCGCCGACCTGCACGTGGCCGCCGAGGTTGGTGGTGTTGGCGAAGATCGTGTTCGAGCCGATCGTGCAGTCGTGCGCGACGTGCACGTAGGCCATCACCCAGTTGTCGTCGCCGATCCGCGTGACGCCCGCGTCCTGCACGGTGCCGCGGTTCACCGTCACGCACTCGCGGAAGGTGTTGCGGTCGCCGATCTCGAGCGTCGTCGGCTCGCCCCGGTACTTCTTGTCCTGCGGCGGGCCGCCGAGCACCGCGTGCGGATGGATGCGGTTGTCGCGCCCGACGACGGCCGGACCTTCGACGATCGCGTGCGCGTGCACGATCGTGCCGGCGCCGATCGAGACGTCCGCGCCGATCACCGCGAACGGTCCGACCTCGACGTCGTCGTCGAGCCGCGCGCCGGGATCGACCGCGGCCAGGGGGTGGATGCGCGCCATGCCTCAGGCGCCCTCGGCCGCGCGCGGGGTGCCGGCCTGCGGCGGCGGCGCGACCTCGCGCAGCGTGCACATCAGCTCCGCCTCGGCGGCGACCGCGCCGTCGACCGTCGCGACGCCGCGGAACTTCGAGATCGACTTCGCGAACCGCATGATCTCCACCTCGAGCCGCAGCTGGTCGCCGGGGCCGACCGGGCGCTTGAAGCGCGCGCCGTCGATGCCGACGAAGTAGAAGACCGAGCCCGGATCGGAGCGGCGCCCCAGCGTCTCGAACGACAGCACGCCGGCGGCCTGCGCGAGCGCCTCGATCATCAGCACGCCCGGCATCACCGGGATGTGCGGGAAGTGCCCGACGAAGTACGGCTCGTTGATCGTCACGTTCTTGATCGCGACGATCCGGCGGCCGGGCTCGAGCTCGAGCACGCGGTCGATCAGCAGGAACGGATAGCGGTGCGGCAGGTACTCGAGGATGCCGCGGATGTCGATCGGGGTCATTCGGGGTCCTTGGGGGCGTCCTGGCGCGACTCGAGCGTACGCAGGCGCTGGCGAAGCTGCGGCAGCTGCTTCAGGGTGGCGGCGGTGCGCTCCCACTGCGCGTGACCCTGCAGCGGCCAGGCGCCGGTGTAGAAGCCGGGCTCGTCGACGGTGCGCTCGACCAGCGAGAAGCCGCCGATCACCGCGCCGTCGCAGATCTCGAGGTGGCCGGCGACGCCGACGCCTCCGCCGATCATGCATCGCGCGCCGATCACGGCGCTGCCCGCGATGCCGACGCAGCCGGCGATCACGGTGTGCGCGCCGATCCGGACGTTGTGCCCGACCTGCACGAGGTTGTCGATCTTCACGCCGTCGCCGATCACGGTGTCGTCGAGCGCGCCGCGGTCGATCGCGCAGTTCGCGCCGATCTCGACGTCGTCGCCGATCCGCACGGTGCCGAGCTGCGCGATCTTGACGAAGCCCTCCGGCGACGGCGCGAAGCCGAAGCCGTCGCTGCCGATCACGGTGCCCGAGTGGACGACGGCGCGCGCGCCGATCGACACGTCGGCGTACACGACGACGTTCGGATGCAGCACCGAGCCCGGCCCGAGGCTCGCGCGCTCGCCGATCGCGCAGCCCGCGCCGATCCGGCAGCCGTCGCCCACCCGCGCGCCCGCGGCGACGACGGCGCCCGCGCCGACCGACACGCCGGCGCCGAGCCGCGCCGCCGGGTCGACGTGCGCGGCGGGGTGGACCGCGGCGGGCGGCGGCGCGCCGGCGAGCAGCGACTCGAACCACTGCGAGACGCGCGCGTACGCGACGTACGGATCGGCGACGACGATGCGCGCGGCGCCGGCGGGCACCGAGGCGGCGAGCGCGGGGGCGACCAGCATCGCGCCCGCCGCGCTCGCGGCGGCGGCCTTCGCGTGGCGACGCCCGGCGAGGAAGGACAGCGCGGCGGCGTCCGCCGACTCGAGCGCGGCGAGCCGCGCGATCGGGCGCGCCGGGTCGCCCTCGACCGAGCCCGCGACCCGGGCCGCGACCTCGCCGACCGTCACCGGCGCGGGCAGGGGGCGCTGCATCGGCGGCTCGCTAGCGGGGCGCGTTCAGCGCCCGCAGCACCTTCTCGGTCATGTCGACGCGGGGCGACGCGTAGACGGCGTCCTGCACGATCAGGTCGTACTTCTCCTGCTCGGCGATCTGGCGGATCACGCGGTTGGCGCGCTCGATGATCGAGGCGAGCTCCTCGTTGCGCCGCTGGTTGAAGTCCTCCTGGAACTCCCGGCGGCGGCGCTGGAACTCGCGATCGAGCTCGGAGACCTCGCGCTGGCGGCGCGTGCGTTCGCCGTCGGCCAGCACCGCGGCGTCGCGGTCGAGGCGCTCGGCGAGCTGCTTGACCCGGCCGGCGGTCTCCTGCAGCTCCTTGTCGCGGCGCGCGAACTCCTGCTCGATCTTCTGCTGCGCGGCCTTCACCGCGGTGGCCTCGCGCATGATCCGATCGAGGTTCACGACGCCGATGCGCGGCATCTCCTGCGCGGCGGCCCCGATCGAGACCGCGCACAGGA
>DASPJX010000322.1:0-3112 GCA_035628395.1 Burkholderiaceae bacterium | reverse complement strand
TCGCGTCGCGGATCTTCGCGGCCGCGCCGCAGCGCGCCGGCGGCGGCGGTCGCGAGCAGGGCGGCCTGTCGGGGCTGTTCGGCGGAGACGACGAATAGCCGGCGCGACGGGCGGGCCGCCCGGTCGGCCGCCGGGGGCGGGAACCGGCGGATCCGCCGGGTCCGTCGGAAGCGGCGGGCTTGCCGGAAGCGACGGGCTCGTCGGAGGCGACGGGCTCGTCGGAAGCGACGGGTCCGCCGCAAGCGATGGATCCGCCCGACTCGACGGCTCCGCCGGTCGCTCCGGATCCGCCGCGGGCTCCGCCGACGCCGCGCGCCTGCCGCCGTTCCTGTGGGTGCTCGCGTTCGGCAACCTGGTCGTCGGCACCGGCGCGTTCATGATCGGCGGCATCGTCGAGCCGCTGTCGCGCTCGCTCGGCACCTCGGTCTCGGCGACCGGCCAGCTGATGACCGTCTACTCGGCGGCGAACGCGATCGCCGCGCCGCTGCTGCTCGCGGCGGTCGGCCGCTTCGACGCGCGCACCGTGCTGCTCGGCGCGATGGCGCTGCTCGTCGCGGCGAACGCCGCCTCGGCGCTGTCGACGGCCTGGGGCCAGCTCGCGGCCGCGCGCGTCGCGATGGCGATGGGTGCGGGACTCTTCAGCCCGACCGCGGCCGCGCTCGGCGTCGCGCTCGCACCGCCGGCGCTGCGCGGGCGCGCGCTGTCGGTGAGCTTCGCCGGCATCGGGCTGTCGTACGTGGTCGGCGTGCCCTTCGGCGCGTGGGCGAGCCTGTCGGCGCACGGCTGGCCGCTCGCGTTCTGGGGCGTCGCCGCGCTCGCCGCGGCGGTGCTCGTGCCGCTCGCTCGGGCGCCGCGCGGCGTGCCGACGGCGCCCGCGAGCCTCGGCGGGCTGCGCGACATGCTGCGCGACCGGCGCACGATGCTCGCCCTCGGCGTGACCGGCCTGTACTTCGCGTCGATCTTCTCGATCTTCAGCTACGTCGGGGCGTTCCTGCGCGAGTACGCGGGCGTGCCCGCCGAGCGCGTGCCCGCGGCGCTCGTCGGCTTCGGCGTCGCGGCGCTCGTCGGCACCTTCGCGGGCGGCGCGCTCGCCGACCGCTTCGGGCCGACGCGGATGCTGTACGCGATCTGCGCGGCCTTCGTCGCGCTGTTCGCCGCGATCTGGGCACTGCCCGGACGCACCGGGCCGCTGCTCGCGCTCTATCTGGCGTGGGGCACGATCGGCTTCGCGTTCTACGCGTCGCAGCAGCTGCGGCTGGTGACGATGGCGCCGCGCCAGGCGACGGTGGTGCTCGCGCTCAACGCGTCGATGATCTACGTCGGCACCGCGGCCGGCGCCGCGCTCGGCGGCGCGGTGATCGCCGCCGCCGGCTACCGCGCGCTGCCGATCGTCGCCGGCGCGCTGATCGTCGCGGTCGCGGCGCTCGTGCGGGCGACCGAGCCGCGGACGCGGGCCTGAGGCCGGCGCCCGGGCCCCGCGCGTCAGCCGATCTCGATCGTGCGCACGCCCGGCAGCGCGGACAGCGCGGCGGGCGCGATCGGGAACACCGCGTGCGGCGTGCCGCCGGCGGCCCAGACCTCGGGAAAGCGCGCGAGGCTCGCGTCGACGAAGGTCGTCATCGCGCTCGCGTGCCCGAGCGGCGGGATGCCGCCGATCGCATAGCCGCTCGCCTCGCGCACGAAGGCCGCGTCCGCACGGCCGATCGGCTCGCCGAGCGCCGCGCCCACCCTCGCCTCGTCGACGCGCCGGTCGCCCGCCGCGATCACGAGCACCGCGGCGCCCGAGGCCGCGCGGAACACCAGCGACTTCGCGATCGCGCCGACCGGCACGCCGAGCGCGTCGGCGGCCTCCCGCGCGGTGCGCGCCGGCACGCCGAGCTCGCGCACGCGCGCACCCAGCCCGAGCGCGTCGAGCGCCGCCTGCACGCGGCGCGCGCTCGCGGCGAGCGGCGCCGCGCCGCCTTCGCCGGCGCCGGCCGCGCTCACAGCTGGATGCCTCCCGACGCCTCGATCACCGCGCCGTTCAGGTAGCTCGCATCGTCGGACGCGAGGAACGCGTAGACCGAGGCGATCTCCTCGGGCGTGCCGAGCCGCCCGAGCGGCACCTTCTCGACCATCTTGCGCATCACCGCCTCGGGGATCGAGTCGAGGATCGGCGTGCGCACGAACCCCGGGCACACCGCGTTGACGCGCACGCCCTTCGGGCCGAGCTCGCGCGCCCAGGTCTTCGTGAAGCCGATGACGCCGGCCTTGGTGGCCGCGTAGTTGGTCTGGCCGAAGTTGCCGTACAGGCCGACGACCGACGACGCGTTGACGATCGAGCCCGAGCCCTGCGCGATCATCGTGTCGGCCACGGCCTGCGTGCACTCGAACACGCCCTTCAGGTTGACCGCGATCACCGAGTCGAACTGCGCCGAGCTCATCTTCGCGAGCCGCGCGTCCTTGGTGATGCCGGCGTTGTTGATCAGCACGTCGATGCGGCCCCACTCGGCGGTCGCGGCGGCGACCATCGCGTCGATCGTCGCGCGGTCGGTCACGTCGACGACGCAGCCGAGCGCGTGGCCGCCGCGCGCGCGCAGCGCGCCGACCGCCTCCTGCACGCGCTGCGGGCTGAGGTCGGCGACGACGACGCGCGCGCCCTCGGCGGCGAAGCGCAGGGCGGTGGCCAGGCCGATGCCCTGGGCCGAACCGGTGACGATGGCGACTTTGTCCGCGAGGCGCACGGGAGATCCGGTGGAGGTGGAAGGAACGGCCGATTCTAAACGCCGGCCACGCCGGCTCCCGCGGCGCGTCCGTAAGGGAGATCACGCAGCCGGGCGGTGGCCGGCGATCGGGGCGCGACGGGCGGCGCACGCCGGCGACGCGCGCCGCGCAGCCGTGCGTCGCGGAGCCGTGCGTCGCGGAGCCGTGCGCCGTGGAGCCGTGCGCCGTGGAGCCGTGCGTCGCGGAGCCGTGTGCCGCGGAGCCGTGCGCCATGGAGCCGCGCGCCGCGGGACCGACCGGCGCACGACCACCGGCGCACGACCACCGGGGCACGACCACCGGGGCACGACCGGCGCAGGACCGCCCGGCGCAGGACCGCCCCGCCGCGGAACCCGCGCTGGGCGCGCCG
>DASPJX010000321.1:0-3868 GCA_035628395.1 Burkholderiaceae bacterium | reverse complement strand
GAGGTCGCGTTCTGGACGATCGCGATGCGTCCGGGTCGTCCGATGGCCTTCGGCCGCGTCGGCGACGCATGCTACTTCGGGCTGCCCGGCAATCCGGTCGCCGTGATGGTGACCTTCCTGTTCTTCGTGCGCGACGCGCTGATCAGGCTGTCCGGGGCGAGCCCGCGTCCGGTGCTGCCGCTGCGCGCGCGCAGCGTCGGTCCGCTGCGCAAGCGTCCCGGCCGCACCGAGTACCAGCGGGCGATCGTGGCGCCCGGCGCCGACGGCACGCTCGAGGCGCGCATCACCGGCAGCCAGGGCTCGGGCGTGCTGCGCTCGATGAGCGAGGCGAACGCGCTCGTGGTGCTGCATCACGGCCAGGGCGACGTGGCGCCGGGCGACGTCGTCGACGCGCTGCCGTTCGACGGGCTGCTCTGAACGACGCGGGGACGTCGCGGCGGGTGCCGCGACGTCCCCGTGACGAACTCGCCGAGCCGGCGCGGCGCCCGCGAGGGCGTGCGCGCCGGATCCGCTGCGGTCAGCGCGTGCCGGTTCCGGCGCCGGTGCCGGCCCCCGACGGCGCGCCCGCGCCGGTCGGCGAGCCCGACGGGCCCGTCTCGCGCGCGGCCGTCGAGCCGCGCGTGCGGTCGGCCGGGGCGTTCGTCATCCCGCTGCCCGGCGTCGTCGCGGCCGTCGCGGCCGCGGGCCGCCAGCTGGTCGAGAAGCGCTCGGCCTCGCTGCGCCACGTGCCCGAGTTCAGGTCGGGCCACTTGTTCTTCTCGAACGAGGGCGCGCGCTGGAGCATCGACTTGTCGCCGGCGAACACCAGCTGGTCGCGGTTGTTGCCCTGGCCCGCCTGGATCGCCTTCATCGGCACCGCGACGAGCTTGTCGTCGGGCGTCCACGCCTGGTCGAAGTCCACGACCGCGACCACGACGTTGCCGGTGCGCATGTCGACCACCAGGTCCTCGACCTCGCCGACGTTGCCGTTCTGGCGATCGCGCAGGTCGATGTCCATCAGCTGGCTCGCGCGGACCAGGTGACCGCCGCGCGGCTGGCCCTCGGCGTTGCCGCGCCACTTCGCGTCGTTCAGGTTCGGCCAGTTGCCCTTGTCGAAGTTCGGCGAGCGCTTCAGGCGGTTCGCGTCGCCCTCGACGACGAGGTGCATCGCGTTCGCGCCGGAGCGACCCGGCAGGCGCGCGTTGGCGTCGGTCGCGCCGCGGGCCTGGCCGAGGCCCGCCCGGTCGGTCGAGCGCTCGGTCGCCGCGCTGCGGTCGGAACCGACGCCGCCCTTGTCGCCCCTGACGCCGTCGTTGTCGAGCACGCCGGCCCGGCCCTGCTGCTGCGCTTCGGCGCGCGTGCGGTCGGAGCCGATCGGCCCGCGATCGCCCTTCACGCCGTCGTTGTCCACCGCGCGGCCGATGCCGTCCGCGGCCCGGCTCGCGGCGCCGCTCGCGGTGCCGCCCGCGGCACCGGCGCGCGAGGTCGCGCTCTCGCCCTGCATCAGCTTGACCTGCTGGATCGGCAGCGCCGACACCTTCTCGCCGATGCCGAGGAAGCCGCCGATGCCGACCACGGCGTACATCACGCGCCCGCTGGTCAGGTCGACGATCAGGTCGTTCACGTCGCCGATGCGCTCGCCCTTCGCGTCGCGCACGTCCATGCCGATGAGCTCGCTCGCCCGGACGGCACCGGGAGCCTGCATCGCGCCCGCCTTGCCGGTCTGCGCGGTGGCGGTCTGGGAGCGCTGGGCGGTCGTGCCGCGCGTGTCCTGCGCGTCCGCGACGCTGGCGTAGGCCAGCACGATCGCGGCCGTCAGCACGGCCGCGCTGCGATCGATTCGGAGTTTCATGGCAGTCCTCTCTGGTCGGGTTCGGCGACGTCGCCGACGTCGCCGTATGAGCCCGACAGGGCAATGGCCGTGCCCGAGAGGTCGCTAGAGCGCTTCGCTCGCCACGAGCCAACCGTCGCGGTCGGCGTAGATCCAGTCGCCCGGGCGCACGGTCAGGCCGGCGAACGCGAGCGGGACGTCGCGCTCGCCCAGGCCGCGCTTGTCGCTGCGCCGCGGATGCAGCGCCAGCGCCCGCACGCCGAGCCGGCAACCATCGAGCTCGTCGGCGTCGCGCGCGCAGCCGTTGACGATCACGCCGCTCCAGCCGTTGCGCTCGCCGAGCCGGCCGAGGTTGCCGCCGAGCAGCGCGCAGCGCAGGCTCGCGCCCCCGTCGACGACAAGCACGCGGCCGGCGCCCGGCGTCTCGAGCGCGGCGCGCACGAGCGAGTTGTCGTCGGGCACGCGCAGCGTGACGGCCGGGCCGGCGAAGCGCGCGAGCGCGCCGAGCGCGATCCAAGGCGGCGGCGCGACCCGCAGGCGGCCGTCGCGCAGGCGATCCTCGTGCGCGTCGCACAGGTCGGTCGTGGCGAACTCGGGGACGGCGGTACTCATCGCGACGAAGCCTCCGGAGCGGGACGGCGGACGGGCGCGCGCCGCGGCCGGAGCCGGGCGCGGCGCGCGGGCGGCGCCGAGGCGCGCCGCCGCGGCACTCAGCGCTGGATGCGCAGCGAGCCCGGCAGGCTCGCGTAGTAGGCGGCCAGGTTCTCGATGTCGGCGCGCGACAGCGGCTGCGCCTGGCCGGCCATGATCGCGTTCTTGCGCGAGCCGCTCTTGTAGTCGAGCAGCGCGCGCTCGAGGAAGTCGCGGTGCTGGCCGGCGAGCTTCGGGTACGACGGATCGATCGGGGTGTTCGCGTCCTTGCCGTGGCAGGCCGCGCAGACCGCCTCGTGCTTGGCCTTGCCGGCGCCCGCGTCGGCGGCCTGGGCCGCGGCGAACGGGAGCGCGGCCGCGGCGATCGCGAGCGCGGAACGGATCAGGGTGGAGCGCATCGTCTGGGGCTTCATCGGGTACGGGTCACTTGCTGCCGTAGAGCGCGGCGAGGTCGGCGATGTCCTGGTCGCTCATGCTGGCCGCGATCGCGCGCATCGTCGGGTGGCTGCGCTCGCCCTTGCGGTACGCGACCAGCGAGGCCTCGATGTACTTGGCCGACTGGCCGACGATCATCGGCACCGAGTAGACGTGCGGGAACGAGGCCTTGTAGCCCGGGATCTGGTGGCACCCGATGCACATCGAGGCCTTGGAGGCGCCCGCCTCGGCGTTGCCGGCGGGGGCGTTCTGCGCGAGGGCCGCGCCGGAGGCGAGGGTCGCGAGCGCGACCAGCAGGGCCCGGGCGGTGCCGGAGAGTCGACCGGCGTGTGGCGTCATCGTCATCGAAATGGGGTGGTGTCGAAGGGGAGAATCCGGCATGCCCCGACGCGCGCACCGGGTCGGAACAAACCACGCATTCTACCGTAGCCAGCGGTTTTCCGTATACTCGGCCGGCCGGGGCGACGACGCGCCGGACCCGGGCCGCAGGGGCGGCGCGCCGGGCAGACCACCGTGGCGGACACCCATGCGATTCGAAGGCACCTCTTCCTACGTCGCGACCGACGACCTCAAGCTCGCGGTCAACGCGGCGATCACCCTGCAGCGCCCGCTCCTCATCAAGGGCGAGCCCGGCACCGGCAAGACGATGCTCGCCGAGGAGGTCGCCCGCGGCCTGGACATGCCGCTGCTGCAGTGGCACATCAAGTCGACCACGAAGGCGCAGCAGGGCCTCTATGAATACGACGCGGTCAGCCGGCTGCGCGACTCGCAGCTCGGCGACGAACGGGTCAAGGACGTCCGCAACTACATCAAGCGGGGCAAGCTGTGGGAGGCCTTCACGGCGCCCGTCCGTCCCGTCCTGCTGATCGACGAGATCGACAAGGCCGACATCGAATTTCCCAACGACCTCCTGCAGGAACTCGATCGGATGGAGTTCTATGTCTACGAGACCGACGAGACCGTCAGGGCCGA
>DASPJX010000320.1:0-7411 GCA_035628395.1 Burkholderiaceae bacterium | reverse complement strand
GCGTCGCGATGGCGTCGTGGAAGATGGGCCGCACGGTGAACGTCGAGGGCGTCGCGGTGAAGCTCCCGCAGGACGCGGCGGCGATCGACCGCGGTCGCTACCTGTTCGAGTCGCGCGGCTGCGCCGACTGCCACGGCGTCGACGGGGCGGGTCGGGTGTTCCACGACGAGGGCTCGATGAAGATCGCCGGCCCGCAGCTCGCACCGGGCGCGGCGAGCGCGGTGGCGCGCTACCGCGACGCCGACTGGGACCGCGCGATCCGCCACGGCGTCGACCCCTCGGGCCGGCCGCTGATGGTGATGCCGGCCGAGGACTACAACCGGCTCACCGACGCCGACCTCGGCGCGCTCGTCGCGTACGTGAAGCGGATGCCCGAGGTCTCGGGCCGGCGCGGCGAGGTCGTGCTGCCGCTGCCGGTGCGCGTGCTCTACGGCTTCGGCATGATCCAGGACGCCGCGGCGAAGATCGACCACTCGCTGCCGCCGCAGCAGCCGGTGGCCGAGGGCCCGACCGCCGAGCACGGCCGTTACGTCGCCAACATGTGCATCGGCTGCCACGGACCGGGCCTGTCGGGCGGGAAGATCCCGGGCGGCCCGCCCGACTGGCCGGCGGCGGCCAACCTGACGCCGGGCGAGGGCGGCACGATGGGCCGCTATCCGGACGCCGCCGCGTTCGCGGCGATGCTGCGCTCGGGAAAGCGCCCCGACGGCGCCGCGATCGCGGTGATGCCCTTCGAGTCGCTGTCGAAGATGAGCGAGGTCGACGTCGCCGCGCTGCACGCGTACCTGAAGACGGTGCCGCCTCGGCCGTTCGGCCAGCGCTGAGAGGCCCGCGGGGGCGGCCGTCGCCGCCCCGGGCCGGCCCCGGCGGACGGGCCGGCGCACGACGCTGGAACGATTCGTGTCTGTACGGATCGTCATGACCCCTCCGTCCGACGACCCGCCCCTCGACCGCGCGCCCCCGACGCTCGGGATCGACCCGTTCGTGCGCGCCGCGCTCGTGCTCGCCGCGGCCTTCGCCGTGGCCGCGCTCGCCGCGTTCGCCGCCGGCAGCGCGACCTTCGACGGCCCGGCGATCCGCCAGGCGCTCGTCGGCGGGCTGATCGCGGCCGCGGCCACCGCGGCCGGCGCGCTCGCGGTGCCGATGCGTCGCGCGCCGTCGGCACGGACCCAGGCGGGCATGCTCGGCTTCGGCGCCGGGGTGATGCTGGCGGCGACCTCGTTCTCGCTGCTCGTGCCCGGCATGGAGGCCGCCCGCGAGCAGGGCTGGGGGCCCTGGTCGGGCACGCTGCTGGTCGCGGCCGGACTGCTGGGCGGCGCGGCCGCGCTGATGGCGATCGAGCGCCGGATCCCGCACGCGCATCCGTTCATCGGGCCCCACGGCGACGCGCCGCAGTCGAGGCGGCTCGTGCTGTTCGTGCTGGCGATCATCGTGCACAACGTGCCCGAGGGGCTGGCGATCGGCGTGGCCGCCGTGGTCGACCCGGGCGCGGTGACCAGCGGCGTGGCCACCGGCATCGCGATCCAGGACGTCCCCGAGGGGCTGGTGGTGGCGCTCGCGCTGCGCACGGCCGGCTTCCCCGTCGCCCGGGCGGCCGCGGTGGGCGCGCTGTCGGGCCTGGTCGAGCCGCTCGCCGCGGTGTTCGGGGCGATCGCCGTCGGCTGGAGCGCGGCGCTGCTGCCCTGGGGGCTCGCGGCCGCGGCCGGCGCGATGCTGTTCGTGGTCAGCCACGAGATCATCCCCGAGTCGCACCGGCAGGGGCACGAGCAGGTCGCCACCGGCGGGCTGCTCGCCGGCTTCGCGATGATGATGGTGCTCGACAGCGCGCTGGGGTGAGGCCCGGGCGCCGCGGCCGCGCGGCGCCCCCGCGCCCTCACGCGGTCTTCTGCTCCTGCAGGCCGAGCCACTCGATCGACTCGCGGCGCATCAGGTACTTCTGGATCTTGCCGGTGATCGTCATCGGGAACCCGTCGACGAAGCGGACGTGGCGCGGCACCTTGTAGTGCGCGATCTGCCCGCGGCAGAACTCGCGGATCTCCTCGGGCGTCGCCTCGGCGCCCTCGCGCAGCTTGATCCACGCGCACAGCTCCTCGCCGTACTTCGGGTCTGGCACGCCCACCACCTGCACGTCCTGCACCTTCGGGTGGCGATAGAGGAACTCCTCGACCTCGCGCGGGTAGATGTTCTCGCCGCCGCGGATCACCAGGTCCTTCAGCCGGCCGACGATGTTCACGTAGCCCTCGGCGTCCATCGTCGCGAGGTCGCCGGTATACATCCAGCCGGCCGCGTCGATCGCCTCGCGGGTCTTCTCCTCGTCGTTCCAGTAGCCGCGCATCACCGAGTAGCCGCGCGTGCAGAACTCGCCGGTGACGCCGCGCGGCACGACGCGGCCCTGCGCGTCGACGATCTTGATCTCGATGTGCGGCTGCACCCGGCCGACCGTCGAGACGCGCCGCTCGAGCGGGTCGTCGACCGAGCTCTGCGTCGACACCGGCGAGGTCTCGGTCATGCCGTAGGCGATCGTCACCTGCCGCATGTTCATCTGCGCCTGCACGCGCTTCATCACCTCGATCGGGCAGGGCGAGCCCGCCATGATCCCGGTGCGCAGCGAGCCGAGATCGAACTCGGCGAAGCGCGGATGGTCGAGCTCGGCGATGAACATCGTCGGCACGCCGTAGAGCGCGGTGCAGCGCTCCTCCTGCACCGCCTGCAGCACGGTCAGCGGGTCGAACGCGTCGTTCGGGTAGACCATCGTCGCGCCGTGCGTCATGCAGCCGAGGTTGCCCATCACCATGCCGAAGCAGTGGTACAGCGGCACCGGGATGCACAGCCGGTCCTCGTGCGTGAGGCGGATCGCCTCGCCGACGAAGAAGCCGTTGTTCAGGATGTTCTGGTGCGTGAGCGTCGCGCCCTTCGGGAAGCCCGTCGTGCCCGAGGTGAACTGGATGTTGATCGGGTCGTCGAACTGCAGCGTCGGCGCGATCCCGGCGAGCCGCGCGCGCTCGGCGCCGCCGCCGGCGCGGCAGACGTCGTCGAAGTTGGCCATGCCGGGCGTGCGCTCCGCGCCGAGGCGCACGACCGAGCGCAGGTGCGGCAGCGCCTTCGCGCGCAGCGCGTGCGGCGACGCGGTCGCGAGCTCGGGCGCGAGGTCGCGGACGATACCGAGGTAGTCGCTGGTCTTCAGCGCCGGGGCGAGCACGAGCGCCTTGCACTCGACCTTGTTCAACGCGTACTCGAGCTCGGCGCGCCGGTAGGCCGGGTTGATGTTGACGAGGATCATCCCGGCCTTCGCGGTCGCGAACTGCACGAGCGTCCACTCCGAGCAGTTGGGCGCCCAGATGCCGACGCGGTCGCCCGGCTCGAGCCCGATCGCGAGCAGGCCGGCGGCCAGCGCCTCGACCCGCTCGGCGAGCTCGCGCCAGGTCCAGCGCACCCCCTGGTGGCGCACGACCAGCGCCTCGCGCCCGGGCCAGCGCGCGACGGTGCGGTCGAAGGCCTCGCCGATCGTCTCGCCGATCAGGCGCGCGGACGAGGTGCCGTGGTCGTAGGACGGTTCGACGGTCGTCATCGGTTCTCCATGCGTGACGGGAGTCTCGGGAAGGCGCGTCAGGCCGGCGCGTGGCCGCCGCGGCGGGCGAACGCGAGCGTGTCGTCGAGCGCCCGCCGCAGCCGCGCGAACAGCTCGTCGAGCTCGGCCTCGGCGATCACCAGCGGCGGGCACAGCGCGATCGCGTCCTTCAGCGGCCGCACGACCAGCCCGTGCGACAGCGCCGCCTGCACGAGGTGCGCGTGGACGCCGCTCGCCGCGTCGAAGGGCGCGCGCGCGGCCTTGTCGCGGACGACCTCGAACGCGCCGACCAGCCCGATGCCGCGCGTGCCGGTCACCAGCGGGTGGTCGGCGAGCGCGTGCAGCCGCTGCTGGAATCCCGGCGCGATCCGGCGCACGTGGCCGAACACGTCGCGCTCGGCGTACAGCTTCAGCGTCTCGTTCGCGACCGCCGCGGCGAGCGGATGGCCGGAGTACGTGAAGCCGTGGCCGAAGGTGCCGTTGCGCCGGCTGCCCTCGACCAGCGCGTCGTAGACCGGTCGCGTCATCAGCGTCGCCGAGATCGGCACGTACGAGCCCGACAGCGCCTTCGCGACGGTCATCAGGTCGGGGCGGATGCCGAAGGCGTCGCACCCGAACGCATGACCGGTGCGCCCGAAGCCGCAGATCACCTCGTCGGCGACGAACAGGATGTCGTGGCGCCGCAGCACCGCCTGCACGCGCTCGAAGTAGCCGGGCGGCGGCACGATCACGCCGCCCGCGCCCTGCACCGGCTCGGCGAAGAACGCGGCGATCGTCTCCGGGCCCTCGCGCTCGATCAGCGCCTCGAGCTCGGCGACCAGGCGGTCGACGAACTGCGCCTCGGTTTCGCCGGGGCGCCCGTAGTGGTAGAGGCTCGGGCAGCCGGTGCGCAGCACGCGGCCGATCGGCAGGTCGAAGTCGGCGTGGTTGTACGGCAGCCCCGTCAGGCTCGCCGCCATCACGGTGACGCCGTGGTAGCCGCGCTCGCGGGCGATCAGCTTCTTCTTCAGCGGCCGGCCGGTCGCGTTGAAGTAGTACCAGATCAGCTTGACCGCGGTGTCGTTCGCCTCGGAGCCCGAGTTCGCGTAGACCGCCTTGTCCATGCCCAGGTGCGCGGTCATCCCGAGCAGGCGCTCGGAGAGCTCGATCGACGGCTCGTTCGAGCGGCCCGAGAACAGGTGGTAGTACGGCAGCTCGCGCATCTGGCGGACCGCGGCGTCGACCAGCCGCTGCTCCGAGAAGCCGAGCGAGGCGCACCACAGGCCGGACATCGCCTCGAGGTAGCGTCGGCCCTGGTCGTCCTCGATCCAGACGCCGTCGCCGCGACGCACCACCATCGGGCCCGTCTCGCCGAACGCGTGCAGCGGCGTGTACGGATGGACCAGGTGCGCGAGGTCCTGGCGGACGTTCTCGTCGTGCGTGCGGGTCATGCTCGTCTCCTCGTGGTGGGGCCGGTCGCCGCCGGCGGCATCCGCCCCCGGGCGAGGGCGCTGTTACACTCCCCGGCGCCATGACCATGCGTGCACCGAGCAGCAAGTCGCCCGCGCCGGGCCCGTTCGCGAGTCTAGCCGGTCCGGCACCCGAACCGGAACGCTCCGCGCCCCGCGACCTGAGGATGCGCACCGTGCCGCGCCAGCAGCGCGCGCGCGCGGCGGTCGCGCGGATCCTGGGCGCCACCGGCCACCTGCTCGACGAGGCGGGCTTCGACGCGCTGACGACCACCGCGGTGGCCGAGCGCGCCGACGTCAACATCGCCACCCTGTACCGCTACTTCCCCGACAAGTTCTCGCTGGTCGAGGCGCTCGCCGTCTCGCTCGAGGCCGACCGCACCGAGCGCACCGTGCGGATGCTGCAGGCGTTCGTCGACTCGGGCGACTGGCGCGTCGAGATCCGGGCGATCCTCGAGATGCTGCTCGACATGCGGCTCAAGCGCGTCGGCGCGCGCGGGCTGCGGCTCGCGCTGCATTCGGCGCCGCAGCTCTGGGAGGTCGAGCGCGGCAGCCTCAACCGGTTCGTCGAGCGCTTCGCCGCGGCGCTGCGCGCGCGGGTGCCGACGATGACGCCGAAGCGCGCCGAGGCGGTGTCGCACGCGACCGTGCGGATCGTCGTCGGCCTGATCGACTGGGGCATGGCCGAGCCCGCGCAGCGCCGCACGGTGCTGCGCGAGGGCGGCCTCGCCCTCGAGCGCTACCTCGCCGAGTACCTCGACCGAGGCGCGCCCGGGGCGTAGCGCTCAGTCCATCTGCGTGACGAACTTCGTCACCAGGTAGCCGTCGAAGGTCTCGGTGCCGCCCTCGCTGCCGATGCCGCTGTCCTTGACCCCGCCGAACGGGGTCTCGGGCAGCGCCTGGCCGAAGTGGTTGATGTTGACGATCCCGGCCTCGAGCCCGTTCTGCAGCGCGAGCGCGTGCCGGGTCGAGGTCGTGAACGCGTAGGACGACAGCCCGTAGGGCAGCGAGTTCGCGCGGCGGATCGCGTCGTCGAGGTCCCTGTACGGCACGCAGGGCGCGATCGGGCCGAACGGCTCGGTGGTCATCACCTTCGAGTCGTCGGGCACCTGCGTCAGCACGGTCGGCGCCCAGAAGAAGCCGCGATCGCCGATCCGCGTGCCGCCGAGCTCGACGCGCGCGCCCCGGTCGATCGCGTCCTCGACCAGCTCGGCCATCGCCGGCAGCCGGCGCTCGTGCGCGAGCGGGCCCATCCGGACGTCGGCCTCGAGACCGGAGCCGACCTTGATCTTGCGCGTGGCCTCGATGAAGCGCGCCATGAAGCGGTCGAAGGCCTTCTCGTGCACGTAGATCCGGTTGGGCGACACGCAGACCTGCCCGGCGTTCGAGAACTTCAGCGTCGACAGCATGTCGGCCGCGCGCTCGATGTCGGCGTCCTCGCAGACGATCGCCGGCGAATGGCCGCCGAGCTCCATCGTCACGCGCTTCATGTGCGCGCCGGCCATCGCGGCGAGCTGCTTGCCCACCGGCACCGAGCCGGTGAAGCTGACCTTGCGCACGATCGGCGACTCGATCAGGTGCTTCGAGACCTCGGCGGGCACGCCCCAGACGACGTTGAGCACGCCGGGCGGCAGGCCCGCCTCGTGGAACAGCCGGGCGATCGCCACCACCGCGCTCGGCGTGTCCTCGGGGCCCTTGATGACGATCGTGCAGCCGGCGCCGACCGCCGCGGCGATCTTGCGGATCGCCTGGTTGTACGGGAAGTTCCACGGCGTGAAGGCGGCGCACACGCCGACCGGCTCGCGCAGCACGAGCTGGCGCACGTTCGGCGTGCGCGGCGGGATCACGCGGCCGTAGATGCGCCGGCACTCCTCGGCGTGCCAGTCGCAGTGGTCGGCGCAGCGCGTCACCTCGCCGATCGCCTCGGCGAGCGGCTTGCCCATGTCGAGGGTCATGTTGCGGCCGATCTCCTGCGCGCGGGCGCGCGACAGCTCGCCGACCTTGCGCAGGATGCGGCTGCGCTCGATGGGCGAAGTCCTGCGCCAGGTCTGGAAGGCCCGCTGCGCGCTCTCGAGCGCCAGGTCGAGGTCGGCCCGGGTCGCGTGGGGCAGCTTGCCGATGACCTCGTCGGTCGCGGGGTTGACGACGTCGCCCTCGCGGCGCCCGTCGCCCTTGAGGAACTGGCCGTTGATGTAAAGGCAAAGGTCTTCGTACATGCGCGCTCGCCCAGTGTGGGGGAATCCTCGATTTTGCCTGACGGCGGCGCGGATCGACACCCGGCGCGATTCGGAGTATTCATCGCGCGCAGCCCGCACAACTCCAAAAGGGGGATGGCCATGGACCGCCGTTCGATATTACTGCTGCTCGCCGCGCTGGCCTCGGGTTGCGCGACTCG
>DASPJX010000319.1:0-6874 GCA_035628395.1 Burkholderiaceae bacterium | reverse complement strand
GGCCAACGCCGAAGAGGCCATTGCCGAGATCGAGGACGTGATTGGCATCCCGGCGGCCGATGCCGTGCGCGCGAGCGCGAAGACCGGCGAGGGCGTCGAGGACATTCTGGAGGCCGTGGTCAGCCGCATTCCGCCGCCGTCCGGCAGCCCGGACAATCCGCTCAAGGCCCTGGTGATCGACTCGTGGTTCGACAACTACGTCGGCGTCGTGATGCTGGTGCGCGTCGTCAACGGCACGCTGCGGCCGAAGGACCGGATCCGGCTGATGGCGAGCGGCGCGTCGGTGCTGTGCGAGCAGGTCGGCGTCTTCACGCCGAAGGCGACGCAGCGCGAGTCGCTGTCGGCCGGGCAGGTCGGCTTCGTGATCTCGGGCATCAAGGAGCTGCAGGCCGCGAAGGTGGGCGACACGGTGACGCTCGAGCGGGCCCCGGCCGCCGTGCCGCTGCCGGGCTTCAAGGAGGTCAAGCCCTCGGTGTTCGCCGGCCTGTACCCGGTCGAGGCGAACCAGTACGAGGCGCTGCGCGAGTCGCTCGAGAAGCTGCAGCTGAACGACGCGGCGCTTCAGTTCGAGCCCGAGGTCTCGCAGGCGCTCGGCTTCGGCTTCCGCTGCGGCTTCCTCGGGCTGCTGCACATGGACATCGTGCAGGAGCGGCTCGAGCGCGAGTTCGACATGGACCTGATCACCACGGCGCCCACCGTGGTGTACGAGGTGCTGATGCGCGACGGCGTCGTCGAGCGCATCGAGAATCCGGCCAAGCTGCCCGATCCGGGGCGGGTCGAGGAGATCCGCGAGCCGATCGTCACCGTCACGGTGTTCGTGCCGCAGGAGTACGTCGGCGCGGTGATCACGCTGTGCACCGGCAAGCGCGGCGTGCAGACGAACCTCGCGTACCACGGCAAGCAGGTGCACCTGACCTACGAGCTGCCGATGAACGAGATCGTCCTCGACTTCTTCGACAAGCTGAAGTCGGTCTCGCGCGGCTACGCGTCGATGGACTACGAGTTCAAGGAGTACCGCGCGGCCGACGTCGTGAAGCTCGACCTGCTGGTCAACGGCGACAAGGTCGACGCGCTGTCGCTGATCGTGCACCGCTCGAACGCGCCGTACCGCGGGCGCGACATCGCCGCCAAGATGCGCGAGCTGATCCCGCGCCAGATGTACGACGTCGCGATCCAGGCGGCGATCGGCGGCAACATCATCGCGCGCGAGAACGTCAAGGCGCTGCGCAAGAACGTGCTCGCCAAGTGCTACGGCGGCGACATCAGCCGCAAGAAGAAGCTGCTCGAGAAGCAGAAGGCCGGCAAGAAGCGGATGAAGCAGGTCGGCACCGTCGAGATCCCCCAGGAAGCGTTCCTCGCGGTGCTCCAGGTCGAGGATCGATGAGCCCGCCATGAACTTCGCGTTGATCCTGTTCTCGCTGCTCGTCGTCACCGGCGTCGCCTGGATCGTCGACAAGCTCTGGCTGGCGCCGGCCCGCCGCCGCGCCGGGCGCGACCGCCAGCCGCTGTGGCTCGAGTACACGGCCGGGCTCTTCCCGGTGATCCTCGTGGTGTTCGTGCTGCGCTCGTTCCTCGTCGAGCCGTTCAAGATCCCGTCGGGCTCGATGATCCCGACGCTGCTGGTCGGCGACCTGATCCTGGTCAACAAGTACGCCTACGGCGTGCGGCTGCCGGTGGTCCACACCAAGGTGCTCGACGTGGGGCTGCCCGAGCGCGGCGACGTGATGGTCTTCCGCTTCCCGAAGGACGCGTCGGTCGACTACATCAAGCGCGTGGTCGGCCTGCCGGGCGACACGGTGACCTACGAGAACAACCGCCTGACGATCAACGGCCAGCCGGTCCCGATGCAGGCGGCCGGCGAGTTCTACGATCCGGACCGGCTCGTCTACTACCGTCAATATTCAGAGAAGCTCGGAGATGTCGAGCATAAGCTGTTGACAGAATTGGACAAACCGTCTTTCATCTCGGGGGTCGAACCGTTCCCGTTCCGCGACGGATGCACGTACGGACGGACCGGTCTGACCTGCAAGGTGCCCGCCGGGCACTACTTCGTGATGGGCGACAACCGGGAGAACAGCCTCGACAGCCGGTACTGGGGATTCGTGCCGGAAGGCAACATCGTGGGCAAGGCGTTCTTCATCTGGATGAACTTCGGCGACCTCGGTCGAATCGGACGGTTCCATTGAGAGCACACCTGCTGCAGCGTCCCCCGTCCCGTCCGTTCCCGGCGTCCCAGCGCGGCCTGAGCCTGCTCGGGCTGATCGTCCTCGGCGTCGTCCTCGTGTTCGGCGCGCTGATCACGCTGAAGGTGATGCCCACCGTCACCGAGTTCATGGCGGTCAAGCGCGCGGTCGCGAAGGCGCGCACCGACGGCAGCGATCCGCAGTCGATCCGCAACGCGTTCGATCGCGCCGCCGCGATCGACGACATCACCTCGATCACCGGCAAGGACCTCGACGTGCGGCGCGAGCCCGGCGGCGGCTTCGCGGTCGGCTTCGCCTACGAGAAGCGCATCCCCCTCGCCGGACCGGCGAGCCTGCTGCTCGACTACCGCGGCGAGGCCACCGGCCGGGCCGACGGACGCTGAGAGGGACCCGCGACGATGCGCGGCACGCCGTCCGACGCCCCGCTGCAGGCCTTCCAGGAGCGCCTCGGCTACCGGTTCGAGTCGGGCGCGCTGCTGCGGCAGGCGCTGACCCACCGCAGCCACGGCGCGACGCACAACGAGCGGCTGGAGTTCCTCGGCGACAGCGTGCTCAACTGCGCGGTCGCCTCGCTGCTGTACGGGCGCTTCGGCAAGCTCGACGAGGGCGACCTGTCGCGGGTGCGCGCGAACCTGGTCAAGCAGCAGACGCTGTTCGAGGTCGCGCAGCGGCTCGAGCTGTCGAGCTGCCTGCTGCTGGGCGAGGGCGAGCAGAAGAGCGGCGGGTTCCGGCGTCCGTCGATCCTCGCCGACACGCTCGAGGCGGTGTTCGGCGCGATCTTCCTCGACGGCGGCTTCGACGCCGCGCAGCAGGCGATCCACCGGCTGTACGACCCGGTGCTGCGCAACGTCGATCCGAACACGCTCGGCAAGGACGCGAAGACGCTGCTGCAGGAGTGGCTGCAGAGCCGGAAGATCCCGCTCCCCGTCTACGCGGTCGTCGCCACCCACGGCGCGGCGCACAACCAGCTGTTCGAGGTCGAGTGCGCGGTGCCGAAGCTGTCGATCCAGGTGCTGGGCAGCGGCGGCAGCCGGCGCGCGGCCGAGCAGGGGGCGGCGAAGCTCGCGCTCGAGCAGGCGCAGGCGCTGATGCCCGCGACCGTGCGCAAGCCGCGCCGCTCGGCCGCGTCGGGCACCGCGGCCGCGAGCCCGGCGGGAGCGGTCGCGGCGGGAGCCGTCGCCACGGGAGCCGCCCCGGCTCCGGCCGCCGCGGCGCCGGTCCACGACGTCCCCCCGGCCGGCGAGACCGCCGTCGGGCCGCAGGCCGACGCGGCCCCCACGGTGCCCCCCGCGCCCGACGCCCGCCGCCGCGCGCACGCGGCCTGAGCCGATGAGCGACGACGCGGCTCCCGGGGCGCCGGCGCACCGCTGCGGTCACGTGGCGATCCTCGGTCGCCCGAACGTCGGCAAGTCGACGCTCGTCAACCGGCTGGTGGGCGCCAAGCTGAGCATCACCTCCGCCAAGGCGCAGACGACCCGCCACCGGATCGTCGGCGTGGTCACGCGCCCGGGCGCCCAGGTGCTGCTGCTCGACACCCCCGGCTTCCAGACCCGCAACCGCGGGGCGCTGAACCGCGTGCTGAACCGGACGGCCGCGCAGGCCGCGCTCGACGCGGACGTCGTCGTGGTGGTCGCCGACGCGCACGGCTGGACGCCGGCCGACGACAAGGCGCTGTCGCTGGTGCCGGCCGGCAAGCCGGTCGTCGTCGCGCTGAACAAGATCGACGCGGTCGCCGACAAGGCGCGGCTGCTGCCGCTGCTGCAGCGGCTCGGCCAGCTGCCCGACGTCCGCGCGATCGTGCCGATCAGCGCCCGCACCGGCCGCCAGGTCGACGCGCTGCTCGACGAGTGCGCGAAGCACCTGCCCGAGGGCGAGCCGCTGTTCGACGCCGACGCGTTCACCGACCGCAGCGAGCGGTTCCTCGCCGCCGAGGCGGTCCGCGAGAAGACGTTCCGGCTGCTCGGCGACGAGCTGCCGTACCAGAGCACCGTCGTCATCGAGAAGTACGAGGAGCTGCCCAACCTGCGGCGCATCTTCGCGGCGATCGTGGTCGAGCGCGACGCGCAGAAGCCGATCGTGCTCGGCGCCGGCGGCGAGCGGATCAAGCGGATCGCGAGCGAGGCGCGCCAGGACATCGAGCGGCTGCTCGGCTGCAAGGTCTACCTCGAGGTCTGGGTCAAGGTGAAGGGCGGCTGGGCCGACGACGAGCGGCGGCTGCAGGCCTATGGCTACGAGTGAGTCGCCCGACGGGGCGGCGCCCGCCGACCGGGCGGACGACGTCTTCCCGGCGGGTCCGGACCGCGACGCGGCCGTGTCGGCCGGACCGCCCGACGGCGGCCTTGGGGACTCGGCCGCGGATCCCCGGGAGATCGGGGCGGCGGATCCCCGCTCGGACGCCTCCGCGGGTCCTCGCTCGGACGCGTCCGCGGCTCCTCGCGCGACCTCGTCCGCCGATCCCCGCGCGGTCACGCACGCGGATCCTCGCCCGGCTGCGGCCGCCGATCCCCGCACGGCAACGCCGGCGGATCCTCCCGCGCCCGACGGCGCCCCCGGCGCCCGCGCCACGCGGATCGCGCGCGCCGACGGGCCGCCGCGCCGCGCGCGGCCGGCGGGCCGGGCCGGCGACCGGGTGCACGACGAGCCGGCCTTCGTGCTGCACACCATCCCGTGGCGCGAGACGAGCCTGATCGTCGAGCTGCTGACCCGCGGCCACGGCCGCATCGCCTGCGTCGCCAAGGGCGCCAAGCGCCCGCGCTCGGCGCTGCGCGGCGTGCTGACCGCGTTCCAGCCGCTGCACGTGGGCTTCGCGGGCAGGCACGAGCTGCGCACGCTGACCTCGGCCGAGTGGCTGGGCGGCATGGCGGCGCCGCAGCGCGACGGCCTGCTGTGCGCGTTCTACATGAACGAGCTGCTGGTGCGGCTGCTGCCCCGCGACGACGCGCATCCGGCGCTCTTCGACGGCTACGCGCAGGCGCTCGTCGCGCTCGGGCTCGACGCGTCGATCGAGGCCACGCTGCGCCGCTTCGAGTGGCTGCTGCTGCGCGAGATCGGCTACGCGGTCGACCTCGAGCGCGACGCCGGCGACCGCCCGGTCGAGCCGGGCCGGCGCTACGCGCTGGTGCCCGGGCGCGGCTTCCTCGCCGCCGACGCGGCCGAGGAGGGCGGCTTCTCCGGCGAGACGCTGCTCGACATGGCCGGCGATCGCTACGACTCGACGCGCACGCTGTCGGAGGCCAAGCGGCTGACGCGCGCGATGCTCGCGCGCCACCTCGACGGGCAGGTGCTGAAGACCCGCCAGATCCTGATGGACCTCCACAAGCTCTGAGCCCCTCGCGATGATCGAACTCGGCGTCAACATCGACCACGTCGCGACCGTGCGGCAGGCGCGCCGCACCTACGAGCCCGACCCGGTGTGGGCCGCGGTCGAGGCGCACCTCGGCGGCGCCGACGGCATCACCGTGCACCTGCGCGAGGACAGGCGCCACATCCAGGACGAGGACGTGCGGCGGCTGCGCGAGCTCACGCACATCAAGCTCAACCTCGAGATGGCGGCCACCGACGAGATGGTCGCCCTCGCGTGCGCGCTCGAGCCCCAGATGGCGATGCTGGTGCCCGAGGGCCGGCACGAGATCACCACCGAGGGCGGGCTCGACGTCGCCGGCCAGCGCGCGCGGCTGAAGGAGGTGGTCGCGCGGCTGGCGGGCGAGGGCATCCTCGTCAGCGTGTTCATCGACGCCGAGATCGCGCAGGTCGAGGCCGCCGCCGAGATCGGCGCGCGCGTCTGCGAGATCCACACCGGCCCATACGCGCACGCGTTCTTCTCGCGCGGGCGCGACGCCGAGAGCCCGGCGGTCGTCGACGAGCTCGGGCGCATCGCGCGCGCCGGCGACGCGATCCGCGCCGCGGGCATGCGCTTCAACGCCGGTCACGCGCTCAACTACGTGAACGTGCAGCCGGTCGCCGCGCTGCCCGGCATCCGCGAGCTGCACATCGGGCACGCGATCGTCTCGCGCGCGATGTTCGTCGGCATGCGCGAGGCGGTGCGCGAGATGAAGCGGCTGCTGCGCGAGGGCGCGGCGGCGGCGTCCGCGCCGCGCTGAGGCGGGCGTGATCTACGGGATCGGCACCGACATCGTGCTGATCGCGCGCGTCCGCGCGCTGATCGAGCGCTGGGGCGAGCGCTTCCCGCGACGCGTGCTCGGCCCCGACGAGCTGCGCGAGTACGAGCGGCGCCGATCGCGCGGCACCCCCGGCCCCGAGCGGGCCGCCCGCTACCTCGCCAAGCGCTTCGCCGCGAAGGAGGCGTTCTCGAAGGCGATCGGGCTCGGGCTGCGCGGGCCGATGACGCTGCTGTCGCTGCAGGTGCTCAACGACCGGCGCGGCAGACCGGTCGCGGTGCCGCGCAAGGCGCTCGAGCCGTGGCTGCGCGAGCGGGGGCTGGTCGCCCACGTGTCGATCTCCGACGAGCTCGACAGCGCGCTGGCCTTCGTCGTGGTCGAGCGCGTCGACGCACCGGCTCCGCCCGGTCCGCCCGCCGCCGCGGCCTGACGGCGGGCCCGCCGGGGCCGTCGCGCCCGCTAGAATCGCGCGGGTGGACACCCCCGACGACGCCGCGGCCCCGGGGCCGCCCGAGGCGCCCGCGCCGCCCCCCGACTTCGACGTCCGGGCGT
>DASPJX010000318.1:0-2779 GCA_035628395.1 Burkholderiaceae bacterium | reverse complement strand
CCGCATGAGGAAGCGCCCCATGAGGTGCCTGCCAACGGCACCTGCAAGGGGCGCATGCATGTCGGAGCCCCGCGAGCGGACGCCCGAAAGAAGAACGGCGCCTCGCGGCGCCGTTCTCGGGAGACGGGGAGGGGCCTTACTTCGAGGCCGCCACCATGTACTCGACCGCCGCCTTGATGTCGCCCTCGCTCGCGTTCGAGCCGCCCTTCGGCGGCATCGCGCCCTTGCCCTTGACGACGCTCGCGGTCAGCGCGTCGATGCCCTGGCCGATCCGCGGCGCCCAGGCGGCCTTGTCGCCGATCTTCGGCGCGCCGGCCACGCCGGCCACGTGGCAGGCCTGGCACGCCCCCTCGTAGAGCTTCTTGCCGGCGTCCGTGCCGGGCGCGCTCGCCTGCGCGACGCTGGTCGCCGCGGCCGCCGAGGCCGCCACCGGCGGCGCGACCGCGACCGGCGCGGCGGGGGCCGCGGTGCCCGCGGGCGCCCCCTGCTCGGCCTGCTTCGCCGCCTCGGGCGCCTTCGGCTCCTGGAACTTCGCGCCGCCCTTGTTCGCCATCAGCACGACCGCGCGGCCGATCTCCAGGTCGTTGTACTCGCCGCCGCCCTGCGGGGGCATCGCGCCCTTGCCCTTCAGCGCCGAGGCGAGCAGCGCCTCGTAGCCGGCCTTGATCCGCGGCGCCCACGCGGCGGTGTCGCCGGTCTTCGGCGAGCCCGCGACCCCCGCCTCGTGGCAGGCGGCGCACTGGGCCTTGTAGACCTCCTCGGCCGGACGCAGCGCGGCGGTGTCGCCGCCCGCGCGCAGCACGAAGCCCGCGACCGGCTTGATCCGCGCCTCGATCGCCTCGGGCGTCATCGCCGTGCTGCCGGCGCCGATGCGCACGGTCGAGCCGACGTAGACGACGAGCAGCACGATGACGATGATCGGCACGATGAACGCGAGGATCACGACGTTGATCAGCTGCTTGGGAGTCTTGATGAAGGGCTCGTGCTCGCTCATTGCGTTCGGATGGGGCTTCGGGGGCCCTGGGGCTGCGGGAACAAACCCCGCAGTATAGCCGCTCGGGGCAGCGAACGCCGGGACGCGCTACAATGCGGACCGACGCGCCCGTAGCTCAGGGGATAGAGTATTGGCCTCCGAAGCCAAGGGTCGCTGGTTCGATTCCAGCCGGGCGCGCCACCCCCCACGCATCGACTCCGCCCGCGGCGGCTCCGCGCCGCCGGCGCCCGCACCGCGGCCGCCCTCCGGGCACGAGCCCGGTCCGACCGCGATCGCGTCCGCGCCCTCTTGAAGCGGCGACGGGCGACCCCCATCTCGCCCCCGGCCCGACCGGCTCCGTGCGCGTCGCCGCAGGCGCGGCGCGCCCGGGCGCCTCCCGGGCCGTCGCGCAACCCGGCGAAGGAGGTTCGTCATGGTCGATGTCGTCACCGGCGACGACCGGACCTCGACGGCCGCCGCTTCGCGATCGTCGCCGTCCCGGTGCGGCCCTCCGGGTCGCCCGACGGAAGCGGGTGCCGGATCCCGCATCCGGCACGGCGGGCGTACCGCGCACCCGCCGGCCCCGGTTCCGCCGGAGCGCCCGAGCGTCGCCGGGAGGCACCGGCTCCGGCGAAGCGGCCGCGGCCCGTCGCCGCGCCGCGCGACGCCGGATGCCGGCCGGTCCGTTCATCCACGTCCGTACCCGCACAGGAGGTCATCATGAGCTTTCGTCATCCGCTCTCGTCCTTCGGGCCGGTGTCGGCCACCGACCCGTTCGCGTTCCTGAACGACGAGATGGACCGTCTCGTCGACCACGCGTTCCGGCGCCTCGGCGCCCCCGCGCCGCAGGGCGACCGCACACGCGCCCGCGCCGACGCGATCGCGCCGCGCATGGACGTCACCGAGACCGATCGCGAGATCGTCATCGCCGTCGACGTGCCCGGCGTCGCGCGCGAGGACCTCGAGCTCGCGATCGACGGCGACGTGCTGACGCTGCGCGGACGGCGCCGGCCCGCGCCGTCCGGCGACGGCGACCGGCAGCCGGTCGTCCGCCTGAGCGAGCGCGCGCACGGCGAGTTCGAGCGGCGCGTCCGCCTGCCGTTCGAGGCCGACCCCGAGCGGTGCCGCGCCGCGCTGCGCGACGGGGTGCTGTCGGTGACGCTCGCGCGACCCGAGGCGCAGCGCCGCGCCCGCCGGCTCGAGATCGTCTCGTCGCAGGAGGCGAGCGCCGCACAGGCGTCCCGGCTGCGGCACGGGGAGCAGGAGGTGCTCGAGCCCGAGGCGCCCGCCGAGCGCCGGGCGGCGGGCGAGCCCGTCCGGGTCGATCCGGTCTCGCCGCGCGGCGAGGAGGAGCCCTCCGGATCGCGCATGCACTGACTCGCGTGCATCGGCGCGCAGGTGCAGCGGCCGGCGCGGGCACCGGCGTACGTGCATCGGCGCGCGTGCATCGACGCCGACCGTGCCGGCGATCCGCGCCCATCCGGGCGCGGGCCGCCGCGCGTCGGGGGCCGCCGCGCCCGTCGCAGGGCCCGCGCGACGCGGCCCGCCCGCACCGCGTCGCGGTCCGCCCGCATCGCGTCGCGGTCCGCCCGCATCGCGGCGCGGTTCGCCGCGCCGCCCTCGTCCCGCACCGCGGCGATCCGGCGCGCCGGATTCGTCCCGCACCGCGTGATGGGCCCGCGGTCGCGTCCGGCCCGCACCGCGTCGTCCGCCCGCGGTTCGAGCGCTGCGGACATCCCTCTCCGTGCTAGCGCGTAAACGCGACGACTGGCGGTCCGTTCCCCCGCTCACGCGCCCATCGGCCGA
>DASPJX010000317.1:0-3085 GCA_035628395.1 Burkholderiaceae bacterium | reverse complement strand
CGCCTCGAGGTCGGCCTCCAGGCGCGCCGGGTCGGCCTCGAGCTTCGCCAGCTCGGCCGCCAGGCCCGTGTACTTGGCAGGCGTGAGCGCGAGCAGGCGCTTCTTCGCCTGCGCAGGGATCGGCAGCCCTTTCACGAACTCGGCGAGCGCACGCGGCTCGAGGCGCTTGCCGCGGCTCATCGCCTTCAGCTTGTCGTAGGCGTCCGGCACGCCATGGCGGCGCATCACCTGCTGCACCGCCTCGGTCAGCACCTCCCAGTTCGCCTCGAGGTCGGCCTCCAGGCGCGCCGGGTCGGCCTCGAGCTTCGCCAGCCCGCGCAGGCATGACGCGTACGCGAGGAGCGTGTGGCCGAGGGCCGCGCCTACGTTGCGCTGCGCGGTGGAGTCCGACAGATCGCGCTGCCAGCGCGACACCGGCAGCTTCTCGGCGAGGTGGCGCAGCATCGCGTTCGCGATCCCGATGTTGCCCTCGGAATTCTCGAAGTCGATCGGATTCACCTTGTGCGGCATGGTGGAGGAGCCCACCTCGCCCGCTTTCGTCTTCTGCCGGAAATAGCCGAGCGAGATGTAGCCCCACAGATCGCGATCGAGGTCGAGCACGATGCTGTTCGCGCGCGCGTACGCGTCGAGCAGCTCGGCGAGCCAGTCGTGCGGCTCGATCTGGGTCGTGAAGGCGTTGAACGCAAGCCCGAGGCGCTCGACGAAGCGGCGGCAGAACTTCTCCCACGCCATGTCCGGGTAGGCCACCGCGTGCGCGTTGTAATTGCCCACCGCGCCGTTGACCTTGCCCAGCACCTCGACGCGCTCGATGCGCCGGCGGGCGCGCTCCAGCCGCTGCGCGAAGTTGCCCATCTCCTTGCCCAGCGTGGTCGGCGAAGCCGGCTGGCCGTGCGTGCGCGACAGCATCGGCAGCGCGGCGTGCGCGTGCGCCATCGCGCGCAGCGCCTCGACGATCCGGTCGAGCGCCGGCAGCAGCACCGCGTCGCGCGCGGCGCCGAGCATCAGCGCGTGCGAGGTGTTGTTGATGTCCTCGGACGTGCACGCGAAGTGGATGAACTCCGAGGCGCGCTCGAGCTCCGCGTCGCCGGCGACGCGCTCCTTGAGGAAGTACTCGACCGCCTTCACGTCGTGGTTGGTGACCGCCTCGATCGCCTTCACGCGCGCGGCCTCGGCCGCCCCGAAGCCGTCGGCGACCGCCCGCAGCCGGGCGCGGGCCGCGTCCGAGAAGCTCGGCAGCTCGGGCAGCCCGAGCTCGGACAGCGCGAGCAGCCATTCCACCTCGACCCGGACCCGGTGCCGCACGAAGGCCGCCTCGGACAGCAGCGGGCGGAGCGCGGCCACCCGCGCGGCGTAGCGGCCGTCGAGCGGCGACAGCGCATCGAGTTCGTGGGAGGGAGACACGGACGAGGGGGGGTGCGGAACGCTCATGGACCGGCGATGCTAGCACCCCGGCGCCTTTGCTATATATTCGATCCCTTCCACCCTCGAGCCCCATGATGAAGCTGATCGGAGCGGACACCAGCCCGTACGTGCGCAAGGTCAGGGTCGTGCTGGCCGAGAAGAAGATCGAGTACCGCTACGAGCGCGAGGACGTCTGGTCCGCCGACTCGACGATCAGGCAGTCGAATCCGCTCGGCAAGGTGCCGGTGCTGATCACCGACGACGGCGCCGCGGTGTTCGATTCGCGGGTGATCGCCGAGTACCTCGACACCGTCACCCCGATCCACCGGCTGATCCCGCCGTCGGGCCGCGCGCGGGTCGAGGTCCGCTGCTGGGAGGCGCTCGCCGACGGCCTGCTCGACGCGGCGCTGCTCGCGCGGCTCGAGCAGACCCAGCGTCCCGAGGCGCTGCGCCACGCGCCGTGGGTCGAGCGCCAGATGGGCAAGATCGACGCCGCGCTCGACGCGATGGGCCGGGGCCTGGGCGACAAGCCGTTCTGCTGCGAGGGCAAGTACTCGCTCGCCGACATCGCGGTCGGCTGCGCGCTCGGCTACCTCGACTTCCGCTTCCCGCAGATCGACTGGCGCGAGCGCCATCCGAACCTCGCGCGCCACGCCGAGAAGCTGTTCGCGCGGGCCGCGTTCGCCGATTCGGCGCCGCCGAAGGCCTAGGCGCCGCCGCGGGCGCGACCGGGCGGCCTCAGAGCCGCGGCGCGGTCGCGACCGGACCCCGGGACTCGTCGTAGTGGCGCAGCAGCCGCTCGGTGGTGCTCGCGAGCTGCGCGAGCGACGCCGGGTCGCACCCGGCCTGCGCCGCGTCGAGCGCCGCGGCGAGCAGCCCCCACTGCGCGCGCAGCGTCGCCGCCTCGATCTCGCGCCCCGGTCCGGCGTCCCCGAGCGCGTCGCCCAGCCCGTGGCCGAACTCCGCGCGCATCGCCATCATCCGCCCGGCGGGCGCGGGCGCCGCGCCCCAGCAGGCGAGCAGCTGCGTGCTCGCGATGCGCTCGAGCAGGATCCGCTGGCGCTGCGCGCGCGGCATCGGCGGCAGCGACGCGCCGGCGCGCGCCGCGCTCTCGGCGAGCTGCGCGACGACCGCGTCGAGCGGACCGGCGATCGGCAGCTGCGGCCGGGTGCCGGCGGCCTCGCGCAGCGCGCGCCAGCGCTGCGCGAGCTCGCGCGGCGTCCGGGCGCCCAGCCGGTGCCGCGCGCTCGCCGACAGCTCGGTCGCGACGCGGTCGCCGGCGCGCGAGGCGTCGGCGATCGCGGCACGCGCGCCCTCGGGGCGGATCTGCAGCGCGAGCTGCGCGTAGCCGCGCGCGATCCGGTGGGCCTGCTCGACGAGCGCGCCGAGCGCCGCGGCGATCGCCTCGTCGCGCATCCGCGGGGGCGACCGGGCGGCGGACGCGCCGTCGGCCGCGGACGCGACGGCGGCGGAGACGGCGGCGGACAGGGCGACGTCGACCGGGGCCGGAGCGACGACGGTGGACGGGACGACGATGGCGTCCGGCGCGACGGCCACGGACGGAGGGACGGCCACGGACGGGGCGACGGGGACGGCCGGAATGACGACGGCGGACGGGGCGACGACGGCCGACCCGGCGACGACGGCGGGCGCGGCATCGACCGCGGACGCGGCCGGCGTTCCG
>DASPJX010000316.1:0-3680 GCA_035628395.1 Burkholderiaceae bacterium | reverse complement strand
ACGATCGAGTCGTCGACCAGCAGCACGTTCTTGCCGCGGAACTCCACGCTCATCGCGTTGAGCTTCTGGCGCACCGACTTCCGGCGCACCGACTGGCCCGGCATGATGAACGTGCGGCCGACGTAGCGGTTCTTGATGAAGCCCTCGCGGTAGTCGAGGTTCAGCCGGTTGGCGAGCTGCAGCGCCGACGGCCGCGAGGTGTCCGGGATCGGCATCACGACGTCGACGTCGCCCGCCCACAGCTCGCGGCGCACCGTCTCGGCGAGGTACTCGCCCATCTTCAGGCGCGCGTCGTAGACCGACACGCCGTCGATCACCGAGTCGGGCCGCGCGAAGTACACGTACTCGAAGATGCAGGGGTTGAGCGTCGCGCCCTCGACGCACGCCCGCGCGTGCAGGTTGCCGTCGAGATCGACGAACACCGCCTCGCCCGGCGCGATGTCGCGCACGAAGCGGAAGCCCAGGCCCTCGAGCGCGACCGACTCGGACGCGATCAGGTACTCGGTGCCGTGGTCGGTCTCGGCCACGCCGTAGCACAGCGGCCGGATGCCGTACGGGTCGCGGAAGCCGATCACGCCGTAGCCGGCGATCTCGGCGACGCAGGCGTAGGCGCCCTTCACCCGCCCGTGCACCTCGGCGACCGCGCGGAAGATCGTGTCCGGGTCGAGCGACACGCCGACGGCCGAGGCCTGCAGCGCGTTCGCGAGCACGTTGAGCAGCACCTCGGAGTCGGACTCGGTGTTGATGTGCCGGCGGTCGCGCCGGAACATCTCGACCTTCAGCTGGTCGGAGTTCGTCAGGTTGCCGTTGTGCGCGAGCGTGATGCCGAAGGGCGCGTTCACGTAGAACGGCTGCGCCTCCTCCTCGTTCGCCGCGGAGCCCGCGGTCGGGTAGCGCACGTGGGCGATGCCCGAGGTGCCGGGCAGCGCGCGCATGTTGCGCGTGCGGAAGACGTCGCGCACGAGGCCGCTCGACTTGTGCATCGCGAACGCCTTGCCGCTCGCGGTGGCGATGCCGGCCGCGTCCTGGCCGCGGTGCTGCAGCAGCAGCAGCCCGTCGTACAGCAGCTGGTTGACCGGGGACCGCGCAACCACGCCGAGGATGCCGCACATGTTCCGAACCTCTCCGTCGATCGATGCCGGCGCCGCCGGCGGCCGCGCCTTGGAAGTACGCCGGCGGGGCCGCGGCCCCGCCCGCCTCAGGTGCTGCGCAGGCCGCTCAGCCGCTCGGGCAGGTGCGGCTCGGCCCAGCGCACCAGCGCGTCGAGCAGCGGCCGCGACGTCGCCTGCGTCCACGCCGGCTGCTTCGACCATCCGGCGACGTGGGCCACCACCGCGACCACCATCACCACGATCGTCGCACGGACCACGCCGAGCAGCGCGCCGAGCAGCCGGTCGGCCCCGCCGAGCCCGACGCCGTGGAGCGCCCGGGCCGCCAGCCCGCCGAGCAGCCTGACCGCGACGAACAGCAGCAGGAACACCACGATCCAGACCACCGGCGGCGGCACGCCGCCGTCGAGCGCCTGCAGCAGCCACGGGCTCGCGAACGGCACCCCGAGCAGCGCGACCACCCAGGCCGCGAGCGCGAACACCGTGCGCACCATGCCGCGCACCACGCCCGTGATCACCGACAGCAGGAACGCGACGACGACGAACGCGTCCCAGCCGTTCAGCGCCTCGAGCATCGTCACGGCCGCGCCGCGCGCCTCAGGGCGCGATCAGCGCGGCCTCGATGCCGGCCGCCTTGAGACGCGCACGCGCCTGCTCCGCCGCCTCGCGGCTCGGGAACGGTCCGACCCGCACGCGCACGCGCTCGCCCTTGTCGGTCCTGATCGGCTCGGTGAACGCCGGCAGCCCGGCGCCCTTCACCTTGTCGATCGCGCCCGCCGCACCGGCCTCGCTGCCGTACGCGCCGACCTGCAGCAGGTAGCGGGCCGCGCCGGCCTCGGCGCGCGGGCGCTGCTGCTGCTCGAGCAGCCGCTGGATCTCGTCGCCCTTGGCCGCGTCGCGGCGCGGCTCGGCCGGCTTCGCGTCGGCGGCGCGGGGCTCGGCCGGACGCGTCTCGCCCTTCGCGGCCGGCCGGGCGGGCTCGGTCGCGGGCGCGGCGGCCGGGGGGGCCGGCGGCGGCGCGGGCCGCGCCTCGGCCTTCGGTTCGGTCCGCTCGTCGGACGCGCGCTCGGCGGGCCGCGGCGCGTCGGCGTCGGCGGACGGCGCGCGCGGCGGCGGCAGCGGCGTGTCGCGCGACGGGATCACGATCGCGATGTCGGAGCCGGGCGTGGTGGGCTCGGAGTCGAGCAGCTGCGGCACGACGACGAGCGCCAGCAGGCACAGCGCGATCGCGCCGATCAGGCGATGCCGCGCCCGCTTCTTCTGCGGCAGCGCCGGGTCGACGGCGCCGTCTTCGGGGCCGCCCGCGCGCGAGCGCGAACGGGCCGATGGCCGAGTTGCCATGGAAGACCTTGCGGGTCAGGAGGTCGGACGGCTTCGCGCGGCGAGGACGTCCGCCACCGTCAGGAACGATCCGAAGACGACGATTCTATCATTCTCGCCCGCGTGCTCCCGGGCGTGGGCGAAGGCCTCGCGGGGCGACGCGAAGCAGGCGATCGTGCGCTCGGCGTCCTCGCCCTCGCCCGGTCGCAGCCCCGCCTCGCGCAGCGTCCGCGCGAGGTCCTCGGCGCGCGCGCCGCGCGGCCCCGGCAGGTCGACGCACAGCCAGTGGTCGACGCGTCCGCGCAGGTGCGCGACGGTGGCCGCCGCGTCCTTGTCGGCGAGCATGCCGAACACCGCCCAGGTGAACGGATGGAAGCCCATGCCGTCGAGGTTGGCCGCGAGGTGCGCGCCGGCGTGCGGGTTGTGCGCGACGTCGAGCACCACGGTGGGCCGCCCGGCGAGCACCTGGAAGCGGCCGGGCAGCTCGACGGTCGCGAGCCCCTGGCGGATCGCCTGCGCGCTGACCGGCAGCCGGTCGCGCAGCGACTCGAGCGCGGCGAGCACGCCCGAGGCGTTGAGCAGCTGGTTCGCGCCGCGCAGCGCCGGGTACGCGAGCCCGCCGCGACGCTGCGCGCGGCCGCCGTACGCCCACTGCTGCCGGTCGCCGGAGTAGTTGAAGTCGCGCCCGAAGCGCCAGAGCCGGGCGCCGATCGCCTGCGCGTGGTCGATCACCGACTGCGGAGGCACCGGGTCGACGAGGATCGCCGGGCGGCCGGGCCGCCAGACGTGCGCCTTCTCGAGGCCGATCGCCTCGCGCGTGTCGCCGAGCCACTCGGCGTGGTCGATGTCGATGCAGGTGACGATCGCGCAGTCGGCGTCGACGATGTTCACCGCGTCGAGCCGCCCGCCCAGGCCGATCTCCAGCACGAGCGCGTCGGGCGCCGCCTGCTGGAAGAGGCGCAGGATCGCGAGCGTGGTGAACTCGAAGTAGGTGAGCGGCACGTCGCCGCGCGCGGCCTCGACGGCCTCGAACTGCTCGACGAGCGCGGCATCGGTCGCCGGCTCGCCGTCGAGCCGAGCGCGCTCGTTGAAGCGCAGCAGGTGCGGCGAGGTGTAGCAGCCGACGCGATAGCCCGAGGCCAGCAGGATCGACTCCAGCATCGCGCAGGTCGAGCCCTTGCCGTTGGTGCCGGCCACGACGAACCGGGTGCCGCCCGGCTCCAGGCGCAGACGCCCCGCGACCGCGCGCAC
>DASPJX010000315.1:0-5588 GCA_035628395.1 Burkholderiaceae bacterium | reverse complement strand
GGCTGCGTCGGGCGGCGCGGCTGCGTCGGGCGGCACCGCCCCGTCGCCCGGCTCGGCCGCGACGGGCGCACCGGTCCCGGCCGGGGCCGCGCCGGGGCCGTCGGCCGCCGCGTCGGCGCTCGCCGCGCTCACCGGCTCAGTTCTCGGGCTGGTACGGGTACGGCTTCTGCCGGACCTTGGAATCGCGCCACTGGCGGGTCTGCTCGAGGTCGAGCCCGTCCTTGTCCCACCAGATCGCCCGGCCCTTCTGCTGCTCGGTCTCGAGGTGAGGGCGCTCCTGCTTGAGCTGATTCAGGAACTTGGTGAAGTCGGATTCGTAGGAAGCCATGTCGCCGGACCATCGGGGCTGGTCGAATCCGTCATCTTACGGCAACCGATCCCCGTGAAGGAGAGCTGACGATGAACGCCGTCCCGAACCGCCGCAGCGCGATCGGCCTCGCGCTCGCGGGCCTCGCCGCCGTGCTCGTCGGGCTCGCCGGCTGCGACGGCGAGCGCAAGCTCGTCGCCGGCCAGCACACCGAGCACGACGTCCGCCAGGTGATGGGCGTGCCGACCACCATCTGGGACCTGCCCGACGGGGGCCGGGAGTGGGACTACGTGCGCGCGCCGCACGGCTGGGAGACCGTCCGGGTCCGGATCGGCGCGGACGGGCGCTACCAGGGCATGCGCAACCTGCTCACCGACGAGAACTTCGCCAACGCCAAGCCCGGCATGTCGCTCGACGAGCTGACGCGGCTGTTCGGCAAGCCCACCGACTCGGCGAGCTACCACCTGAAGCCCGACGAGGTCGTCTGGAGCTGGCGCTACCGCGGGCTGGACGGGATCAAGTACCGCTTCAACGCGTACCTCGACCAGGCCTCCGGCCGGGCGAAGCACTTCAACCGCACCGACGATCCCCAGGAACGCGCGGGCTGAGCGGGGCCGCCGGAACCCGGCCGCGGCGGCTCAGGCGTCCGCCGGCGCGTCGTCGGCGCGCCGCGCGTCGTCGGCTCGCCGATCCTCGTCCGCCTGCGCGTCGGGGTCGCCCGCGTGCCGCTCGCGCAGCGTCGCGAGCGCCTCGTCGAGGTGCTCGAACACGTTGCGCGCGCCGATCCGCTCGACGAAGCCCGAGCGGGTCATCAGCGACAGCGGCTGCTCGGTCGGCTCGGCGATCACGAGCGTGGATCCCCGGCGGTCGAGCTGCTCGAACAGCGCCTGCAGCGCGTCGAGCCCGGTGGTGTCGAGGTTGATCACCTGGTGCATCTCGAGCACGACGACGTCCGGCTGCCGACGGGTCGGGTCGCTGAGCGCCTCGAGCTTGCCGACCGAGCCGAAGAACAGCGAGCCGAACACCCGCCAGGCCTCGACCCGCGAGCCGTCGGCCAGCGTCGCGACGTCGGACGGCAGCCGCACCGGATCGATGCGCGTGAGGCTCGAGATCCGCCAGATGAAGCCGAGGCAGGCGAGCACCAGGCCGACCTGCACCGCGACGGTCACATCGAAGGCCACCGTCAGCGCGAAGGTCGCCAGCATCACGGTGCGGTAGGTCGGCGAGTAGCGGCGCAGCCGGGCGAAGGCCGCCCAGTCGCCCATGTTCCAGGCGACGAACAGCAGGATCGCGGCGAGCGTGGCCATCGGGACGCTGCGCGCCAGCGGCGCGAGCACCAGCACGATCGCGAGCAGCGTCGCCGAGTGGACGACGCCGGCGACCGGCGTGCGCGCGCCGGTGCGGATGTTGGTGACGGTGCGCGCGACGGTGCCGGTGGCCGCGAAGCCGCCGAAGAACGGCACGACGAAGTTCGCCACGCCCTGGGCCATCAGCTCCTGGTCGGGGTCGTGGCGGTCGCGCGTCATCGAGTCGGCGACGCGCGCGCACAGCAGCGACTCGATCGCGCCGAGCAGCGCGATCGAGATCGTCGGGCCGACCAGGTTCTGCGCGGTCGACCAGTCGAAGGCCGGCGCGGCGAACGGCGGCAGCCCCTGCGGGATGCCGCCGAAGCGGCTGCCGATCGTCTCGACCGGCAGGCCGAACGCCGAGACCGCGACGATCCCGACCGCCATCACGACGAGCGTGCCGGGCACGCGGGCCATCCAGCGGCGCCAGCGCGCGTGCTCGGGCCGGTACGACTTCGGCCACGCGACGACGAGCGCGAGCGAGCCGACGCCGAGCGACAGCGCCGCGGGATTCACCGTGTCGAGGTGCGCGCCGAGCGCGGCGACCTGGGAGAAGAAGTTCGCGGGCATCTTCGCGATCGACAGCCCGAGGAAGTCCTTGAGCTGCGACAGGCCGATGATCACCGCGATGCCGCCGGTGAAGCCGGTGACGATCGACACCGGGACGTAGCGCACCAGCTGCCCGAGCCGCAGCGCGCCCATCGCGAACAGCAGCACCCCGGCCATCATCGTCGCGATCATCAGGTTCGCGACGCCGTAGCGCTCGGCGATCGCGTACAGCAGCGCGACGAACGCGCCGGCCGGCCCGCCGATCTGCACCTTCGTGCCGCCGAGGACGGCGATCAGGAACCCGCCGACGATCGCGGTGAAGATCCCGGCCGCCGGCGACACGCCGCTCGCGATGCCGAAGGCCATCGCGAGCGGCAGCGCGACGATGCCGACGGTCACGCCGGCCGACGCGTCGGCCGCGAAGTCCTCGCGCCGGTAGCCCTTCAGCGCGTCGACGAGGCGCGGACGGAACGCGAACCGGCTCATCGGGCGACCCGCGCGCGCGGCGCGCGTGCGTCCCCCCTCGTCGTCGCGGCCCGCGCGGCGCGACGCCCGGGCATCCTCAGCGGACCTTCATGCCGGGGGCCGCGCCCTCGTGCGGATCGAGCAGGAACACGCCGCCGCCGTCGTCGGGGAACGAGGCGGCCAGCACCATGCCCTCCGACACGCCGAACTTCATCCTGCGCGGGGCGAGGTTGGCCACCATCACCGTGAGCCGCCCGGTCAGCTGCTCCGGCGCGTAGTGGGCGCGGATGCCCGAGAACACCGTGCGCGGCCGCGCCTCGCCGACGTCCAGCGACAGCTTGAGCAGCTTGTCCGAGCCCTCGACGGTCTCTGCCGAGACGATCCGCGCGATGCGCAGGTCGACCCTGCCGAACTCGTCGATGCCGATCGTGCCCTCCGGCGGCGGCTCGGCGGGCTTCGCCTTCTTCGGGGCGGCCGGCGCGGCCGGCGCGGGACCGGTCGGCGCCGCCGCCGCGGGCGGCTCGAACAGCGCGTCGAGCTGCTTCGGGTCGACGCGCGTCATCAGGTGCTGGTACGCGCCGATCCGGTGACCCTCGGGCAGCGGCTCGGCGAGCGAGGCCCAGTCGAGCGACGGCAGGTCCATGAACGCGCGCACGCGCTCGGCCATCGCCGGCAGCACCGGCGCGAGCAGCAGCACCAGGTCGCGGAACGCCCGCAGCGCGGTGGAGCAGCAGCGGTGCAGGTCGGCCGCGCGCGCCGGGTCCTTCGCGAGCTCCCAGGGCTTCTCGGCGTCGACGTGCTGGTTGACCGCGTCGGCGAGCTGCATGATCTCGCGCAGCGCCTTCGCGTAGTCGCGCTGGTCGTACAGCGCGGCGACCGCCTCGGGGCCGGCCCAGGCGGCCGCGAAGCGCTCGAGCGCGCCGCGGTCGACCGCGGCGAGCCGTCCGTCGAAGCGCCTGGCGAGGAAGCCCGCGCAGCGGCTCGCGATGTTGACGAGCTTGCCGACCAGGTCGGCGTTGACCCGCGCGACGAAGTCGTCGGGATTGAAGTCGACGTCCTCGACGCGGGCGTTCAGCTTCGCGGCGAGGTAGTAGCGCAGCCACTCGGGGTTCATGCCGAGCTCGAGGTAGCGCAGCGGCGAGATGCCGGTGCCGCGCGACTTGCTCATCTTCTCGCCGGAGACGGTGATGAAGCCGTGCACGTTGACGCGGTCGGGCACCTTGTAGCCGGCGAACTTCAGCATCGCCGGCCAGAACAGCGTGTGGAAGTAGATGATGTCCTTGCCGATGAAGTGCACCTGCTCGACGTCGGCGTCGGGCGCCGTGAACGACGCGAAGTCGAGCCCGCGCTTCGCGCAGTGCGCCTTCAGCGACGCGAGGTAGCCGATCGGCGCGTCCAGCCATACGTAGAAGTACTTGCCCGGCGCGTCCGGGATCGGGATGCCGAAGTACGGCTCGTCGCGCGAGATGTCCCAGTCGGCGAGCCCGCCGGTGCGCTCGCCCGAGGCGTCGGTGCCGCCCTCGAGCCACTCGCGCGCCTTGTTCGCGACCTCGGGCTGCAGCCGGCCCTCCAGCGCCCAGCCGCGCAGGAACTCGACGCAGCGCGGGTCGGACAGGCTGAAGAAGTAGTGCTCGGACTGCCGCATCACCGGCGTGGCGCCGGTGAGCGTCGAGTACGGGTTCCTCAGCTCGGTCGGGGCGTAGACCGCGCCGCAGACCTCGCAGGAGTCGCCGTACTGGTCCTTCGCGCCGCACTTCGGGCACTCGCCCTTGATGTAGCGGTCGGGCAGGAACATGCCCTTGACCGGGTCGTAGAACTGCTCGATGGTCCGCGTCGCGATCAGGCCGGCCGCGCGCAGCCGGCGGTACACGTCCTGCGACAGCTCGACGTTCTCGGGCGAGTCGGTCGAGTGCCAGTGGTCGAACGACACGTGGAAGCCGTCGAGGTACCTCGGCCGCTCCGCCGCGATGCGCTCGACCAGCTGGCGCGGCGTGATGCCCTCGGATTCGGCCTTCAGCATGATCGGCGCGCCGTGCGCGTCGTCGGCGCAGACGAAGTGCACCTCGCGCCCGCGCATCCGCTGGAAGCGCACCCAGACGTCCGCCTGGATGTACTCCATGATGTGCCCGATGTGGAACGAGCCGTTCGCGTAGGGCAGGGCGGTGGTGACGAAGAGGCGCCGGGACATGGGGATCTCGATGGGCGGCCTGGCCGCGTGAGCACCGGAGTTTAGCGCGGGCGCATCCGGCGGGCCGGCCCCCGGCCGGGTCCGCCCGGGCCGGCCGGCGGACCCGCGCCGGGCGCCCGCCGGAGCCCCGGTGCCCGGCGTGGCGGCGGGTTTCGGATAGACTCGCCACCCGGCCCGCGGGGGCCGACCCATCTCTGCGATTCTGGAGCGATCATGGCCGTCACGGTCGAGCAAGTGAACGCGGCGCTCGCCGGCGTCGTCGATCCCAACACCGGCAAGGACCTGGTCTCGTCGAAGTCGGCGAGGAACGTGCGCGTCGACGAGGGTCACGTCAGCGTCGACGTCGAGCTCGGCTACCCGGCCCGCAGCCAGATCGATCCGATCCGGCGCGCCGTGGTCGAGACCGTCCGCGCGCTGCCTGGCGTCGCCAACGTCAGCGCCAACGTCCACCAGAAGATCGTCGCGCACGCGGTGCAGCGCGGCGTCAAGCTGCTGCCCGGCGTCAAGAACATCGTCGCCGTCGCCTCGGGCAAGGGCGGCGTCGGCAAGAGCACCACCGCGGTCAACCTCGCGCTGGCGCTCGCGGCCGAGGGGGCGCAGGTCGGCATGCTCGATGCCGACATCTACGGCCCGTCGCAGCCCACCATGCTGGGCATCACCGGCCGCCCCACCTCGCGCGACGGCAAGTCGATGGAGCCGATGGAAGGCCATGGCGTGCAGGCGATGAGCGTGG
>DASPJX010000314.1:0-9194 GCA_035628395.1 Burkholderiaceae bacterium | reverse complement strand
GGACTTGCCGGCACCGTTCGGGCCGATGATGCCCACGATCGCGCCGGCGGGCACCTTGAACGACAGGTTGTCGATCAGGACGCGATCGCCGAACGACTTGGTGACGTTCACGAACTCGATCACCTCGTGGCCCAGGCGCTCGCCGACCGGGATGAAGATCTCGTTCGTCTCGTTGCGCTTCTGGTATTCGTAGTCGGACAGCTCCTCGAAGCGCGCGAGGCGGGCCTTGCTCTTCGCCTGCCGGCCCTTCGGGTTCTGGCGCACCCACTCGAGCTCCTTCTTCAGCGCCTTCTGGCGCGCGGACTCGGTGGCCTCCTCGTTCTTCAGCCGGTTGCTCTTCTGGTCGAGCCACGAGCTGTAGTTGCCCTTCCACGGGATGCCGTGGCCGCGGTCGAGCTCGAGGATCCACTCGGCGGCGTTGTCGAGGAAGTAGCGGTCGTGGGTGACGCCGACGACGGTGCCGGGGAAGCGGTGCAGGAACTGCTCGAGCCAGTCGACCGACTCGGCGTCCAGGTGGTTGGTCGGCTCGTCGAGCAGCAGCATGTCGGGCTTCGACAGCAGCAGCTTGCACAGCGCGACGCGGCGCTTCTCGCCGCCCGACAGCGGGCCGATCTTCGCGTCCCACGGCGGCAGGCGCAGCGCGTCGGCGGCGATCTCGAGCTGCGCCTCGGTGTTGTCGCCGCCGGAGGTCGAGATCTTCGCCTCGAGCTCGGCCTGCTCGGTGGCCAGCGCGTCGAAGTCGGCGTCGGGCTCGGCGTACGCCGCGTACACCTCCTCGAGCCGCTTCTTCGCGGCGGCGATCTCGCCGAGCGCGCTCTCGACCTCCTCGCGCACGGTCTTGTCGGGATCGAGCTGCGGCTCCTGCGGCAGGTAGCCGACCTTGATGCCCGGCATCGGCACGGCCTCGCCCTCGATGTCGCGGTCGACGCCGGCCATGATCTTCAGCAGCGTCGACTTGCCCGAGCCGTTGAGGCCGAGCACGCCGATCTTGGCGCCGGGGAAGAACGACAGCGAGATGTCCTTCAGGATCTGCCGCTTGGGCGGAACCACCTTGGACACCCGGTTCATGGTGTAGACGTACTGGGCCATCTGGATCTCTGAAGCGGTGGAGCCGGGGCGCGGGGCGCGCGGGCCCGCGGATGGCGGGCGCTCGGCCTGGAGCCCGCCATTGTACCGGCCGCTCCCGGGTCCGCTCGCGCGGCCCGGGCGGCTCCCGTACGATGCGGCGAGCCGGCCCGGACGCGGCCGGTCCCGACGACCGACACGAGGAGACACCGTGGCCACGCTGCCCGCCCCCGATCACGCCCCCGCCGCGCCGATGCGGTTCTCCGTCTCGCACGCCGCCGGCTCCGGCTTCGTCGCCGACGGCCTGCGCCCGTACTTCGAGTACCGCGATCTGGGCGTCAAGGACTCGACCGGCGGGCTCGCGGTCGCGCACGTGATCCGGGCGCGCGGCGGCCACCGGGCGAGCGGCGAATGGCACCGCCACGGGCTGCGCCTGCAGCTCGTCTACGTGCTGAAGGGGTGGGTGCGCTTCGAGTACGAGGGCGTCGGCGAGGTGCGTCTCGAGGCCGGCTCGTGCGTGCACCAGCCGCCGGGCATCCGGCACCGCGAGATCGAGCACTCGGCCGACCTCGAGCTGCTCGAGGTCGTGGTGCCCGCCGACTTCGAGACGACGACGGCATGAGCGCGACCGAGGCCGCGGACTGGGTCCGCGTCGAGCGTCGCGGCCGGATCGCGATCGTGCGCTTCGACCGGGGCGACGGGCGCAACGCGCTGTCGATCGAGGCCTGCCGGGCGCTCGCCCGCGCGGCGCGCTCCTTCGAGGAGGATGCGGACGTCTCGGCCGTCGTGCTGACCGGCACCCCGGGCATGTTCAGCCTGGGCGCCGACCTGCGCGACGAGGCGCTCGCGCGCGCGCGCGTCGCGCGGCTCGCCGAGCGCCGGCTGGTGATGCAGCTCGGCGGGCGGATGTGCCGCGCGTGGGCGGAAGCCGAGCCGCTGACGATCGCCGCGATCGAGGGCTGGTGCGTCGGCGGCGGCGCCGCGCTCGCGGTCGCCTGCGACCTGCGCGTCGCCTCGCGCGCCGCGACCTTCTACGTGCCCGAGATCGAGCGCGGCATGAACCTGTCGTGGGGCGCGGTGCCGCGGATCGCGCACCTGGTCGGGCCGGCGCGCGCCAAGCGGATCGCGGTCGTCGCCGAGCGGCTGCCCGCCGAGCGGGCGCTCGACTGGGGGCTGGTCGACGAGCTCGCGCCCGAGGGCGGCGCGCTCGAGGCCGCGCTCGCGGTCGCCGAGCGCGTCGCGTCGCTGCCGCCGGTGCAGGTGCGGATGATCAAGCAGGCGGTCGACGCGTCGGTGCACGCGCTCGATCGCGCGACGAGCCAGGCCGACTTCGACCAGTTCGCGCTCGCGATGGACTCGGCTGACTTCGACGAGGGCGTGCGCGCCTTCCTCGAGCGCCGGCCGCCGCGCTACACCGGCGGCTGAGGCGCTGCACCGGCGGCCGACGCGCGGCGCGGGCGCGGGCCCGCGCCGCGGCGCCTCAGTCGAGCGTGATGCCGAGCTGGCGCGCGAGCTCGATCCAGACCGCCGACTCGTCCTTCCAGCGCTGGCGGCTCTCGGCGAGCGGGGTCGGCTTGTTCGGGATCGCGAAGGTCTCGCGCAGCTGCGCGGCGCGCGGCGTCTCGCCCCAGTCGACCGCGATCTCCGACATCCGCGCGAGCACCGGCTCGGGCGTGCCCATCGGCGCGACCAGGATCAGCCAGCCGTCGAGCGTGACGAGACGCTCGGTCATGCCGGCCTCGGTCAGCGTCGGCACGTCGGGCAGCCGCGGCGAGCGGAACCGCCCGGTCACGCCGAGCGGGCGCGCGAGCCCCTTCGAGGCGACCGCGTTGAACGCCTGGAAGCTGCCGATCGCGACCTGCACCTGGTTCGACGCGACGTCGATCCACATCGGCGACTCGCCCTTGTAGTGGATCGACTCGATCTTCGTGCCGTGCACGCGATTGATCGTGTCGGCCACCATGTGCGGGTACGACGCGGGCGCGTAGGTGCCCATCGACGCGGTGTTGCGCTTCGCCCAGTCGATGAACTCGGGCACGGTCTTCGGCGGCAGGTTCGCGTTGATGCCGAACACCAGCGGGCCGCTCGGGAACAGCGAGACCGGCGTCAGCTCGCGGTCGGCGTCGTAGGGCAGCCGGCGGTAGAGCACGCGGTTCTGCCAGACGGTGCCGCTCGTCGTCATCGCGAGCGTGTGGCCGTCGGGCGCCGACTTCGCGGCGGCCTCGAGCGCGATCATCGCCCCGGCGCCCGGACGGTTCTCGATGGTGACGGGCTGGCCGACCTTCGCCGACAGGTGCTCGCCGTACTGGCGCGCGTAGGCGTCGGTGAGCCCGCCGGGCGGGAAGCCCACGAGGATCCTGATCGGCTTGCTCGGCCAGCCGGCCACGCCCTGCGCGGCCGCGGACGGCGGCAGCGCGGCGGCGAGCGGCGACAGGCCGAGGGCGGCGGCGATCCGCCGGCGGGATGCGTCGATGCGGTCCATGTCTCCTCCGTGTGGCGCGCGGCGTCGCTCGCCGCGCGGTCCGTCCCCGCACGCGCGGGGACCGCGCGAGTATGCCGGCGTTCGGCCGTCGCGGCGACCGGTCCCGAGCGCGCCGCGGGGATGCTCGCCGACGGGCGCGGCCGGGCTACACCACCGCGAGCGGCACCGGTCCGCTCGGGCGCGGGAACGCGCGCCCGAGCGCCTCGAGCTGCGCCGGCGCGAGGCGCAGCGACGCGGCCGCGACGTTCTCCTCGACGCGGGCGACCGACGCGCTCTTCGGGATCGCGATCACCGCCGCGTCGCGCGCGGCGGACGCGTCCCCGGGCGCCGCGCGATGCAGCAGCCACGCGAGCGCCACCTGCGCGGGCGTCGCGCCGAGCTCGCGCGCGATCGGCGCGAGCTCGGGATGGTCGGCGAGGCGGCCCTCGTCGAGCGGGCAGTACGCCATCGCCGGCATCGCGCGCGCCGCCATCCACGGCAGCAGGTCGATCTCGACGCCGCGCCGCGACAGCGCGTAGTACACCTGGTTCGTCGCGCAGCGCTCGCCGCCGGGCAGCGCCGCGAGCGCGGCCATGTCGGCGGCGTCGAAGTTCGACACGCCCCAGTCGCCGATCCGCCCGTCGGCCTTCAGCCGCTCGAACGCGGCCACGGTCTCCTCGAGCGGATGCCGGCCCGGCCAGTGCAGCAGGTACAGGTCGATGCGCTCCCGACGCAGCCGCTTCAGGCTGCGCTCGCACGCCGCGATCGTGCCGCGCGCCGACGCGTTCGAGGGCAGCACCTTCGAGACGACGAACGCGTCCGCGCCGAGGCCGTCGAGCGCCTCGCCGACCACCTCCTCGGCGCCGCCGTCGGCGTACATCTCGGCGGTGTCGATCAGCGTCGCGCCGAGCTCGACCGCGCGGCGGATCGCCGCCACCTCGGCGCGCCGCGCGCCGCGGCGCTCGCCCATCTTCCAGGTGCCGAGCCCGAGCGCGGGCACCTCGACGCCCGAGGGCAGCGCGACCCGGGGGATCGCCGCGCCCGCCACGTCACGCCTCCGTCCGGCCGCGCCGGACGATCTCGACGCCGGCGAGCTGCTCCTGCGCCTCGACCATCGAGGGCACGAACTTGCGGCCGTGGCCGAGCGCGCTCGCGATCGACAGCGCCTGGTGCACCGCCTCGCCCATCACCGTCGGCACCGAGTGCGCCTCGGCGAGGTGCGTGTAGTAGCGGACGTCCTTGCGCGCGTAGTCGAGCTCGAACTTGAGCCCGGCCAGATCGCCGTCGAGCACCTTCGCCATCGCCTGGAACAGGCCGGAGTTCACCGGCCCCATCGAGACCAGCTCGACCAGCCGGCGCGGCTCGACGCCGGCGCGGGCGCCGACCGCGAACGCCTCGGCGGTCGCCGCGCAGATCGCCTGCCCGATGAAGTTGTTCAGCAGCTTGATCGTGTGGCCGGTGCCCGGGCCGCCGACGTGCAGCACGTTCTCGGCGAACGCGCGGATCACCGGCTCGACCCGCGCGAAGGTCTCGGGATCGGCGCCGACCATCACGTTGAGCCGGCCCGCCTCGGCCTCGACCGGCGAGCGGGCGAGCGGCGCGTCGACGAAGACGGCGCCGGCGGCCGCGGCGAGCTCGCGCAGCCGCGCGGTCGACTCGGGCTCGCTCGTCGAGCAGTCGACGATCGTCAGGCCCTGGCGCTTCATCGACAGCAGCCCGTCGGCGCCCGCCACCACCGCCTCGACCTGCGGCGAGCCGGTCACGCAGACGAACACGATGCTCGACTGCGCGGCGAGCGCGGCCGGGCTCGGCGCCTCGGTCGCGCCGGCGGCGATCAGGTCCGCGACGCGGTCGCGGTTGCGGTGCACGGTCAGGGCGAGCGGATAGCCCTTCGCGAGCAGGTTCTTCGCCATGCCGTGGCCCATCAGGCCCGAGGCGCCGATGAATCCGATGCGTTCGTCCATGTCCTCTCCTCCGGGTCCGCGTTCGGCACGCCGCCCGAGCAGCAGGCGGCGCCCGAAGGCGGCGAGCCGCGACCCCGCGCGGCGGAAGGGCGATGCTATCGCGCCGCGGTCGCCGGCTCTCGCCGCAGCGCCGCCAGGGTGCGCCGGCCGGCCCGCCCGTCCTGGGGCAGCCCGAGCCGGCCCTGCTCCTCGCGCAGCGCGCGCCGGGTCACCGGGCCGATCAGCCCGTCGGCCTCGCCGATCGCGTGGCCGCGCGCGAGCAGCAGCTTCTGGAGCTCGCGGCGCTCGGCGCGCGACAGCCCCGGGTCGTCGGTCGGCCACGCGCCGGCGAACGGGCCGCCGCCGCGCAGCCGGTCCGACAGGTGCGCGATCGCGAGCGCGTAGCTCTCGGCGGCGTTGTACGCGTGGATCGCGTCGAAGTTGCGGCCGACGAGGAACGCCGGCCCCGACGCGCCGGCCGGCAGCAGCAGCCCCATCGGCGAGGCCGCGGCCGGCAGCGGCGAGCCGTCGGCGCGCACGAGGCCCCGCGCCGACCAGTCGGCCACCGGGCGCTTGCGGGTGCGGCCGGCGAGCGAGGCGTCGAAGCCGGCGGGCAGCCGGACCTCGAAGCCCCAGGTCTCGCCCGGGCGCCAGCCGGCCCGACGCAGGTAGTTCGCGGTCGAGGCGAGCGCGTCGGGCACCGTGCCGACGACGTCGCGCCGGCCGTCGCCGTCGAAGTCGACCGCCGACTCGAGGAAGGTGGTCGGCATGAACTGCGTGTGCCCGAAGGCGCCGGCCCACGAGCCCGCGAAGCGCTCGGGATCGATGTGGCCGCCGGCGAGGATGCGCAGCGCCGCGGTCAGCTGGTCGCGGAAGAACGCCTGGCGGCGCCCCTCGCACGACAGCGTGGCGAGCGAGCGCACGATCGGCTTGCGGCCGGTCGCCCGGCCGTAGTCGGTCTCGACGCCCCAGACCGCGACGACGGTCGCCGCGTCGACGCCGTGCCGCGCCTCGACCTGGGCGAGCGCGTCGCGCCACTGCTCCATCCGCGCGCGCCCGTCGTCGACGCGCTCGGCGTCGACGAGGCCGGCGAGGTAGTCCCAGATCGGCGCGCGGAACTCGGGCTGGAAGTCGAGCGACTCGAGCACCGACGGATCGCGCTCGATCCCGGCGAGATGGCGCTCGACGGCGGACGCGGGCACGCCGCGCGCGACCAGGTCGGTCCGCAGCCGCGCGAGGCACGCGTCGAACGCGGCGGGGTCGGCGCGCGGGGGGTCGGCGCGTGGGGGGTCGGCGGGCGCGGCCGTCGGCGGGGCCGGCGCGGTCGGGGCCGGCGCGGCCGTCGTGGCTGGCGGAGCGGAGGCGTTCGGCGCGGCGGGTGCGTTCGACCCCGTGGAGGCGTTCGGCGCGGTGGGTGCGTTCGATCCCGTGGAGGCGTTCGGCGCGGCGGCTGCGTTCGGCGGAGCGGCCGCGTTCGGCGGAGCCTGCGGGCCCGGCGCGGCGGGCGCCGGCGCGGTCTGCGCGGACGCGTGCGGACACGGCAGGACGAGCGCGAGCGCGAGCAGCGCGGCGCGGATCGGCGGACGATCGGTCATCGGAATGCGGTGCGGAAAAGACGAAGGGGAGCTCTCGCTCCCCTTCGCTGTGCTCGTGATGGGCAGGATCAGGACGATTGCGCCGGTTTCGACTGCTGCGGGACCGGACGATCGGCCTTCGCATCCTTCATCGAGCTGCCCGGGCAGGCGACCGCTACGGACGTGCCTAGGAACAGCGTGGCGAGCACGACTGAGAGAGTCTTCACGGATCACCTCCTTTCAAAGTGGGGAGCAGCCCGCCGACAGTAGCATCATCGGGGGTCACCGGCCAGCACGGCCGGGCGATCGCGGCGGTCGGCGCGGCGTGCGCCGACCCGCCCTCAGCGCGACTCGACCGTCTCGAGCCGGTAGCCGAATCCGTAGACGGGCTGCAGCCGCCAGCCGGTCGTCTCGTCGAGCCCGAGCTTGCGCCGCACGCGGCTCGCGTGGGTGTCGACGGTGCGCGTGTCGACCTCCGACGAGATGCCCCACACGCTCTCGAGCAGGCGCCCGCGCGACAGCAGCTTGCCGGGGTTCTGGAAGAAGTGGACCGCGAGGTCGAACTCCTTCTGCGTCAGCTCGACCGCCTCGCCGTCCAGGGTCGCCGTCCGGCGCTCGAGGTCGAACTCGTAACGGCCGGCGCGCACCGGCTGGCTGCGGCCGGCGCGGGCGCGGCGCGTCAGCGCCTCCATCCGCGCGAGCAGCTCGAGCCCCTTGGGCGGCTTCACCACGTAGTCGTCCGCCCCGAGTCGCAGCGCGCCGACGACGTCGGTCTCGCCGTCGCGGGCGGTGACGACGATCACCGGGACGTCGAGGCCGCGCCGCTCGCGGACCGCCGACAGCACCTGGTCGCCGCCCATGCCCGGCAGCAGCCAGTCGAGCAGCAGCACGTCGAAGCTGCGGACGTCGAGGGCGGCGAGCAGGTCCTCGCCGCTCTCGAAGCCGGCGACCGAATGCCCGCCGGTCTCCACCAGCAGGGTCAGCAGCCGACGCTGGTACGCGTCGTCGTCGAGGATCGCAACGTTCATGGCGCGCGATGATGCCGCGGCCGGCCGATACCGTCACGCCCGGGAAAACCCGACCGTGCCGGAGAACGGATCGCCGCACGCCGGCGCGCGCCCTCCCCGGCCCGGTCCGGGGCGGGCCGGGACCGGATCCAGGTCCGGATCGGGGCCCGCGCCGTCCGGGGCGACGACCTCAACGCAGCACGAGGTTGTCGCGATGGATCAGCTCGGGCTCCTCGACGAAGCCGAGCACCGACTCGATCTCGGACGACGGCCGCCGGGCGATCCGGCGCGCGTCCGACGAGCCGTAGTTGATCAGCCCGCGCGCGAGCTCGCGGCCGTCGGCGTCGACCACCGCCACCGCCTCGCCGCGCTCGAACTCGCCGACGACCTCGACGACGCCGATCGGCAGCAGGCTCTTGCCGTCCTCGCGCAGCGCGCGGACCGCGCCCGCGTCGACCCGCAGCGAGCCGCGCAGCTGCAGGTGATCGGCGAGCCACTGCTTGCGCGCGGCGAGCCGAGGCGTCTGCGCGACGAACTCGGTGCCGACCGACTCGCCGGCGGCGAGCCGCAGCAGCACGTCGGGCTCGCGCCCCGAGCAGACGACGGTGGAGGCGCCGCCGTGCGCCGCGCGCCGGGCGGCGAGCACCTTGGTGATCATGCCGCCACGACCGATCGCGGTGCCCGCCCCGCCCGCCATGCCCTCGAGCGCCGGATCGCCGGCGATCACGCGCGGCAGCAGCACCGCCGACGGATCGTGCCGCGGGTCGGCGGTGTACAGACCGCGCTGGTCGGTGAGGATCACCAGCGCGTCGGCGTCGATCAGGTTGGCGACGAGCGCGCCGAGCGTGTCGTTGTCGCCGACCTTGATCTCGTCGGTGACCACGGTGTCGTTCTCGTTGATGATCGGCACGACCTGCAGGCCGAGCAGCGTGAGCAGCGTCGAGCGCGCGTTCAGGTAGCGGCGGCGGTCGGCGAGGTCCTCGTGCGTCAGCAGGATCTGCGCGGTCCGCAGCCCGTGCGCGCGGAAGCACGACTCGTAGACCTGCGCGAGCCCCATCTGCCCGACCGCGGCGGCGGCCTGCAACTCGTGGATGCCCCTCGGGCGCTTCGGCCAGCCGAGGCGCTTGACGCCCTCGGCGATCCC
>DASPJX010000313.1:0-4755 GCA_035628395.1 Burkholderiaceae bacterium | reverse complement strand
CGTGCCGAAGGGCCCCGGCCCGACCACGAGACGGTCGAGCTTCGCCTCCATCGCGAATTCATGGACCAGCTCCACGGCGCGCCCTCCTCCTGCGTCGCGGCAGGGTCACACCGCCGGGCGGGCGGGTCAATCGCCACGCCCGGGGACGCGCGGGCAAAGAAAAAGCCCCCTCGCGGGGGCTTCTTCGGGTCTGCTGGCGGAGTCGGAGGGATTCGAACCCTCGATGGGCTTTTGGCCCATACTCCCTTAGCAGGGGAGCACCTTCGGCCTCTCGGTCACGACTCCTTGACGGGCGATCGTACCACGCGGGAACGCTCGCGGCCGCCGGCTCTGCCGGCTCCGCCAGGTCAGGCGGGCTGCTCGAGCTCGAAGGCCTTGTGCAGGGCCCGCACCGCGAGCTCCAGGTACTTGTCGTCGATCACCACCGAGATCTTGATCTCGCTGGTCGAGATCATCTGGATGTTGATCCCCTCCTCCGACAGCGTGCGGAACATCTTGCTCGCGATGCCGACGTGCGAGCGCATCCCGATGCCCACCACCGACACCTTCGCGATCTTCGGGTCGCCGATGATGTCGCCCGCGCGCAGCTTCGCCTTCACGGTGCCGTTCAGCACCTCGAGCGCCTTCTGGTACTCGCCGCGCGGCACGGTGAACGAGAAGTCGGTCGTCCCGTTCACGCTCTGGTTCTGGATGATCATGTCGACGTCGACGTTCGCCTCGGCCACCGGGCCGAGGATCTGGTACGCGACGCCGGGGCGATCGGGCACGCCCATCACGGTGATCTTGGCCTCGTCCCGCGCGAACGCGATGCCCGAGATGACGGCTTTCTCCATGCTCTGCTCTTCCTCGAACGTGATCAGCGTGCCGGACGACATCTCCTCGTCCAGCGGCAGGTCGGGCGGCGTCAGGCTCGACAGCACGCGCGTCTTGACCTTGTACTTGCCGGCGAACTCCACCGAGCGGATCTGCAGCACCTTCGAGCCGAGGCTCGCCATCTCGAGCATCTCCTCGAAGGTGATGCGCGACAGCCGCCGCGCCTCGGGCACGATGCGCGGGTCGGTGGTGTAGACGCCGTCGACGTCGGTGTAGATCAGGCACTCCTCGGCGCCCATCGCCGCGGCGACCGCGACCGCCGACGTGTCGGAGCCGCCGCGCCCGAGCGTCGTGATGTGCCCGTCGGGGTCGACGCCTTGGAAGCCGGTCACCACGACCACGCGGCCGGCCTCGAGGTCGGCGCGCACGCGGGCGTCGTCGATCGACGTGATGCGGGCCTTGGTGTACGCGGAGTCGGTGCGCACCGGCACCTGCCAGCCGGCGTAGCTGACGGCGTCGAGCCCGATCGCCTTCAGCGCCATCGACAGCAGCCCCACCGACACCTGCTCGCCGGTCGAGGCGATCATGTCGAGCTCGCGGGCGTCCGGCTGCGGCTGGATCTCGCGGGCGAGCGCGATCAGGCGGTTGGTCTCGCCCGACATCGCGGACGGCACGACGACCATCCGATGGCCGGCGGCGTGCCACTTGGCGACGCGGCGCGCGACGTTCTTGATGCGCTCGACCGAGCCCATCGAGGTGCCGCCGTACTTGTGAACGATCAGGGCCATGACGGAGGGCTGCGCGGAACCAAACCCGCGATTATAGCCGCGCCGCGCCGTCGTCCGGGCCGTCGAGCCGTCAGGCGCAGGGATCGTCCGCGCCGTCGGGCCGATGCGCGCGAGGAGCATTCGCGCCGTCGAGCCGTCACACGCCGGGATGGTCCGCGCCGTCGAGCCGTCACGCGCGAGGATCGTCCGCGCCGTCGAGCCGTCACGCGCCGGGATCGTCCGGGCGGTCGAGCCACCAGGCACGGGGATCGTCCGGCGCGTCGGGGCGCCACGCGAGGTCGACCGCGTCGTCGCCGCCGGGCAGCGACGGATCGCGATGCGGGCCGAACGGCGCCGCCATCAGCAGGCGCGCGCCGTCCCACAGCGCCGGGAAGCGCGGCCTCAGCCAGCGGGGCACGCCGGCCTCCTGCCACAGGTTCTTCAGCGTGCGCGCGGGACCGCCGGGCTCGGCGCGCAGCCGGGCGGCCGAGGCCGCCGGCGCGAGGCGCAGCGGGCGGGCGGCGAGCCAGGCGGCGCTGATCCCGTTCGCCGCGGGCCGCGCGCGCAGCGAGCCGCCCCAGGGCGCGGGCAGCGCGAGCGCCGCCTCGCCGCGCCAGACGACCGGCGCCTCGCCCGGCTCGCTCCCGGCGAGCGCGGGCGGCACCGCGATCAGACGGTCCCGATGCCGCAGCAGCCGCCATCCGGCGTGCCCGACCTCGCCGTGCGCGCCGTCGCCGTCGACGAGCTGCGCGAGCATCTGCGCGAGGCGCGCCCGCGGCGGATTCGGCGCGCCGAGCGCGGCGAGCCAGGCGCGCAGCGCGCCCGCGCGCCGGGCCGCGGGCAGCGAGGCGAGCGCGACGCGGTCGAGGACGAGCGGCCCCCGGGCGGTCGATGCGCCGTCCGCCTCCGGGAGCGCCGCGGCCACGCGGGCGATCGCCGCAGGATCGACCGGCGACGCATGTGAGGCCTGCGACGCATGCGTCGCCTGCGGTGCCCGCGACGCCGGACGTGCCGCACGCGCCGTGGCCCGCGGCGCGAGCGTGCCCGACAGGTCGTCGCGCCCGAGCGCGTCGAGCGTCGCCCTCGCCTCGCCGAGCAGCGCGAGCGTGTCGGCGACCTGCGCGGCGAGGCCCGGCAGCGAGTCGCGCAGCGCCGGCATCGCGCGCCCGCGCAGCGCGCTGCGCGCGTGCACCGGATCGGCGTTGCTCGGATCGTCGACCCAGGCGAGCCCGCGCGCGCGCGCCTGCGCCTCGAGCGCGGCGCGATCGAGCGCGAGCAGCGGCCGCAGCAGCGTGACGCCCTCGCGCACGTCGCGCGCGGCGATGCCGGTCAGTCCGTCCAGCCCGCAGCCGCGCGCGAGCATCAGCAGCAGCGTCTCGAGCTGGTCGTCGGCGTGGTGCGCGGTGAGCAGCGCCGCCGCGCGCGCCTCGCGCGCCGCGGCGCGCAGCAGCCGGTAGCGCTCGCCCCGCGCCCACGCCTCGACGCTGTCGCCCGGGCCCGGCGCGCCCGCGGCGCGCAGCGTCGCGCAGCGCACGCCGAGCCGCGCGGCCTCGCGCGCGCAGTGCGCGACCCAGTCGTCGGCGGCCGGCTGCAGGCCGTGGTGCACGTGGATCGCGACGACGCGCGCGGCGCCCGCGGCGCGGACCGCGGCGTCGAGCAGCACCGAGGAGTCGAGGCCGCCGCTCCAGGCGACGGCGAACGGACGGGCGGGATCGGCGAACGCGGCCGCGTCGTCCGGATGCGGCGAGGCGAGCGCCTCGCCGATCAGCGCGTCAACCGATTTCCTTGACCTTGCCATACGCCAGGATGCGCTCGCGGCGCTGGCGCACGAGCTCGGCCGGCGGAACGTCCTTGAACTGGCGCAGCGCCTCGCCGAGCGCGCGCTTGAGCATCTGCGACATCTGCGCGGCATCGCGGTGCGCGCCGCCGAGCGGCTCGCTGACGATGCGGTCGACGAGGCCGAGCGCCTTCAGCCGGTGCGCGGTGATGCCGAGCGCCTCGGCGGCGTCGGGCGCGCGCTCCGCGGTCTTCCACAGGATCGCGGCGCAGCCCTCGGGCGAGATCACCGAGTAGATCGCGTACTGCAGCATCAGCACGGTGTCGGCGACGGCGATCGCCAGCGCGCCGCCCGAGCCGCCCTCGCCGATGATCGTCGTGACGATCGGCACCTTCAGCTCGGCCATCGCGTAGAGGTTGCGACCGATCGCCTCCGACTGCCCGCGCTCCTCGGCGCCGATGCCCGGGAACGCGCCCGGCGTGTCGACGAAGGTCAGCACCGGCACGCCGAACTTCTCGGCGGTGCGCATCAGCCGCAGCGCCTTGCGGTAGCCCTCCGGACGCGGCATGCCGAAGTTGCGGTAGCCGCGCTCCTTGGTGTCGCGCCCCTTCTGGTGGCCGATGACCATCACCGGCTGGCCGTTGAAGCGCGCGAGCCCGCCGACGATCGCGGGGTCGTCCGCGAACGCGCGGTCGCCGTGCAGCTCGTGCCAGTCGGTGAACATCGAGGCGACGTAGTCGAGCGTGTACGGCCGCTGCGGATGGCGCGCGACCAGCGCGACCTGCCACGGCGAGAGCTTCGCGTAGGTGTCCTTGATCAGCGACTGGCTCTTCTTCTCGAGCCGCTGGATCTCGTCGGCGATGTCGACCGCCGAGTCGTCCTGCACGAAGCGCAGCTCGTCGATCTTCGCCTCGAGCTCGGCGATCGGCTGCTCGAAATCCAGGAAGGTCGTCTTCATCGTGTTCTCAGTATTCGACCGGCAGCGGATCCAGGCTGCGCCACAGGTACCAGGTGGCGGCGGTGCGCCACGGCCGCCAGCGCTCGCCCAGCTCCCGCGCGTCGGCCCGGGACACCGCGCCGCCCGCCGCGTAGTGCAGCGACATCGCCTTCAGCAGCCCCAGGTCGTCGACCGGCAGCACGTCCGGGCGGAGCAGATTGAAAATCAGGAACATCTCGGCTGTCCAGCGTCCGATTCCCCGTACTTGCACGAGTTCGGCGATCACGGACTCGTCGTCGAGCGACGGCCAGTGCGTGGGGTCGACCGCGCCGGACACGAAGCGCGAGGCGAGGTCGCGCACGTATTCGGCCTTGCGCGTCGACAGCCCCGCGGCGGTCAGCGTGGTCAGCCGCATGCGCGAGACCCGCGCGGGCGTGACCGTACCCGCGGCGCGCTCGAAG
>DASPJX010000312.1:0-6610 GCA_035628395.1 Burkholderiaceae bacterium | reverse complement strand
GCCCTCGGTGGTGCAGCCCGGGGTGTCGTCCTTCGGATAGAAGTACAGGACGAGCGAACGGCCCGCGAGCGCCTCGAGGTCGAAGCGCCCGCCGGTGGCCTCGGCGGTGAACGGGGGAACCTTCTGTCCGACGCTGACCGTCACGATGCGCGCACCTGTCGTGGAAGACGAATCGACGATAGCACAGCCGTGGGACCGCTCCGCCGGGCCGGCGCGCGCGCCGCGCGGACGCGGCGGACGGTCCGCGCGCGGCGGACGCCGCGCCTACGCCGGGATCAGCGCGGCGAGCACCCGACGGCCTTCGGTCATCAGGATGTTGTACGTGCGGCAGGCCGCGCCGGTGTCCATCGCCTCGACGCCGATGCGCCGCGCGGCGAGCGCGGCGAGCAGCCTCGGATGCGGGAAGCGCTGGGTCGCGCCGGTGCCGAGCAGCACGATCTCGGGCTCGAGCCGCGCGATCGCCTCGAAATGCTCGGGGGCGAGCGCCTCGAAGCGCTCGACCGACCACGCGGCGACCGGCGCCTCCGGCTGCACGAGCACCGCGTGCCCGTAGCGCTCGGCGTTGATCTCGAGCCAGCCCGGCCCGTAGGCGGTGACGGTGGTCAGCGTTCCCGCGCGGTTGGCGTGCAGCTTCATCGGCACTCCGCCGCCGGTCGCCCGTCGACCGGCAAATGCTTGAAAATACGGTACATTATCGGCTTTCAAAGAGGGGCGCGGCGTCACGCGCGCGACCCGCCCGAGCAGGGATCCTACATGAGCGCCGAGCGCGACTTCCCCCGCATCCGCCGACTGCCTCCGTACGTCTTCAACATCACCGCCGAGCTCAAGATGGCGGCCCGCCGGCGCGGCGAGGACATCATCGACATGAGCATGGGCAACCCCGACGGGGCCACGCCGCAGCACATCGTCGACAAGCTCGTCGAGGCCTCGAAGCGTCCGGACACCCACGGCTATTCGGTCTCCAAGGGCATCCCGCGCCTGCGCAAGGCGATCGGCGACTGGTACCGGCGCCGCTACGACGTCGAGATCGACCCCGACTCCGAGGCGATCGTCACGATCGGCTCGAAGGAAGGCCTCGCGCACCTGATGCTCGCCACGCTCGATCGCGGCGACACGGTGCTCGTGCCCAACCCCAGCTACCCGATCCACATCTACGGCGCGGTGATCGCCGGCGCCGACATCCGCTCGGTGCGCATGACGCCCGGCATCGACTTCTTCGAGGAGCTCGAGCGCGCGATCCGCGAGTCGATCCCGAAGCCCAAGATGATGATCCTGGGCTTCCCGAGCAATCCCACCGCGATGTGCGTGGACCTCGGCTTCTTCGAGCGCGTGATCGCGCTCGCGCGCCAGCACGGCATCCTCGTCGTGCACGACCTCGCCTACGCCGACATCACCTTCGACGGCTTCCGTGCGCCCTCGATCATGCAGGTGCCGGGCGCGCGCGACGTCGCCGTCGAGTTCTTCACGATGAGCAAGTCGTACAACATGGCCGGCTGGCGCATCGGCTTCATGGTCGGCAACCGCGACCTGGTCGCGGCGCTCGCGCGGATCAAGAGCTACCACGACTACGGCACGTTCACGCCGATCCAGGTCGCCTCGATCGCCGCGCTCGACGGTCCGCAGCAGTGCGTCGAGGAGATCCGCCAGCAGTACCAGAAGCGGCGCGACGTGCTCGCCAAGGGCCTGCACGAGGCCGGCTGGATGGTCGAGGTGCCGAAGGCGTCGATGTACATCTGGGCCGAGATCCCCGAGCCCTACCGCGCGCTCGGCTCGCTCGAGTTCGCCAAGCGGTTGCTCGCCGAGGCGAAGGTGGCGGTCTCGCCGGGCATCGGCTTCGGCGACTACGGCGACACCCACGTGCGCTTCGCGCTGATCGAGAACGAGCAGCGCACCCGCCAGGCGGTGCGCGGCATCAAGGAGATGTTCCGCAAGGACGCCCTGATGCCCCGCGCGGCGGCCTGACGGAGACCCGCGCATGGCCTCCTCGCGCCTCCCTCCCGTCCGCGTCGGCCTGCTCGGCATCGGCACCGTCGGCGCCGGCACCTTCGCCGTCCTCGACCGCAACCGCCACGAGATCCTGCGCCGGGCCGGCCGCGGCATCGAGATCGCGTCCGTCGCCGACCTCGACGTCGGCCGCGCCCGCGAGCTGGTCGGGTCCCGCGCGAGCGTGACCGACGACGCGTTCTCGATCGTGCGCGACCCGTCGATCGACGTCGTGGTCGAGCTGATCGGCGGCTGCGGCGTCGCGCGCCGGCTGGTGCTCGAGGCGATCGCGCAGCGCAAGCACGTGGTCACCGCGAACAAGGCGCTGCTCGCGGTGCACGGCAACGAGATCTTCGCGGCCGCGCGCGAGCACGGCGTGACGGTGGCCTTCGAGGCCGCGGTCGCCGGCGGCATCCCGATCATCAAGGCGCTGCGCGAGGGCCTGACCGCGAACCGGATCGAGTGGATCGCCGGGATCATCAACGGCACGACCAACTTCATCCTGTCCGAGATGCGCGACAAGGGGCTGCCGTTCGAGACGGTGCTCGCCGAGGCGCAGCGGCTCGGCTACGCCGAGGCCGACCCCACGTTCGACGTCGAGGGCATCGACGCCGCCCACAAGGCGACGATCATGTCGGCGATCGCCTTCGGCATCCCGGTGCAGTTCGACCGCGCGCACGTCGAGGGCATCTCGGGGCTGCAGGCCGAGGACATCCGCTGGGCCGAGCGGCTCGGCTACCGGATCAAGCTGCTCGGCATCACGCGCCGCCGCGAGCACGGCATCGAGCTGCGCGTGCACCCGACGCTGATCCCGGCCGCGCGCCTGATCGCGAACGTCGAGGGCGCGATGAACGCGGTCTGGGTCAAGGGCGACGCGGTCGGCCACACGATGTACTACGGCAAGGGCGCGGGCGCCGAGCCCACCGCGAGCGCGGTGGTGGCCGACCTGGTCGACGTCGCGCGCACGCTCACCGTGGACCCCGGCAACCGCGTGCCGCACCTCGCGTTCCAGCCCGACGCGATGACCGACGCGCCGATCCTGCCGATCGGCGAGATCGAGAGCGCGTACTACCTGCGGCTTCGCGTGTCCGACGAGCCGGGGGTGCTCGCCGACGTCACCCGCATCCTCGCCGACGCCCGGATCTCGATCGACGCGGTGCTGCAGCGCGAGCCCTCCGAGGGCGAGCGCCAGACCGACATCATCCTGCTGACCCACGTGACCGTGGAGAAGCGCTGCGACGACGCGATCCGCCGGATCGAGGCGCTGTCGACGGTGCTCTCGAAGGTCACCCGGATCCGCCTCGAGGACCTGAACTGACGCGCGCCGCGGCGCTTCCCGCCGCCGCGGCGTCGCCCACCGGACCCGCCCCACCATGCGCTACCTCTCGACGCGCGGCGGCATGCCGCCGCAACGGTTCACCGACATCCTGCTGGGCGGCCTCGCGCCGGACGGCGGGCTGGTGGTGCCCGAGCACTACCCGCAGATCGACGAGGCGACGCTCGCGCGCTGGCGCGGCCTGAGCTACGCGGACCTCGCGTTCGTGCTGCTGCGCCTGTACTGCGACGACATCCCCGACGCCGACCTGCACGCGCTGGTCGCGCGGACCTACACCGCCGAGACCTTCGGCTCGCCGGACGTCGTGCCGACGCTCGCGCTCGAGCCCGACCTGCACCTGCTGCGCCTGTCGAACGGCCCGACGCTCGCGTTCAAGGACGTCGCGATGCAGCTGCTCGGGCACCTGTTCGAGTACGTGCTCGCCCGCGAGGGCCGCAGCCTCAACATCCTCGGCGCGACCTCGGGCGACACCGGCAGCGCGGCGGAGTACGCGATGCGCGGCCGCCGGGGCATCCGCGTGTTCATGCTGTCGCCGACCGGGCGGATGAGCCCGTTCCAGAGCGCGCAGATGTTCTCGCTGCGCGACGACAACATCTTCAACGTCGCGGTCGACGGCGTGTTCGACGACTGCCAGGACCTGGTGAAGGCGGTCTCGAACGACCTGCGCTTCAAGGCGCGCCACGCGATCGGCACGGTCAACTCCATCAACTGGGCCCGGGTCGTCGCGCAGGTCGTCTACTACTTCCGGGCCTGGTTCGCGGTCACCGGCGACGCGCCGCGGCCGGTGTCGTTCACCGTGCCGAGCGGCAACTTCGGCAACGTGCTCGCCGGCCACATCGCGCGGCGCATGGGCCTGCCGATCCGGCGGCTGGTCGTCGCCACCAACGAGAACGACGTGCTCGACGAGTTCTTCCGCACCGGGCGCTACCGGCCGCGCGGCACCGCCGACACCTTCCAGACGAGCAGCCCGTCGATGGACATCTCGAAGGCGTCGAACTTCGAGCGCTTCGTCTGGGACCTGACCGGCCAGGACGCGGCGCGCACCGCCGCGCTCTACCGCGAGGTCGACACCGGCGGATCGTTCGACCTGTCGGGCTCGCCGGAGTTCGCGCGGGTCGCCGCCTTCGGCTTCGCCTCGGGCGCGAGCGACCACGCGACGCGCGTGCGCACGATCCGCGAGACCGAGGCGCGCTACGGCGTCGTCGTCGACACGCACACCGCCGACGGGCTGGCGGTCGCGCAGGGCCACCGCGAGCCGGGCGTGCCGATGATCTGCCTCGAGACCGCGCAGCCGGCCAAGTTCGCCGAGACGATCCGCGAGGCGCTCGGGCGCGATCCGGCGCGGCCCGCCGCCTACGTCGGCATCGAGTCGCGGGCGCAGCGCTACGTGCGGATGCCGGCCGACGTCGCGCTGCTCAAGCGCTTCATCGCCGAGCGGGCGCCGGCGGTCGAGGCGTCGGCCGCGCCGCGGGCCGCGGCCGAGCCCGCGCCCTCGCTGGGCTGAGCGCATGCGGGTCTTCGGGTTCGCCGGCTGGTCGGGCACCGGCAAGACGACGCTGATCGAGCAGCTGATCCCGCGCTTCGTGCTGGGCGGGCTGCGCGTGTCGCTGATCAAGCACGCGCACCACGCGTTCGACATCGACAAGCCGGGCAAGGACTCGTACCGCCACCGCGAGGCCGGGGCCTCGGAGGTGATGATCACCTCCGCGCACCGCTGGGTGCTGATGCACGAGCTGCGCGGCGAGGCCGAGCCCGACCTCGACGTGCAGCTGGCGCGGATGTCGCCCTGCGACCTCGTGCTGGTCGAGGGCTACAAGCGCGCCGACATCCCCAAGCTCGAGGTGCACCGGCCGAGCACCGGCAAGCCGCTGCTGCATCCGCACGATCCGGCGATCGTCGCGGTGGCGTGCGACGCGCCGGTCGACACGGCGCTGCCGGTGCTCGATCTCAACGACTATGATGCGATCGTCGCGTTCATCGCCGGCCGAGTCGGTCTGGACGCGCCGGTCCGCACCGCCTCCCACGCCCGATGAACCGCCCCGCGCTGCTCGACTTCGAGGACGCCCTCGGCCAGTGGCTGGCGCTCGCCGAGCCGCTGCCCGGCGTCGAGCGCGTCGCGACCCAGGACGCGCTCGATCGCGTGCTCGCCGAGGACCAGGTCTCGACGCTCGAGGTGCCGCCGCTCGACAACGCGTCGATGGACGGCTGGGCGGTGCGCCGCGCCGACCTCGCCGCCGGACGCGCGCTGCCGGTGTCGCAGCGGATCCCGGCGGGCGCGGTCGCCGCGCCGCTCGAGCCGGGCACCGTGGCCCGGATCTTCACCGGCGCCCCGGTGCCGGCGGGCGCCGACGCGGTCGTCATGCAGGAGCAGGCGACGCAGGACGCCGACGGCGTGCGCTTCGCCGCGGTGCCCGCGCCCGGCGAGTGGATCCGTCGCGCGGGCGAGGACATCCGCCGCGGCCAGACGGTGCTCGCCGCCGGCACGCGGCTGTCGCCGCAGGCGCTCGGGCTCGCCGCCGCGGTCGGCCTCGCGACGCTGCCGGTCCGCCCGCGCCTGCGGGTCGCCTGCTTCTTCACCGGCGACGAGCTCGCGATGCCGGGCGAGCCGCTGCCGCCGGGCGGCATCTACAACTCGAACCGCTTCGTGATCGGCGCGCTGCTGCGCCGTCTGGGCTGCGAGGTGCGCGACCTGGGCATCGTCCCCGACTCGCTGGAGGCGACGCGCGCCGCGCTGCGCGACGCGGCCGCGGACAGCGACCTGATCGTCACCTCGGGCGGCATGTCGGTCGGCGAGGAGGACCACGTGAAGCCCGCGCTCGAGGCCGAGGGCGAGCTGCGCACCTGGCAGGTCGCGATCAAGCCGGGCAAGCCGCTCGCCTGGGGCCGCGTGCGCCGCGCCGACGGCGGCGGCGGCGCGCACTTCGTCGGTCTGCCCGGCAACCCGGTCTCGAGCTTCGTCACGTGCCTGCTGTTCGTGCGGCCGTTCGTGATGCGCCTGCTCGGGGCCGCCGACGTCGCGCCGCGCGCGGTGCCGATGCGCGCGCACTTCGACTGGCCGAAGCCCGACCGGCGCCGCGAGTTCCTGCGCGTGCGGATCGACGCCGAGGGCGGTCTCGAGCTGTTCCCGAACCAGAGCTCGGGGGTGCTGACCTCGACCGTCTGGGCCGACGGGCTCGTCGACAACCCGGCGCAGCGGCCGATCCGGCACGGCGACACGGTGCGCTTCCTGCCGTTCTCGGAGCTGACGTGAAGGTCGAGGTGCTGTACTTCGCGAGCCTGCGCGAGGCCGTG
>DASPJX010000311.1:0-2996 GCA_035628395.1 Burkholderiaceae bacterium | reverse complement strand
CGCCTGCGTGGGCGCGGCGCTCTGGATCTCGGTGCGCATCCGGCGGCGGCTGCACGCGCGCGGGCGCGGGGCGTTCGCGATCGAGTGGGCCACCCGCGTCGCGTGGCCGCTGGCCGCGCTCGCGCTGCTGCTGATCGCGCGGGCCGCACTGTCGCGCTTCCTGCCGATCGGGCTGATGTCGGTCGCGATCGCGCTGCTGGGGTCGCTCGTCGTGATCCGCACGATCGTGCTGGTGCTGCGCCAGACGTTCCGGCAGGCGCAGTGGATGGCCACCTTCGAGCGCTCGATCGCCGGCGTGATCTGGGTGCTGGTCGCGCTGCACATCCTCGACCTGCTGCCGGTGCTCGTCGACACGCTGGAGTCGATCGCGATCCCGCTCGGCAAGTCGCGGCTCACGCTGCTGCAGCTCGTCACCGGCGTGGTGACGCTCGCGATCGCGGGGCTGGTGGCGCTGTGGGCGAGCAACGCGATCGACGCGCGGCTCGCCGGCATCGCCGGCGTCGACCAGGGCGCGCGCGCGGTCATCGGGCGCATCGCGCAGCCGCTGCTGCTGCTGGTGGCGCTGCTGATCGCGCTGCCGATCATCGGCCTCGACCTGACGACGCTGTCGGTGTTCGGCGGCGCGCTCGGCGTCGGCCTCGGCCTCGGCCTGCAGCGGATCGCGGCCAACTACGTGTCGGGCTTCATCATCCTGCTCGACAAGTCGATCCAGCCGGGCCGGATGATCCGCGTCGGCCAGAACCGCGGCACCGTCGCCGACATCCGCACGCGCTACACGGTGCTGCGCGGCGGCGACGGCGTCGACTCGATCGTGCCGAACGAGATGCTCGTGTCCTCCGTGGTCGAGAGCGAGACCTTCACCAACACGCTGACGCGCGCGACCGTGCAGGTCGGCGTCGCCTACGGCAGCGACGTCGAGCGCGCGATGGCGCTGATGGTCGACGCCGCGCGCGCGCAGCCGCGCGTGCTGCAGGACCCGGCGCCCGCCGCCTTCCTGGTCTCGTTCGGCGACTCCGCGATCCTGCTCGAATGCGGCTTCTGGGTCGCCGACCCGCAGCTCGGCACGCAGGGGCTGCGCTCGGACATGAACCTCGCGATCCTGCGCACCTTCCGCGAGGCCGGCATCGACCTGCCGTTCCCGCAGCGCGAGGTGACGCTGCGCGGCGAGCTGCGGACGCGCCCGGTCGCCGGGCCGGACGAGGCCGCGGGCGCGACCGGTCCGACGGCGGCCTGAGGTCCGGCGGGCGGCGGTCCCCGCTCATCCGCGAGGATGCGCCGGGCCGCCCGACCCGCCCGTACTGTCGAGCCGCTTTACAGCCCGGCTTCGAGCGGCGGCGGGCGCATACGGCCAAGTCGTTGACGCGACGGGCGTTTCCTCGATCCGGCACGGGCCTTGCAGAGCTTGGCCGGAATCCTGGAGATCCTTCATGCGCAAGTTCCTGCTCGCCTGCCTCGCCGCCGCCGCCTGCACCGGCGCCCATGCCGAACTCGTCGTCAACGGCAGCTTCGAGAACGGCACCGCGCCGGGCTCGTTCACCACGCTGGGCACCGGCAGCACCGCCATCGACGGCTGGCGGATCGGCAAGGGCAGCATCGACTACATCGGCGGCTACTGGGTGGCCGCGGACGGCTCGCGCAGCATCGACCTCGCCGGCAACGACAACCCGACCTCGCTGTACCAGGACCTCGCCACCGCGGCCGGCTCCACCTACACGGTGTCGTTCTTCATGAGCGGCAACAAGGACGGCGAGCCGCTCCCGGTCAAGCCGCTGACGGTGTCGGTGTACGACGCCACCCTCGGCGGCCTGCCGCTGATCGAGTCGAACGCGTTCTCGTTCGACACGACCGGCATCACCAACCAGAACATGCGCTGGACGCAGTACGGCTTCGAGTTCGTCGCCGCGTCGGCGCTCACCCGCCTGAGCTTCGAGTTCGACGCGGACCCCGCGGGCCCCGGCGGCACCTGCTGCTTCGGCCCCGCGCTCGACCAGGTCAGCGTCGTGCCGGCACCCGGGACCCTGCTGCTGCTCGGCGCCGGTCTGGCGACGATCGGCGCGGCCGGCGGACGGCGCCGCGCGAAGGCCTGATCCGGCGGGGCGCGCCCCCGCTCCGCAGGACTCCGACGCCCGTGCCCCGCACGGGCGTTTCCGTTTCTACCGCACCCGGACCTTCAGCGTGCCGACGCCGGCGACCGACGCTTCCATCAGGTTGCCCGGCACCACCGCGCCGACGCCCTCCGGCGTGCCGGTGTAGATCAGGTCGCCCGGCTCCAGTCGCCAGTACGACGACAGGTGCTCGATCGTCTCGGCGATGTTCCAGATCAGCTTCGAGGTGACGCTCGACTGCTTGACCGCTCCGTCGACCTTCAGCTCGATCGCGGCGTTCGAGGCGTCGCCGGCCTTCGCGGCGGGCACGATCGGGCCGATCGGCGCCGAGAAGTCGAAGCCCTTGCCGATCTCCCACGGGCGGCCCTGCTTCTTCGCCTCGCCCTGCAGGTCGCGGCGGGTCATGTCGAGGCCGACGGCGTAGCCCCAGACGTGCCGCATCGCGTCGGCCGCGGCGATGTTCGCGCCGCCGGTGCCGATCGCGACGACCAGCTCCACCTCGTAGTGGAAGTTCTTCGTGCCGGGCGGGTAGGGGATCTCGCCGGTCTCGCCCTCGGGCACGTGCACGACCGCGTCGGCCGGCTTCAGGAAGAAGAACGGCGGCTCGCGTCCGGTGAAGCCCATCTCCTTGGCGTGCTCCTCGTAGTTGCGGCCGACGCAGTAGACGCGGCGCACGGGCCAGGCGCCGCCGCCGGCGACGGGGACGAGGACGGGAGCGGGAGCGGGGACGACGGTGGACATCGGGGAGGCCTGCCGTGAGGTGGGAAAGCCGCGAATCTAGCAGGGTCGCGCCGATACCCCCCGCGCGCGGCGGCCACGGCCGGCAGCGGGGCCCGCGGCGGCCCGGCGCCGGGCACCGGGCCGCGCCCGGTCAGGCGCCCGCCTCGGCGG
>DASPJX010000310.1:0-33803 GCA_035628395.1 Burkholderiaceae bacterium | reverse complement strand
TTGGCGACCTCGGGCCGGCCGTAGTCGTAGACGAGCGTGCCCCAGTCGGCGTGCCGCCCGACGCGCGGGTCGGCGTGCTCGTAGAGCGCGGTGCCGTCGAAGGTCGCGAGCCCGTGCGCGTCGGAGGGGAAGTGCGCGGGCACCCAGTCGAGGATCACGCCGAGGCCCTCGGCATGCGCGCGGTCGATGAACGCGCGCAGGTCGTCGGGGTCGCCCCAGCGGGCGGTCGGCGCGTAGAGCCCGGTCGGCTGGTAGCCCCAGGAGCCGCCGAACGGATGCTCGGTCACCGGCATCAGCTCGACGTGCGTGAAGCCCATCGAGCGCACGTACGGCAGCAGCGCGTCGGCGAGCTCGCGCCACGGCGGCACCGAGCCGTCGGCGCCCCGGCGCCACGATCCGGCGTGCACCTCGTAGATCGAGACCGCCGACTCGCGCGACTGACGCGCGACGCGCTGGGCGATCCAGGCGTCGTCGGTCCACGCGAACGGGGCGTCGCGCCGCACCCGCGACGCGGTCGCCGGCGGCGGCTCGCTCCAGCGCGCGTACGGATCGGCCTTCATCAGCCACTCGCCGTTCGCGCCGCGCAGCTCGAACTTGTAGAGCTCGCCGTGGTCGACGCCGGGCACGAAGAGCTCCCAGACGCCCGCCTCGACGCGCCGGCGCATCGGATGCATCCGGCCGTCCCAGCCGTTGAACGGCCCGACCACGCTCACGCGCGCCGCGTGCGGCGCCCACACCGCGAAGGCCGTGCCCGCCGTGCCGTCGACCGTGCGCGGATGCGCGCCGAGCGCGCGCCAGGCGCGCCAGTGCGTGCCCTGCGACAGCAGGTGCAGGTCCAGCTCGCCGAGCACCATGCCGAAGCGGTACGGATCGTCGACCGTCCGCGCGTCGTCGAGCACGAGGCGGTACGCCGGCGGCGCCGCGCCGCCGCGCACCTTGCCGACGAAGAAGCCGGGCTCGACGCACTCGAGCTCGGCGAGCCGCTTGCCGGCGGCGTCGACCGCGGCGACGCGACCGGCGTCCGGGCGCAGCACGCGCAGCGTCCAGGTGCGCGGGCCGGCGCGGTGCGGGCCGAGCACCGCGAACGGATCGCCGTGGCGTCCGTCGAGCAGCGCGCGGATGGCGTCGTGCCCGCCGTGCAGGCCGGCGAGGCGGGTGTCGTCGTCTGCCATGCGCGTGGTCAGCGGATGTACGCCTCGGCCGCGTAGCGCCGCATCATCCGCTGCGTGTTGAAGTAGCAGGGGATCTTCGACATCGCCTGCCGCATCATCCACACCCAGCGCTCGCGGTCGTGGTGATACATGGGCAGCACCGCCTGCTCGAGCTTCGCGTACAGGTCCTCGGCGCTCGCCGCGGCCGCGCCGTCGTGGTTCGAGAAGTCGCCGTCGCGCCCGATCGCCCAGCCGGTCACGCCCTCGACGCAGGCCTCGAGCCACCAGCCGTCGAGCACCGACAGGTTCAGCACGCCGTTGAGCGCGGCCTTCATGCCGCTGGTGCCCGAGGCCTCGAGTGGCGGAATCGGGGTGTTGAGCCAGACGTCGACGCCCGAGACGATGTGCTTCGCGAGCGAGGTCTCGTAGCCGGGCACGAACGCCATCCGGATCTCGGGCGCGAGCTCGCGGATCGTGTGGTGGATCCGCTGGATCGTCGCCTTGCCCGGCTCGTCGGCCGGGTGCGACTTGCCGGCGAGCACGACCTGGAACGGGTGGCGGCGCGCGATCGCGCGCAGCCGCTCGAGGTCGGAGAACAGCAGGTCGGGACGCTTGTACGCGGTCATCCGCCGCGCGAAGCCGATCAGCGGCAGCTCCGGGTCGAACGCGACGCCGGTGCGCGTGCGCACCGCCTCGATCAGCTCGTCCTTCGCGCGCCGGTGCGCGTGCCAGACGCGCTCGGCCGGCAGCTGGTCCGCGCGCACCAGCGTCTCGGGCTCGTACGCCCACGCCGGCGCGTACGCGTCGAGCAGCTCGCGGATCTCGGGATGCACCCAGGTCGGCAGGTGCACGCCGTTGGTGATCGCGCGGATGTCGTAGCCCGGGAACATCCGCGAGGTGGTCTGCGCGTGGCGCTGCGCGACGCCGTTGACGAAGCCCGACAGGTTCAGCGCGAGCCGCGTCATGTTGAGCGCGTCCTCGCCCGCGACGCGGCGCACCTGGTCGGTGGCCACGTAGCCGGGCATCACGTGCTCGAAGAGGCCGTAGTCGAACCGGTCGTGGCCGGCCTCGACCGGCGTGTGCGTCGTGAAGATGCAGGCCTCCCGCACCGGCGTCACCCGGTACGCGAGCCCGCCGCCGCCGATCCGGTCGGGCTGGCGCGGATAGCGTCGCATCAGGTCGAGCGCGAGCAGCGCGGCGTGGCCCTCGTTCATGTGGTGCGTGCGGATGTCGAAGCCGAGCGCCTGCAGGATCCGCAGCCCGCCGATGCCGAGCACGATCTCCTGCTTGAGCCGGTAGTCGGCACCCGGGCCGTAGAGCCGGGCGGTCAGGCCGCGGTCCTGCGGCGCGTTCTCGGGCAGGTCGGTGTCGAGCAGCAGCACCGGCACGCTCGAGCCGATCGGGCTGCGCTGCACGTGCAGCCACGGTCGCACCCAGACCTCGCGGCCCTCGAGCAGCACCGCGACCTTGGCGCGCAGCGGCGCCGCGTACTCGGCCGGCTCCCACGGATCGGCGTGCTCGACCTGGCGGCCCTCGGCGTCGATCTCCTGGCGCAGGTAGCCCTGGCGGCAGACCAGCGTGACGAAGACGATCGGCAGCCCGAGGTCGGCGCACGAGCGCGCGGTGTCGCCGGCCAGCACGCCGAGCCCGCCGCTGTAGGTGTGCATCTCCGGACGCAGCGCCATCTCCATCGAGAAGTAGGCGATCCGGGTGCGCGCGAGGTAGGGGCCGATCGTCTGCGCGGCGGGCGGGTCGGTGGCGGTGTCCTGGTAGAGCAGGTGCATGGGGGGAGTCGTCGGCGAGGGAGGCGCACCGGCGAGGGCCGGCGACGCGCACGGAATCGGTCCGGGCCGGGGCGGGGCCGCCGGGCCTGGGTTAGGATCGGACGGAGCCGCGGCGATGCGGCTCCACGGACCACGATAACAGAGGAGCTCCGGATGGACGACGCACCGCGGGTCGGGTCGGGCATCGACGCGATACCGTCCGACCTCGATTCCCTCGTGCCGCCGACCCGGCTCGGCCGTCGCGGCGCCGTCGCCGGACGGCGCACGGGCGGGCTCGCCGGCCCGGTCGCGCCCGCCGCATCGACGCCCGCCCGGCCGACCGCCGCGCTCGAGCGATCGTCGCTCGCGCGGACCGACGCCGCGCCCGCGGCCGGCCCGCGCGGCCGTCGCGCGGGCCCGGACGCATGAGCGCCGCGCCGCCCCGGGGCGTGCCGGCGTCGCAGGCCGGCGCCGAGTTCGCCGAGCGCTGCCGCGGCGCGACCGAGCTGCTCGACGTCGGCCATCCGGCGCTGCGCGCGTTCGTCGACGCCGCGATCGGCAGCGCCGAGGCACCGCGCGAGCGCGCGGTGCGGCTGTTCTACGCGGTGCGCGACCGCATCCGCTACGACCCGTTCGGCTGCTCGCCGGTGCGCGACGACTACCGGGCGAGCCGCGTCGCGGTCTCGACGCGCAACTGGTGCGTGCCGAAGGCCGCGCTGCTCGCCGCCGGCGCCCGCGCGGCGGGGATCCCGGCCGCGGTCGGCCTCGCCGACGTGACCAACCACCTGAACACCGAGAAGCTGCGCCGTGCGCTCGGCGGCACCGACGTGTTCTACGACCACGGCTACTGCGCGCTGTGGCTCGACGGCCGGTGGGTCAAGGCCGCGGCGGTGTTCAACCGCGAGCTGTGCGAGCGCTTCGGCGTGACGCCGACCGAGTTCGACGGCGCGTCCGACGCGCTGCTGCAGGAGCACGACGCCTCGCGCCGGCGCCACATGGAGTACCTGCGCGACGACGGGCTGTACGAGGACGTGCCGTTCGACACGGTGATGGCCGACTTCGCCCGCCACTACCCGGCCGCGGTGCTCGACGGCGCGCTGCGCCGGGACGGCACGCGCTTCGAGGACGACGCGCCGGTCTGATCCCCCCGGGCGGCGGGCGCCGCCCGGACCGCAACCGCTACACTCGCCGCCATGGATGCACTGCCCAAGTACGGACGGCACTTCTTCGAGGCCGACGTCTTCGACGGAGGCGCGCGCGCGCGTCGCCATCCGACGCCGCTCGGCGAGGTCGAGGAGCCGGCCCGACGCACGCCGCTCTGGGCCCGCACCCAGGTCCTCGTGGCGGGCGGCGGCCCGGCGGGCACCGCCGCGGCGATCGCCGCGGCGCGCGCCGGCGCCGACGTGATGCTGATCGAGCGCCACAACCACCTGGGCGGGCTGTCCACCGGCGGGCTGGTGATCTGGATCGACCGGATGACCGACTGGGACGGCGTCCCGGTGATCCGCGGCATCGGCGAGGAGCTGCTCTCGCGGCTGCCGCGCGACGAGGTGGCCGGTCCGCCGCGCGCCGAGTGGGGGGCGCGCGACGAGGCCGTGGCCGCCTGGTGGGGGCTGCGCACCGCGGCGTTCCACGGCGTCGTCACCTGGTCGCCGACGGTCTCGCCGGAGTCGCTGAAGACGGAGTCGCAGCGGCTCGTGCTCGAGGCGGGCGTCGAGCTCGTCCACCACGCGTGGGTCGTCGGCGTGCTGCCCGATCCCGACGATCCGGCGCGGATCGCCGGCGTGCTCGTCGAGAGCAAGCAGGGCCGGCTCGCGATCGCGGCCGACGCGTTCGTCGACGCGACCGGCGACGCCGACCTCGTCGCCGCCGCCGCGCGCGCGCGCCCGTCGGCGCCGGGCGAGGCGGCCGACCTCGTCGACGACATCGACGCGGGCGACATCCACCACGCGATCAACACCGCGTGGCTGCTCGGCGGCGTCGACATGCGCGCGTGGCTCGCGTTCCGCGCCGCGCGGCCGCAGGCGTACGCGGCGTTCATGGCGCGCGGGCGCGCCGAGCTCGGGCTGTTCGAGAAGCCCTTCGTCTCGTGGCGCGACGACGTCGCGCTGTTCATGGGGCCGCGCCGCTCCGGGCTGTCCGCGCTCGATCTCGAGGACCTGACGCGCGTCGAGGTCGACAGCCGCGAGTCGATGGCCGCGCACCTCGCGTTCTACCGCGCGCACGCGCCCGGCTTCGGGCGGGCGTACGCGCTGCAGATGGCGCCGCAGGTCGGCGCGCGCCACACCCGGCGCATCGCGGGCGTCGCGCGGATGTCGCGCGAGGACTGGGCGCCGGGGACCGTGCACGCCGACGAGATCGGCGTGAGCCCGTCGCCGTCGCTCGCGTTCCCGAGCGTGTCGGTGCGCTACGGCGCGCTGGTGCCGCGCCGCTTCTCGAACCTGCTCGCGCCCGGCAAGCACCTGTCGAGCGACCCGTCGTCGCACGCGTTCATGCGCGAGATCCCGCAGTGCTGGCTGACCGGCCAGGCCGCCGGCGTCGCCGCCGCGCAGGCCGCCGCGACGCGCGCCGACCTGCGCGCGCTGCCGATCGCGCCGCTGCAGCGCGCGCTGCGCGCGCAGGGCGTCGTGCTGCGGGCGTCGGACGACGCGCCGGCCGACGGTCCGGCCGCCGCCGCGTCCGCGACCGTCCCCGTCGACGCCCGATGAGCGAGCCCGACCCGTCGGCGCCGCCGTGCCGGCGCTTCGTCGAGCCCGGCCCGCCGCCGCGGTGCGCGACGCTCGCCGAGGTGCGCGCCGGCATCGACGCGCTGGACGCGGAGCTCGTCGCGCTCGTCGCGCGCCGCGCGGCGCTGGTGATGGACGCGACCCGCTTCAAGCGCGACGCCGCCGAGGCCGCCGCGCCCGCGCGCCAGGCCGAGGTGTTCGCGCGCGTCCGCGAACTCGCCCGCGCGCACGACCCGGGCTTCCCCGGGCTGCCCGAGCTCGTCGAGGCGACCTGGCGCACGATGGTCGCCGGCTTCGTCGCCCGCGAACGGGCGCTGCTCGCGCGCACCGAACCGATCGACCCTCCAGGAGACCTCGCCCCATGACCCGATCCGCCTCCCGCCCCGACCGCCGCGAGCTGCTGCGCGCGTCCCTCGCCGCCGGCGCGGCCGCCGCGCTGCCCGGCGCCTCGCGCGCGCAGGAGTGGCCCGCGCGCCCGGTGCGGCTCGTCGTGCCGTTCGCCCCCGGCAGCACGCCCGACGTGCTCGCGCGCCTCGTCGCCGATCGCCTCGCGCCGGCGCTGAAGCAGCCGGTGGTCGTCGAGAACCGCGCCGGCGCCGGCGGCAACGTCGGCACCGACGTCGTCGCGAAGGCCGCGCCCGACGGCCACACGGTGGGCGTGTCGATCACCGGCCCGCTGGTGAACAACACGCTGCTCTACAGCCGGATGCCGTACGACCCGTTCCGCGACCTCGCGCCGGTGACCCTCGCGGCGACCCAGCCGAACGTGCTCGCGGTGTCCTCGGAGCTCGGCGTCGACAGCGTCCGGCAGCTGCTCGAGCTGCTGCGGCGCAACCCCGGCAAGTACAACTACGCGTCGGTCGGCGCCGGCACCGTCGCGCACCTGTCGATGGAGCTGATCAAGGCGAGGACGGGCACCTTCATCGTGCACGTGCCGTACAACGCGTCGCCCGCGGCGGTGATGTCGATCCTGCAGGGCGACACGCACATGGCCTCGCTCGCGCCGCTGGCGATCCTGCCGCAGGTGAAGGCCGGCCGGCTGAAGGCGCTCGCGGTCACCACCCGCGAGCGCTCGGTGTTCATGCCCGACGTGCCGACGTTCCGCGAGGCCGGCATCGCCGACATCGAGGCCACCGCCTGGATCGGCATCGTCGTGCCCGCGCGCACGCCCGCGCCGATCGTCGAGCGGCTGAACCGCGAGATCGTCGCGATCCTGAAGGAGCCGGGCTCGGTCGAGAAGCTGCGGGCGGTCTACATGGATCCGGTGGGCAACAGCCCGCAGCAGTTCGCCGAGTTCATGCAGGAGGAGCTCCGGCGCTGGAAGCCGGTGATCGCGCGCGCCGGCGTGACGATCGACTGACCGTCCCCGGGCCGCGAGCGCCGTCGCGCGCCGGCCCGCGGCCGAGCCGGGCATGCCGATTGCATGGCCCCGCTCGTCGCGATTCGGACGGAAGGGCGTGCATGCGGGCATCGGGCGCGATCGGCGTGGTCCTCGCGGCGCTGGCCGCGGTGGCGGCCGTTCCGGGATGCACGGTGCTCGACCAGCGGCTCGCCTTCCCGGCGCCGCGCGCCGAACGCGCCGTGCCGCGGGTCGTCGACGCGCGCGGCGCGGTGTCGCCGCAGCGCGCCGAGGCGCTGATCGCGCGGCTGGAGAAGGAGGGCCACACCGGCCTCGTCGCGCGGCACCTGGCGTTCATGGATCAGCTGGGCAGCGCGCCGCTGATCGTCGGCAACGCGACGCGCCTGCTGGTCGACGGCCCCGAGACGCACCGCGCGATGTTCGACGCGATCGCGCGGGCCCGCCGGCACGTGCACCTGCAGACCTACATCCTCGAGGGCGACGAGACCGGGCGCCGGCTCGCCGACCTGCTCGTCGAGCGCCGTCGCCAGGGCGTGCAGGTCAGCGTGATGTACGACGCGATCGGCGGCATCCGCACGCCGAAGGAGTACTTCGACCGGCTGCGCGAGGCCGGCGTCGCGGTCTGCGAGGCCAACCCGGTGGACCCGCGCGCCGGTCGCGGCGTCACGCTGAACAACCGCGACCACCGCAAGATCCTCGTCGTCGACGGACGCGCCGCGTACACCGGCGGCGTCAACGTCAGCGACGTCTACGCGAGCGGCTCGGCCTCGGCGCGCCGGCGCGCCGAGCGCGGCGCCGGCTGGCGCGACACGCACCTCGAGGTCCGGGGTCCCGCGGTCGCCGAGTTCCAGCGGCTGTTCCTCGACTCCTGGGTCAAGCAGGGCTGCCCCGCGCAGCCGGAGGCGGGCTGGTTCCCGAAGGCCGTGCCCGAGGGCGACCGCGTGCTGCGGGTGCTCGCGAGCTCGCCCGACCGGCCCGACAACCCGATCCGCGACGAGCTGCTGTCGGCGATGGCGCACGCCGAGCGCAGCATCCACGTGACGATGGCCTACTTCGTCCCCGATCCGACGACGCTCGAGGTGCTCGAGGCCGCGGCGCGGCGCGGCGTCGACGTGCAGCTGGTGCTGCCCGGCTTCTCGGACTTCTGGATGGTGCACGCCGCCGGCCGCGCGCACTACGACCGCCTGCTCGCCGCGGGCGTGCGGATCTTCGAGCGTCGCGACGCGCTGCTGCACGCGAAGACCGCGGTGGTCGACGGCATCTGGTCGACCGTCGGCTCGGCCAACATGGACTGGCGCAGCTTCCTGCACAACGACGAGGTCAACGTCGTCGTCGTCGGCGAGGGCTTCGGGCGCGAGATGGAGGCGCTGTTCCGCGAGGACGTCGCGCGCGCCGAGCCGATCGAGCCCGCGGAGTGGGCGCGCCGCGGCCCGATCGAGCGCGCCAAGGAAGCCCTGGCGCGGCTGGCCGAGTACTGGCTGTAGGGGGGGGCGGACCGGCGCGTATACTTGCATGCAACTCGCTTGCATCTGGGGATCGCGCTGACTCTCGCCTCCATCATCGCCGCGACGCTGCTGTCGGGCCTCGCGTCGGTCGCGGTCGCCGCGTGGGTGTCGTTCGGCGCGCTGTCGCGGCTGGTGCCCCGGATGGTCAGCCTGTCGGCCGGCGTGCTGCTCGGCGCGGCGGTGCTGCACCTGCTGCCCGAGGCCTTCGAGTCGCAGGCCGACCTGCACGCGCTGTCGTGGACGCTGCTCGCCGGGCTCGTCGGCTTCTTCCTGCTCGAGAAGTCGGCGGTGCTGCGGCACAGCCACCACCACGAGGGCGACGGGCACGACCACCACCACGGGCACGACCGGCGCGAGGCCGGCCCGGGCGGCGCGCTGATCCTCGTCGGCGACTCGATCCACAACCTCGCCGACGGCGTGCTGATCGCGGCGGCCTTCGTCGCCGATCCGCGCCTCGGCTGGCTGACGGCGGCCGCGATCGCCGCGCACGAGATCCCGCAGGAGGTGGGCGACTTCATCGTGCTGCTGAACGCCGGCTACTCGCGGCGCCGCGCGCTGCTGTACAACGCGCTCGCCGGGCTGTCGGCGGTCGTCGGCGGCGCGATCGGCTGGTTCGCGCTCGAGGCCGCGCGCGAGGCGCTGCCCTTCGTGCTCGTGCTGGCCGCGAGCAGCTTCATCTACATCGCGCTCGCCGACCTCGTGCCCGACATGCACCGCCGGCGCGGCCGCGGCGAGTCGGCGATGCAGGTGACGCTGCTGCTCGCCGGCATCGCGGCGATCGCGGCGCTGACCTCGATGGTCCACGCGCATTGACGACGGCGATCCCGATCGCCGCGGTGCTCGGCGCGGCGATCGTCGTCTCGCTGAACGTCGGCAAGCTGCCGCCCGCGCTGCCGCTGCTGCGCGAGGAGTTCGGGCTCGGGCTCGTCGGGGCGAGCCTGCTGGTGTCGCTGTTCCAGCTCGCCGGCATGCTGCTCGGTCTCTTCGGCGGCATGCTCGCCGACCGCTTCGGACCGCGCCGCGTGATGCGGATCGGCCTGGTCGCCGCCGCCGCGGGCTGCGCCGGCGGCGCGCTCGCGCCCGGCATCGGCACGCTGCTCGCGAGCCGCGCGATCGAGAGCGCGGGCTTCATCCTGACGGTGCTGCCCGGTCCGGCGCTGATCGCGCGCGGCGTCGCGCCGGCGCGCCTGAAGGCGGCGATGGGCCTGTGGGGCACGTACATGCCCGCCGGCATGGCGCTCGGCCTCGTGCTGTCGCCCCCGGTGTTCGAGGCCGCGGGCTGGCGCGCCGCCTGGTGGGCGATCGCCGCCGCCTCGATCGCGATGGCCGCGCTGCTCGGGCGCGCGGTCGCGCCCGACGCGGCCGGGCACGCGGCGGTGGGCGCGCGGGCGCTGGTGCTCGACACGCTGCGCTCGCCGCGCCCGTGGGTGCTCGCCGCCGCGTTCGGCTGCTACGCGGGGCAGTGGATCGGCGTGTTCAGCTTCCTGCCGACGCTCTACGTCGAGTCGGGCGTCGCGCTCGCGGTCGCGGGCGGCCTCACCGCCGCGGGCGTCGCGGTCAACGTGCTCGGCAACCTCGCGGCCGGCGCGCTGCTGCACCGGGGCGCGGCGCGCGCGACGCTGATCGCCGCGGCCTCGGTCGCGATGGCCGCCGGCGCGTGGCTGTGCTTCGGCAGCGGCGCGCCGTTCCCGCTGCGCTACGCCGGCGTGCTGCTGTTCTCGACGGTGGGCGGGATGATCCCCGCCACCCTGTTCGCGACGACCGCCGCGTACGCGCCGCATCCGCGCGCGGTGTCGACGACGACCGGGCTGATGCAGCAGGGCTCGACGCTCGGCCAGTTCGTCGCGCCGCCGCTCGTCGCGGCGGTCGCGACCGCCGCGGGCGGCTGGCACCTGACCGCGTGGGCGACCGGCGCGATGGCCGTCGGCACGCTCGCCTGCGCGTGGGCGATCGCGCGCTTCGAGCGCGCCGACGCCGCGGCGCGCCGCTGAGCGGCAGCGCCGCCGCGGCGGCTCAGGGCTCGGCGCCGGTCTTCACCGGACGCGACGGATCGGCCACCCATTCGCTCCACGAGCCGCCGTAGAGCGCCGCCCCGGGCAGGCCCGCGTGCGCCATCGCGAGCAGGTTCATGCAGGCGCTGACGCCGGAGCCGCAGCTGTTGACGACCGCCGACGGCGCCCGCCCGGCGAGCATCGCCTCGAGCTCGGCGCGCAGCACCGGCGCCGGCTTGAAGCGGCCGTCCTCGCGGACGTTCTGCGTCCACGGCCGGCTGACCGCGCCCGGGATGTGGCCGGCCACCGGATCCATCGGCTCGACCTCGCCGCGGTAGCGCTCGGCCGGGCGGGCGTCGACGACGAGCCGCGAGGCGTCCGACGCCGCGCGGCCGGTCTCGGCCGCGTCGACGAGCGCGACGAGCGGCTCGCGGAGCGTCAGCCGCCCGGTGCGCGCCCGCGGCGGGTCGACGTTCACCGGGAAGCCGGCGCGACGCCACGCGTCGATCCCGCCGTCGAGCACCGCGACGGCGTCGTGCCCGATCCAGCGCGCCATCCACCACAGCCGCCCGGCCATGCCGTTGCCGCCGTCGTAGGTGACGAGCTGCAGGTCGTCGGTCAGCCCGAACGACTCGAGCCGGGCGCGCACGCGCTCTCGCGAGGGCATCGGGTGCCGGCCGTTGCGCCCGGTCTTGGGGTCCGACAGGTCGGTGTCCATCGCCGCGAAGACGGCGCCCGGGATGCGGCCCGCGTCGTACGCACGGCGACCGGCGGCGGGATCGAGGAGGTCGTGGCGGCAGTCGATCACCAGGCAGCGGTCGATCGCGGCGGCGAGCTCGTCGGCGGCGATCAGCGTGGTCCAGGGCATCGGTCGGTCTCGGTCGGGCGACGGATCGCGGGGCCGCCATTCTGCCGCGCGCCGCCGGGCGCGGCCAGCCGACCGGCCCGGCCGTCGGGCGCCGGATCAGCCCCGCGCGGGCGCCTTCCAGCGCTCGAGCGCGTCGACGTCGACCTCGATGCCGAGGCCGGGCCCGTCGGGAATCGCGACGAGCCCGCGCGAGTGCTCGATCGGCGTCCTCAGCACCGCCTGGCGGAACGGATGCTCGCTGCGGTCGAACTCGAGCACCGGCTCGGTCGGGTCGTGGCGCGGCGGCGAGGGCGGCAGCACCGCGTGCAGCTGCAGCGCGGCCGCCAGCCCGATGCCGGTGCCCCAGACGTGCGGCACGAGCCGCACGCCGAAGGCGGTCGCCATGTCGGCGATCTTCCTCGCCTCGGACAGCCCGCCGCAGGCGCAGACGTCCGGCTGCACGACGTCCATCGCGCGGCGCGTCAGCACCTCTCGGAAGCCCCAGCGGGTGAACTCGGTCTCGCCGCCGGCCACCGGGATCGGCTGGCCCCGGCGGACCTCGACGTAGCCGTCGAGGTCGTCGGGCACGACCGGCTCCTCGAACCAGCCGATGTCCTGGTCGGCGACCGCGCGGCCGAGGCGGATCGCGTCGATCGCGTCGTAGCCGTGGTTCGCGTCGAGCATCAGGCCGACGCGCGGGCCGAGCGCCTCGCGCACCGCGCGGATCAGCACGACGTCCTGCTCGACGCCGAAGCCGATCTTCAGCTTCGCGGCGCGGAAGCCCTCGGCGGCGTAGCCGCGCACCTCGTCGACCAGGTAGTCGAGCGTCTCGCGCACCGCCGCGTCGGGGTCGCCGCCGCCGAAGCGCGCGGCGGTGCGGCGCGCCTCGAGCGTGCGCCAGCCCTCGCCGCGCCGGTAGGTGCCGGTCGCGTACGCGGCGACCGCGTCGCGGAAGCGCCCGCCCATCAGCCGCCAGACCGGCTCGCCCCAGTGGCGCCCACGAAGGTCCCACAGCGCGACGTCGACGCCCGACAGGGCGGTGAGCGCGAGGCCCTTCATGCCCTGGTCGCGCAGCCCGTTGTACATCGCGAGCCAGTGGCGGTCGACCGCGAGCGCGTCCTGCCCGACGAGCATCCGGCCGTACGCCTCGACGATCGGCGCGTTCAGCCGCGCCGGGCCGAGGCACTCGCCCCAGCCCGACAGGCCGTCCTCGGTGGTCACCTCGACGATGCACGAGCCGCGCGTCGCGGTCTCGGTGAACGACCAGGCGAAGGGCTCGGACAGCGGGGCCTCGAGCACGTGGGCGCGGATGCGGGCGATGCGGGGCATGGGATGTCCTCGTGGGCCGGGGCTAGGGCTCGGCGCGGGTCGGGGCGGCGCCGTCGGCTCGGGCCGCGCCGCCGGTGCCCGAGCGCGCCGGCTCCGGATGGTCGAACTCCTGCGAGCAGAAGGCGCCGCCCTGGAAGCGGTCGCCGACCGGGTCGGCCGGCTCGTCGCGCGCGAGCACCGCGGCGGCGTGGTCCTCGGCGCGCGCCCGCGGGCGGTAGCCGAGCTCGTGCGCGCGCCGGTTGTCCCACCAGGCCCGCGCGTTGTCCGACGCGCCGTAGACGATCTCGCAGTGCACGTCCGGATGCTCGATGCCGATCCGCACCAGCTGCATCAGGTCGCGCGGGTGCAGCCAGATCGCGAGCCGGCGACGGTCGACCGGCGCGTCGGCGACGTTGCCGATCCGGATGTTCAGCACCCGCAGGCCGTGCTTGTCGGCGTACAGCGCCCCCAGCGCCTCGCCGAACGCCTTCGAGACGCCGTAGCGCGTGTCGGGGCGCGGCGGCACCGCGTGGTCGACGGTGCGGCCGCGCTCGTAGAAGCCGACCGCGTGGTTCGACGACGCGAACACGACGCGCCGCACGCCGGCGAGTCGCGCGGCCTCGTAGAGCGCGTGCGTGCCGACGATGTTGGCCTGCAGGATCGCCTCCCACGGCCCCTCGACCGAGAAGCCGCCGAGGTGGACGATCGCGTCGATGCCCTCGACGGCGCGGGCGACCTGCGCCGCGTCCGACAGGTCGGCGCGCACGAAGGTCTCGCCCGGCAGCGGCGGCGTGCGCGGCTCGACGAGGTCGGAGGAGCGCAGCGCCCCGTAGGTCTCGACGAGCATCGGGCGCAGTCGCGTGCCGACGTCGCCCGAGGCGCCCGTCAGCAGCACCCGCGGGCGGGGGGAAGGGGATCCGGACACCGTCGCTCCTCCGGCGCGCGACGCGCGCGAGCCCGTGCAGCCTACGCCCGGGCGGGCGCGGCCGTGCGGGCGCCGCTCCGGAATCGGACCGCCGCCCTCAGGCGCCGCGGGTCCCGCGGGCCGGCGCGACCGCGGTCGGCGCCGCCCGCGCCGCGATCCAGGTCGCCCAGACGCCGCTCGCCGCGATCGCGGCGAGCCCGAGCGTCTCGCGGGCGCTCAGCGCGTCGTCGAACGCCCAGGCGCCGATCAGCGCCGCGAACCCGATGTTCGTGTACTGCAGCGTCGCGGCGAGCAGCGTCGCCGGACCGGCGAACGCGCGCGTCATGCAGATCTGTCCGACCAGCGCGAAGCCCGCCACCGCGGCGAGCCAGACGACGCCCTCGGGCCGCCAGGGCGCGAAGCCGCCGGTGCCGAGCGTGCCGGCCAGCCCGATCGCCGACGACACCGTCGAGAACCAGAAGACGACCCGCCACGACGGCTCGCCGGCCGCGCCGAGCGAGCGCATCTCGAAGTAGACGAAGGTCGCGAGCAGGCCCGACCCGAGCCCGGCCGCGAAGCCGGCGAGCGTGGCGCCGTCGAGCGTCGGGCGCAGCGCGAGCGCGACGCCGGCGAATCCGCAGGCCGCGGCCGCGTACAGCAGCCGGCGCCGGCGGTCGGGCGGCAGCCCGGCGCGGCGCGCGGCCAGCGCGATCGCGATCGCGGTGAACAGCGGCGAGGTGTTGCCGAGCGTGGCCGCGGTGGGCAGCGGCAGCGCGGCGAGCGCCGCGAACCACAGCACCATCGACGAGGTGCCGGCCGCCGAGCGTCGCAGGTGCAGCGGCCACAGCGGCGTCGACAGCCGGCGCGAGGTGGCGAGCGCCCACGCGCCGAGCACGGCGGCGCCGAGCGCGTTGCGCCAGAACACCAGCTCGAACAGCCCGTACCACGCGTAGCCGAGCTTGATCGCCGCGCTCATCGCCGCGAAGGCGAGCGCGGAGGCGACCGCCCAGCCCGCCTGGGCGGCCGCGCCCGTCCCGCTCACTCGATCTCGAGCCGCGCGCGCAGGAACTCGTGGAAGTGCTGCATGCCGTCCTCCATCGGGCTCTGGTACGGACCGACCTGGTTCTCGCCCCGCTCGAGCAGCACCCGGCGCCCGGCGTCCATCCGCTCGGCGATCTCGTCGTCCTCGCGGCAGGTCTCCATGTACGCCGCGCGCTCGGCCTCGACGAACTCGCGCTCGAACAGCGCGATCTCCTCGGGGTAGTAGAACTCGACGATGTTGGTCGTGTGCCGCGGGCCGCGCGGCACCAGGTGCGACACCACCAGCACCTGCGGGTACCACTCGACCATCACGTTCGGGTAGTAGGTGAGCCAGATCGCGCCCTGCTTGGGCAGCTCCCCGCCGCCGACCCGCAGCACCTCCTCGTGCCAGCGCCGGTAGGCCGAGCTGCCCGGCTTGACGAGCCCGCGGTGCAGGCCGACGGTCTGCACCGACCACCACTCGCCGAACTCCCAGCTCAGGTCGCCGCACTCGACGAACCTGCCGAGCCCCGGGTGGAAGGGCTCGACGTGGTAGTCCTCGAGGTAGACCTCGATGAAGGTCTTCCAGTTGTAGGCGCACTCGTGCACCTCGACGTGGTCGAGCATGTAGCCCGAGAAGTCGAGGTCGCCGCGCGCGCCCATCTTCGCCAGGTCGGCGGCCACGTCGCGCGCGCCCGAGAACAGCAGCCCGTTCCAGTTCCGCAGCGGGCTGCGTCCGAGGTTCAGGCACGGCTGCTCGTCGAAGTGCGGCGCGCCGAGCAGGCGGCCCTGCAGGTCGTAGGTCCAGCAGTGCAGCGGGCACACGATGCTCGACGCGTTGCCGCGGCCGTTGAGCATCACCGCCTGGCGGTGGCGGCAGACGTTGGACAGGAGCTCGATGCCCTGTTCGCCCCGCACGAGGAGCCGGCCCTCCTTCTCGGCCGGGAGCGCGTGGTAGTCGCCGACGTTCGGCACCATGAGTTCATGGCCGACGTAGCCGGGACCGTTCCTGAAGAGGGCTTCGATTTCGCGCCGGTAGAGCGCTTCGTCGAAGTACGCCGAAACCGGAAGCTGGGCTGCAGAGCGCTGCAGGTGATCCCCACGCCCGATGTCCGACATGATTCGACCTCCTGGACGACCAGAAATGCGGTGGAAGGAAGCAACCCCCCGAAGGTTCGTGCTGGGAAAAGGGCCGGCAAGTCTACCCTCGATCGGCCCCGCGGGGCACCCGGTCGGCCCCGCCGCGGTCGGGGATCGGGGGATTTCGCCCGGGGATCGGGGGTCGCGGCCCGGGGGTCGGGGTCCGGAGCCGGCCCGCCGACGGGTGCACGGGGGACCTTCGCGGGGGGACGGCGGGCGATTCCGCGTAAAATCGCGCCTTTCGCGCGCCCGCCCGGGCCCGCGACCCCGTCTTTCCGCCGTGTCCACGATGAACCCTCCCGCCGCACCCGGAGCCGACCGGCCCGCCTCGTTCGAGTCGGCGCTCGCCGAGCTCGAGTCGCTCGTCCAGCAGATGGAGGCCGGCACGCTGTCGCTCGAGGAGTCGCTCGCCGCGTACCGGCGCGGCGCCGAGCTGGTCGGCTTCTGCCGCGACGGGCTCGCCCACGTCCAGCAGCAGGTGAAGATCCTCGAGGGCGACCTGCTCAAGCCCTTCGAGGCCGACGCGCGGCTCGATCCATGAGCGCGCCGTTCGCCGACTGGTCGGCGGCGGTGCTCGCCCGCACCGAGTCCGCGCTCGAGCGGCTGCTGCCGCCGCCCGCGCCGACCGGGCCGCTCGGCCGCCTGCACGAGGCGATGCGCTACGCGACGCTGGGCGGCGGCAAGCGCGTGCGGCCGCTGCTCGCGCACGCGGCCGGCGAGCTGACCGGCGCGCCCGCGGCGGCGCTCGATCGCGCCGGCTGCGCGGTCGAGCTGATCCACGCGTACTCGCTGGTGCACGACGACATGCCGTGCATGGACGACGACGTGCTGCGGCGCGGCAAGCCGACGGTGCACGTCGCCTACGGCGAGGCGCTCGCGATGCTGACCGGCGACGCGCTGCAGGCGCTCGCGTTCCGGGCGGTCGCCGAGGCGGCCGCGCACGGCGTGGCGCCCGCGGCGGTGGTCCGCATGAGCGCCGAGCTCGCCGACGCCGCCGGATCGCTCGGCATGGCCGGCGGGCAGGCGATCGACCTCGCCGCGGTCGGCGAGGCGATCGACGCGGACGCGCTCGAGGACATGCACCGGCGCAAGACCGGCGCGATGCTCGCCGCCTCGGTCCGGCTCGGCGCCTGGTGCGGCGAGCCGCTCGACGCCGCCGGCGCCGCCGCGCTCGACGACTACTGCGCCGCGGTGGGGCTCGCCTTCCAGGTCGTCGACGACATCCTCGACGTCGAGGCCGACAGCGCGACGCTGGGCAAGACCGCGGGCAAGGACGCGGCGCACGACAAGCCGACCTACGTCTCGCGCCTCGGCCTCGAGCGCGCCCGCGCGCTGGCCGCCGAGCTGCGCGGGCGCGCCCGCGCCGCGCTCGCCGGGTTCGGCGCGCGCGGCGAGCGGCTGGCGTCGCTCGCCGACCTGATCGTGCTGCGCCGCTCTTGACGCGGAGCGCCCGGGGGCGAAGCATGGGACAGGAACCGAAACCGATCGAGGCCGACCCGACGATGGACACCGACTTCTCGCTGCTCGAGCGCGTGGACGCGCCCGCCGACCTGCGCCAGCTCGAGCGCGGCAAGCTGCCCGCGCTCGCGCAGCAGCTGCGCGCCTACATCCTCGAGTCGGTGTCGCGCACCGGCGGGCACCTGTCGTCGAACCTCGGGACGGTGGAGCTGTCGATCGCGCTGCACTACGTCTTCAACACGCCGTTCGACCGCATCGTCTGGGACGTCGGCCACCAGTCGTACCCGCACAAGATCCTGACCGGCCGGCGCGAGGGGATGGCGAAGCTGCGCCAGCACGGCGGCATCTCGGGCTTTCCGCGCCGCTCCGAGAGCGAGTACGACACCTTCGGCACCGCGCACTCGTCGACCTCGATCTCGGCGGCGCTCGGCATGGCGGTCGCCTCGCGCAACAAGGGCGAGAACAAGGGCCCGGCGCGCCGGCGCCACGTCGCCGTGATCGGCGACGGCGCGATGACCGCGGGCATGGCCTTCGAGGCGATGAACAACGCGGGCGTCACCCCGGACATCGACCTGCTGGTCGTGCTGAACGACAACGACATGTCGATCTCGCCGCCGGTGGGCGCGCTGAACAAGTACCTCGCGCGGGTGCTGTCCGGGCGCCAGGTCAACAGCGTGCGCGACATGGCGCGCACCGTGCTGTCGAAGGTGCCGCCGGTCTACGAGCTCGCGCGGCGCCTCGAGGAGCACGCGAAGGGCATGGTCGTGCCCGCGACGATGTTCGAGGAGTTCGGCTTCACCTACTTCGGCCCGATCGACGGCCACGACCTCGACGCGCTGATCCCGACGCTCGCGAACCTGCGCGAGATGCACGGCCCGGTGTTCCTGCACGTGATCACGCGCAAGGGGCAGGGCTACAAGCTCGCCGAGGCCGACCCGGTGCTGTACCACGGCCCGGGCAAGTTCGACCCGCAGGAAGGCATCAAGAAGCCGGCCTCGCCCGGCAAGCCGAGCTACACGCAGGTCTTCGGCGACTGGATCTGCGACATGGCGGCGCTCGATCCGCGGCTCGTCGGCATCACGCCGGCGATGCGCGAGGGCTCGGGGCTCGTCGAGTTCGAGCGCCGCTTCCCCGACCGCTACTTCGACGTCGGCATCGCCGAGCAGCACGCGGTGACCTTCGCCGCGGGCCTCGCCTGCGAGGGCGCGAAGCCGGTGGTGGCGATCTACTCGACGTTCCTGCAGCGCGGCTACGACCAGCTGATCCACGACGTCGCGCTGCAGAACCTGCCGGTGGTCTTCGCGCTCGACCGGGCCGGCCTGGTCGGCGCCGACGGCGCGACCCACGCCGGCGCCTACGACTACGCGTACCTGCGCTGCGTGCCGAACATGGTGGTGCTCGCGCCGTCGGACGAGAACGAGTGCCGGCAGATGCTGTACACCGCGTTCCGGCACGACGGCCCGAGCGCGGTCCGCTATCCCCGCGGCTCGGGTGCCGGCGTCGAGGTGCGCAAGGACCTCGTCGAGCTGCCGTTCGGCAAGTCCGAGGTGCGGCGCAAGGGCCGGCGGATCGCGATCCTCGCGTTCGGCTCGATGGTGCATCCGGCGATCGCCGCCGGCGAGGCGCTCGACGCGACCGTGGTCAACATGCGCTGGGTCAAGCCGGTGGACGCCGACGCGATCGAGGCGCTCGCGCTGTCGCACGACGCGTTCGTCACCGTCGAGGAGCACGCGGTGATGGGCGGCGCGGGCAGCGCGTGCCTGGAGGCGATGGCCGCCCGGGGCGTGTCGCGCCCGGTGCTGCAGCTCGGGCTGCGCGACGCGTTCATCGACCACGGCGACCCGGGGCTGCTGCTGCGGCTCGAGGGGCTGGACGCCGAGGGCATCGAGCGCTCGGTGCGCGCCCGCTTCGCCGAGCTGCTGTCGGGCGACGGCTCGCCCCGCCTGGTCGCCAGCCGCTGACGGCGGCCGGACGAAAAAAATCGCCACCGCGCGGAACGCGGTGGCGAAGCCAGAGAGGAGACTGAAGAAATCACCGGAATCACGGATCGCCGCTGGCGACCATCCGTGGAAACCATCGTACGCCGCGACCCGGTGCGGCGCGAGACCGCCGGTCGGGCGCGACCCGCCGACGGCGAGCCGAGCCGTGGCGCGCGCGCGACCGCCGCGCCGGGCGCCGATCTTCGGCCCGATCGCCGCGCCGGGCACGGACTTCCGGCCCGACCGCCGCGCCGGGCGCCTGCCTCCGGCGCGACCGCCGCACCGGGCGGCGCTAGCGCGGCGCCGCGCCGGGCGCCGGCATCCAGCCGCGGCGCAGGATCAGGTCGAGCGTGGCCTGGGCGCCCTCGCGGGTCCAGCCGCCCGCGTCGATCGAGGCGAGCGCCTCGGCCGGCGTCATCGGCTCGATCGATTCGTGCTCGCCGTCGGCCGGCACCGGGACGCAGCCGGGCGGCAGCTCCAGCTCGTACAGCGTGACGTGCTCGCGGTGCAGGGCGGGCAGCCCGTCGAAGTCGGTCGCGTAGCGCAGCTCGAGCGAGCCGGCGGGACGGGCGCCGCGCGCGATCGCCTCGTCGAGCCCCGCCTCCTCGCGGCACTCGCGCAGCAGCGTCGCGAGGGCGTCGTCGAGCCCGGCGATGCCGCCGCCGACCGCCGCGTCGAGCCGCCCCGGGTCGACCGGCTTGCTCCACGCGCGGCGGGCCACCCAGATCAGCGGGCCCCCCGCGCCGGCCGTCCACGCGCAGGCCTGCACCGAGCGCAGCTCGAGGCCGAACGGACGCAGCAGCGCGCGCTCGATCGCGGCGAGCGGCACGCCGTCCGGGCTCCGGATCGCGATCGCCTCGTCGCGCCAGCCGGGCAGGTCCCAGCGGCGGCGGGCGTGCGCCGCCCAGCGCGCGAGCGCGTCGGTGCGCGCGGCGACGTCCGCGAGCGAGGGATCGAGCGCGAGCGCGCCGCGGTCGAGCGAGAAGGGCGTCGGCGCCTCGAGCGCGCGCGCGAGCCACGGCGCCGACACCTCGCCGACCTCGACGCCCGCGATCGCGACCGGCGTCGCGTCCCCGGGCCCGTGCATCGGCGCGCCGCGCTCAGTCGCGGAAGTTGCCGAACGACAGCGGCAGGTCGGCCACGTCCTTTCGGATCAGCGCGATCGCCGCCTGCAGGTCGTCGCGCTTGGCGCCGGCGACGCGCACGGAGTCGCCCTGGATCGAGCCCTGGACCTTGATCTTCGCGTCCTTCAGCAGCTTGACGATCTTCTTGGCGGTGTCGGACGGCACGCCGTGCCGGATCGTGATCGTCTGCTTGAGCTTGTCGCCGCCGATCCGCTCGGGCTTGCCGTCGTCGAGGAAGCGCACGTCGACGCTGCGCTTGGCGAGCTTGGCCAGCAGCACGTCGCGCACCTGTCCGAGCTTGAAGTCGTCGTCGGCGAAGGCGGTGAGGAGCTTGTCGCCGATCTCGATCCGCGCGTCCGACCCCTTGAAGTCGAAGCGGGTGGAGATCTCCTTGTTGGCCTGGTCGACCGCGTTGCGGATCTCGACCTGGTCGGCCTCGAGCGTCACGTCGAAGGAAGGCATGGTGCGGACTCCGGAGTCAGTCGAGCCGTTTCTCGAAGAACGTCGCGCGGCCCATCGCCGGATCGAGCTCGTACGCGCGGAAGCCGACGCTGCGGTACAGGCCGATCGCGCCGACGTTGCCCTCGAGCGCCTCGAGGGTCAGCTTGCAGCAGTCGCGGGCGCGCGCGATCGCCTCGAGCTCGGCGAGCAGCCGGCGCCCGAGGCCGCGACCGCGGTGGGTGGCGGCCACCGCGATGTCGTGGACGTTGAGCAGCGGGCGTGCCTTGAAGGTCGACACGCCCTCGAACGCGTTGACGAGCCCCACCGGACGGTCGCCGTCGTACGCGAGGAGCCCGACGTAGTGGGGCCGGGACGCGAGCAGCGCGGGCAGCCGCGCGCGCGCGTCGGCCGACAGCGCGGCGCCGCCGCCCATCGGGTCGCGCGCGTACTCGTCGAGCAGCTCGACGAGCGCCGCGGCGTGGCGCGCGTCGAGCGGGTCGAGCCGCTCGATGCGCACCGCGTCCGGAGTCGCCGGTCCGGTCATCCCGCCCGCCGCCGCGTCGCGTTCAGCGCGCCTTGCGGGCCGCCGCGCGCTTGAGCGGCGCCTTCGCCGCGGCCTTCGCCGGCTTCGCGGCGGCGGCCGTCTTCGCGGGCGCCTTCGGGGCGCCGCGGGCGGCGGCCTTCGCGCCGGCGATCCGCATGCGCAGCGCGTTCAGCTTGATGAACCCCCCCGCGTCGGCCTGGTTGTACGCGCCGCCGTCGTCGTCGAAGGTGGCGATCCGGGTGTCGAACAGCGAGTGCTCGGAGCTGCGGCTGGTGACGATCACGTTGCCCTTGAAGAGCTTGACCACCACGCGACCGGTGACGCTCTGCTGCGTGTGGTCGATCAGCACCTGCAGCGCCTGGCGCTCGGGGCTCCACCAGTAGCCGTTGTAGATCAGGCTCGCGTAGCGCGGCATCAGGTCGTCCTTCAGGTGCGCGACCTCGCGGTCGAGCGTCAGCGACTCGATCGCCCGGTGCGCGCGCAGCAGGATCGTGCCGCCGGGGGTCTCGTAGCAGCCGCGCGACTTCATGCCGACGTAGCGGTTCTCGACGAGGTCGAGGCGGCCGACGCCGTGCTTGCCGCCGAGGCGGTTGAGCTCGGTGAGCAGCGCCGCCGGACCCATCGTCTCGCCGTTGATCGCGACCGGATCCCCGCGGACGAAGTCGATCTCGACGAGCTCGGGCTTCGAGGGCGCCTTCTCGGGCGACACCGTCAGGCGCCACATGTCCTCGCCGGGCGCGCGGGCCGGATCCTCGAGGATGCCGCCCTCGAACGAGATGTGCAGCAGGTTGGCGTCCATCGAGTACGGCGCCTCGCCCTTGCGCTTCTTGTAGTCGACCGGGATGCCGTGGCGGTCCGCGTACGCGAGCAGCTTGTCGCGCGACAGCAGGTCCCACTCGCGCCACGGCGCGATGACCTTCACGTCCGGCATCAGCGCGTACGCCCCGAGCTCGAAGCGCACCTGGTCGTTGCCCTTGCCGGTGGCGCCGTGCGAGATCGCGTCGGCGCGCTCGCGACGGGCGATCTCGACGAGCCGCTTGGCGATCAGCGGCCGCGCGATCGAGGTGCCGAGCGGGTACTCGCCCTCGTAGAGCGCGTTCGCGCGGAACATCGGGAACACGAAGTCGCGCACGAACTCCTCGCGCAGGTCCTCGACGTAGATCTTCCTCACGCCGAACATCTCGGCCTTGCGCCGCGCGGGCTCGAGCTCCTCGCCCTGGCCGATGTCGGCGGTGAAGGTGATCACCTCGCACCCGTAGGTGTCCTGCAGCCACTTCAGGATCACGGAGGTATCGAGGCCGCCGGAGTAGGCGAGCACGACTTTCTTGACTTGGGACATGGGCGCGACGCGATGCGAGGGGTGGGCGGGAGGGGTGCGCGGGCGCACCGGCAATCCGCCATTTTGCCACCTTCGGCGCCGGGCTCGGCGGGAGCCCGTGCGAGAATCCCCGCCCGACCCGCTCCCGGCCCGATCGCGATGACCCCGCCCCCCGTCCCCGCGCCGCGCACCGGCGGCCGCCTGCTCGTCGACCAGCTGATCGCCCAGGGCGCGAGCCGGGCGTTCTGCGTGCCCGGCGAGAGCTTCCTGGCCGTGCTCGACGCCCTGCACGACGTCCGCGACCGGCTGCCGCTGGTGGTCTGCCGCCAGGAGGGCGGGGCGGCGAACATGGCCGAGGCCTGGGGCAAGCTGACCGGCGAGCCCGGGATCTGCTTCGCCACCCGCGGTCCCGGCGCGACCAACGCGTCGATCGGCGTGCACACCGCGTTCCAGGACTCGACGCCGATGATCCTGTTCATCGGCCAGGTCGGCACCGACTTCGTCGAGCGCGAGGCCTTCCAGGAGGTCGACTACCGGCGGATGTTCGGCCAGATGGCCAAGTGGGTCGCGTCGATCGACCGGGCCGACCGGATCCCGGAGTTCGTCCAGCACGCGTACCACGTCGCCACCTCGGGGCGTCCGGGCCCGGTCGTGCTGGCGCTGCCGGAGGACGTGCTGGTGCAGACCGCCGCCGTGGCCGACGCGCTGCCCCGCGTGGGCGCCGAGCCCGCTCCGTCGCCGGCGCAGCTCGAGCGGCTGGCCGGGCTGCTCGCGGGCGCCGAGCGCCCGCTGCTGCTGGTCGGCGGCTCGCGCTGGGACGAGGCCTCGCGCGCCGCGGTCTCGGCGTTCGCGCACCACCACGGCCTGCCGGTCGCCTGCGCGTGGCGCTTCCAGGACGCCTACGACAACGGCGACGCGAACTACGTCGGCGAGGTCGGCATCGGCGTGAACCCGAAGCTCGCGCAGCGGGTGCGCGAGGCCGACCTGCTGGTGGCGGTCGGCGTGCGGCTCGGCGAGATGACGACCAACGGCTACACGCTGATCGAGTCGCCGACGCCGCGGCAGACGCTCGTCCACGTGTTCCCGGGCCCGGACGAGCTCGGCCGGGTGTTCCACGCGACGCTGCCGATCGTGGCCTCGGGGCGCGAGTTCGCCGCCGCGCTCGGCTCGCTGCGGCTCGACGCCCCGGCGCTCGCCGCGCGCTGGGCGGGCTGGCTCGACGGCGCGCGGCGCGACTACGCCGAGTGGCGGGTGCCGCGCGCCCAGCCGGGCACGCTCAGCTATCCGGAGTGCGTGCTGCACCTCGACGCGGTGCTGCCGCCCGACGCGATCCTCACGAACGGCGCCGGCAACTTCGCGACGCCCGTCCACCGCTTCTTCCGCCATCGCGGCCACAAGACCCAGCTCGCGCCGACCTCGGGCGCGATGGGCTACGCGGTGCCGGCCGCGGTCGCGGCGGCGCTGCGGCATCCGGAGCGCACCGTCGTCGCGTTCACCGGCGACGGCGACTTCCTGATGACCGGGCAGGAGCTCGCGACCGCGGTCCAGTACGGCGTCGCGCCGATCGTCGTGCTGGTCAACAACGGCATGTACGGCACGATCCGCATGCACCAGGAGCGCGAGTACCCGGCGCGCGTCTACGGCACCGCGCTGCGCAATCCCGACTTCGTGAAGCTCGCCGAGGCCTACGGCTGCCACGGCGAGCGCGTGACCGAGACCGGCCGGTTCGCGGCCGCGTTCGAGCGCGCCCGCGCCGCCGGGGTGCCGGCGCTGATCGAGCTGGTGGTCGATCCGCAGGCGATCACCGCCGGGCAGACGATCGACGAGATCCGCGCGAAGGCGCTGGCCGGCAGGCCCTGATCCCTCCGGAGGTCGCGATGCCCGCATCCCCGTCCCGTCCGTCGCGCCGCCGGCTGCTGGTCGCCGGCGCGCTCGTCGCGTCCCGCCCGGCGTTCGCGCAGGACGCCGACTACCCCGCCCGCCAGCCGATCCGGCTGATCGTCACCTTCGCGCCGGGCGGCGGCACCGACACGATCGCGCGCACGCTGAACGGCCCGCTCGGCGAGGTGCTCAGGCAGTCGGTCGTCGTCGAGAACCGGCCCGGCGCCGGCGGCACGATCGCCACCGACCTGGTCGCGAAGGCGCCGCCCGACGGCTACACGGTGCTCTTCACCGTGTCGTCGCACAGCATCAACCAGGCGCTGTACCCGCGGCTGCCGTTCGACACCGAGCGCGACCTGCGGGCGGTGGCGCTGATCGGCGAGCTGCCTCAGGTGCTCGCCGTGCACCCGGGCGTGCCGGCCGACACGCTCCCCGCGCTGGTCGAGCTCGCGCGACGGGACCCGCGCTTCCGCGCGTACGCGACCGGCGGGCCGGGCTCGCCCGGGCACTTCGCGGGCGAGGTGTTCCGCGCCCGCGCCGAGGTCGAGCTCGAGCACGTGGCCTACAAGGGCGCCGGTCCCGCGATCACCGACGTGATCGGCAACCAGGTGCCGCTGTTCCTCGGCACGCTGAGCGGCGCCGTCCCCCACGTGAAGGCCGGCCGGCTGAAGGCGATCGCGGTGACCTCGGAGGCGCGCTCGCCGCTGCTGCCGACGGTGCCGACCTTCGCCGAGAGCGGCTGGCCGGGCTTCAACATGGACACCTGGATCGGCATGTTCGTGCCGCGCGCGACGCCCGAGGCGGTGGTGAGCCGGCTGCGCCGGGCGACCGGCGCCGCGCTGCAGCAGCCGGCGGTGCGCGAGCGGATCGCCTCGCAGGCGGGGCGGGTCGTCGACGCCGACGGCGCGGTGCTCGACGCGCGCGTCTCGGCCGAGATCCGCGAGTTCCGGGCGATCGTGCAGAAGGCCGGGCTCAAGCCGGAGTGAGGCGCGCCGCGCGCGTCAGCGCCCGGCGACGGAGCCGGCCAGCCAGACGCCCGCGCCGATCGCGGCCGCCATCGCGACGAAGCCGAGCGCGACCGTGCGCCCGAGCTCGCGGTTGCCCGCGCCCCAGGCGACCGTGCCCTTGAACGCGAGGTTCGACACCATCGCGGTCGCGACCACCCCGATCGCGGTGCCCGCGCCGATCGCCGAGTCGCCGAACAGCCGGAACGCCGACAGCGTGATCGCGTCGACGTCGGTCAGCCCCGAGACCGCCGCCACGCCGTAGAGCGCGCCTTCGCCGATCCGCGCGGCGCTCCAGGCGGCGAGCAGCGACACGACGCCGTACGCCGCGCCGAACGCGAGCGCGACCCGCAGGTCGGTCGGGTTGCGGACGTCGGGCAGCGGCATGCCGCTCTCGCGCTTGGCGCGGCGCGCGAGCCGCCACGCGAGCGGCACCAGCGCCGCCGCGGCGAGCCCGACGACGATGCCGAGGCCGGCGAGCAGCCGCGGCTGCACCGCGGCGGCCATCACCGCGAGCCGGGCGAGCATCGTCAGGTTGGCGAGCAGCACCAGCAGCGCGAGCAGCGCCGCGCCGCCGCCGGCGCGCGCCTGGCGGGCGAGCACGAGCGTGGTCGCGGTCGACGACACCAGGCCGCCCGCGATCGCGGCGAGCGGGCCGCCGAGGCGCTGGCCGGCGACGCGCAGCGCGAGCCAGCCCACCAGGCCGACGCCGGCGACCAGCACGACCATCAGCCAGATCTCGCGCGGGTTCAGCGAGTCGTACGGGCCGTAGGCGCGGTCGGGCAGCAGCGGCAGCACGACGAAGGTCAGCGCGCCGAACTGCAGGATCGGCAGCAGGTCGTCGCGGCCGATCCGCCCGGCCAGCCCGTGCAGCTCGGTCTCGAGCACCAGCAGGGTCGCGACGACGATCGCGAGCGGCACCGCGAGCCCGATCATGTCGAGCCCGCACAGCACGCCGAGCGTGCCGGTGACCGCCATCGCGATCATCGAGGTGCTCGGCGGCTCGGCGGTGCGCGCGTGGTCGTGCCAGTACGCGGCGATCGACAGCGCGCCGATCGCGACGACCGCGAGCGCGACCAGCCACGGCAGCCCGAGGCGCTGCGACAGCATCCCGAGCACGGCGCCCAGCAGCGCGACCAGCGTGAACGTGCGCAGCCCGCGCGAGTCGCGCTTGCGCTCGCGCTCGAGCCCGATCAGCAGCCCGATCGCGAGCGCGGTGCCGAACAGCCGCCCCTCGTGAAGCAGCGAGTCCTCCACGTCGCCGGATCCCGCCGGGCCCGCTCAGTGCGCGAACAGCACCGGCACCGTCATCGACTCGAGCAGCGTGCGGGTCGCGCCGCCCATCACGAACTCGTAGGCGCGCGAGTGGCCGTAGCCGCCCATCACGATCAGGTCGGCGCGCGCCTCGGCGGCCCGCGACAGGATCTGGCTGCCGATGTCGACGTCCGGGGTGCCCGAGGCCGAGACGGTCGCCTTCACGTTCTGGCGCGCGAGGTAGGCCGCGATCTCGGCGCCCTGCGTGCCCGCCGGCGCGCTGCGGCCGCCGCGCCCGGGCTTCGGGTCGAAGGTGGTGACCTGCACCTCGCTCGCGCGCCGCAGCAGCGGCAGCGACGAGGCGACCGCCCGCGCCGCCTCGCGGCTCGCGTTCCACGCGACCATCGGCCGCTCGCCGATCGTCGGGAACTCGCCCGCGTAGGGGATCACGAGCACCGGCCGGCCCGAGCCCATGATCACCCGGCCCACGAAGTCGGGCGTCACGTCGTTCGGCTGGTCGTCGTCGTACTGGCCGAGCACGATCAGGTCGGCGTAGCGGCCGTGCTCGTTGACGACGGTGGCCGGGTCGCCGACCGCGGCGCGCCACTCGACCGGGCAGGCGAGCGTCGGCGCCAGCCGCTCGAACGCGGTGCGCGCCTCGGCGTCCTTGCGCTCCTGGAAGCGCAGCAGCTCCTGCGCGACGAAGGCGCCGCCGTCGGCGACGAAGGGCTCGCTGTAGAGCGGCGACATCACGCCGTAGACCGCGATCAGGTGCGCCTCGAAGGACGCGGCGAGGCGCGACGCGGCCTGCAGCCGCCGCCCGGCGCGCTCGGTCGAGTCGTGATGGGCCAGGATCGTCTTGTATCCGATGGTCATGTCCGCGCCTCCGTGTCGTCCGTGTGGCGATCCCCGCGGGATCGGTGCCGTCGGGCCGGGGCGACGGTGCCCGGACGCCTCGACCTCCGTCGAGACCCGGCCCCGTCGCGCGCCCCCGCCGCGCCTCGATCATCCGTCCGGCTCGACGACGCGGCAAGGGCCGCGCCGGGAGGCCGGGTCCGGACCGGCTACCATGCGGGTCCGAACGAAGGACAGCGATGAACGCCCTCGACCGCCTGCGCACGATGACCACCGTGGTCGCCGACACCGGCGACTTCAACGCGATGGAGGCCTACGCCCCGCGCGACGCCACCACCAACCCGACGCTGATCCTGAAGGCCGTCGGCAAGCCCGAGTACCGCGGGCTGCTCGACGAGACCGTCTCCCGCCACCGCGGCGAGCCGGTCGAGGCGCTGGTCGACCGGCTGCTGGTGCGCTTCGGGCGCGAGATCCTGCGGATCGTGCCCGGCCGGGTGTCGACCGAGGTCGACGCGCGCCTGAGCTTCGACACCGAGGCGACCGTCGCCCGCGCGCGCCGGCTGATCGGCCTGTACGCCGAGGCCGGCGTGTCGCCGGAGCGGGTGCTCGTCAAGATCGCCTCGACCTGGGAAGGCATCCGGGCCGCCGAGCGGCTCGAGCGCGAGGGCATCCGCTGCAACCTGACGCTGCTGTTCGGCTTCCCGCAGGCGGTCGCCTGCGCCGACGCCGGCGTCACGCTGATCTCGCCGTTCGTGGGCCGCATCTACGACTGGTACAGGAAGCGCGACGGCGTCGACTTCGACGGCGAGTCCGATCCGGGCGTCGCGTCGGTGCGCCGGATCCACGCGTACTTCAAGAAGTTCGGCTATCCGACCGAGGTGATGGGCGCGAGCTTCCGCAACGTCGGCCAGATCCTCGCGCTCGCCGGCTGCGACCTGCTGACGATCAGCCCGGAGCTGCTCGAGCAGCTGCGCGCCTCGGACGCCGAGGTGCCGCGTCGCCTCGACCCCGCGGCCGCCGGCGGGGCGGCGCTCGAGCGCGTGCGCTTCGACGAGAAGCACTTCCGCTTCGAGCTCAACGAGGACGCGATGGCGTCGGACAAGCTGTCCGAGGGCATCCGCCAGTTCGTCGCCGACGCGAGGAAGCTCGACGCGCTGATCGCGGGATAGGCGCGGGGCCCGCGTCGCCGGTCCGTCCCGCGGGCCCGTCAGCGGGTCCCGGTGCTGCCGAAGCCGCCGTCGCCGCGGTCGCTGGCCTCGAACGCGTCGACCACCCGGAACCGCGCCTGCCGCACCGGCACGATCACGAGCTGCGCGATCCGCTCGAGCGGCTGGACGACGTACGGCCGCGCGTCGGCGCCCTCCGGGGTCCGGTTCCAGCAGGACACCATCAGCGGGCCCTGGTAGTCGGAGTCGATCAGGCCGACCAGGTTGCCGAGCACCAGCCCGTGCTTGTGGCCGAGCCCCGAGCGGGGCAGGATCAGCGCCGCGTGGCCGGGGTCGGCGACGTGGATCGACAGCCCGGTCGGGATCAGCACCGCGCGGCCGGGCGCGACCTCGAGCGGCGCGTCGATCGCGGCGCGCAGGTCGAGCCCGGCGCTGCCGGGGGTGGCGTAGGCGGGCAGCGCGTCGCGCAGCCGCTCGTCGAGGATCCGCAGGTCGATGTCGATCATCAGGGGGGAGGGCGGCGCGAGCGGCCGCCGAGGAGCCCCCGCAGGACGATGAAGAGGACGATGCCGAGCGCGGCGAGCCCGCCCAGGCTGTCGCGCCCGGCGTCGGCGAAGTCGCCGAGCGCGCCGATCGCGATCACGACCAGCGCCAGGCCGACCAGCACCGGCGCGATCCGGTCGCGCAGCGTGCGGGACGCGTCGCGGCGCACCGGCTTCGGCGGCCCGCCGCGAGGCGCCGGACGCCGCGGTCCGGCGACCGGCTGGAAGCCTTCGCCGACCGGCTCGTCGGGCGGCGCCGCGCGACCGCCGCGCACCTCGCCGGGCGAGGGCGGCGCGGCGTCGCCGGTCGGTCCGTGGTCGGGTGCGGTGCCCTCGCCGGCGGCCTCGCCGCCCCCGAGCCGGTGCGCGCGCGGCGAGCTCGCCTGCTCGAGCAGGCGGGCGAAGTCGCCGTCCGACGGGGCGCCGCCGGTGCCTTCGCGCCCGCGCGGGACGGTTGGGCGTCGGGGGCTGCGTCCGTTCGGATCCATCGCGCGCTCCCGTCAGCCGAGCCGGCGCGCGATCTCGTCGACCAGCGCCCTCGCGAGCACGGTCTTCGAGGCGCGCGGCAGCCGCGTCATGCCGTCGGCGTCGACGACGAGCAGCTCGTTGTCGTCGCGTCCGAAGGTGGCCTGCCCGAGGTTGCCGACCAGCATCGGCACGCCCTTGCGTCGCCGCTTGTCCTGCGCGTTGGCCTCGAGGTCCTCGGTCTCGGCGGCGAAGCCCACGCAGAAGGGCGCGTCGGGCATCGCGGCGACGGTCGCGAGGATGTCGGGGTTCTGGGCGAACTCGAGCGCCGGCGGCGCGCCGCCCTCGGACTTCTTCAGCTTGCGGCCGGACGCGTTGGCGATCCGCCAGTCGGCGACCGCGGCCACCGAGACGAAGACGCCGGTGCCGGCGAGCACCCCGGCGCCGGCGAGCTCGGTCTGCACCGCGGCGAGCATCTCGCGCGCGGTGCGCACCTCGACGCGGCGCACGCCGCGCGGCGCCTCGAGCGCGGTCGGTCCGGAGACGAGCGTCGTGTCGGCGCCGGCGTGCCGGCACGCCCGCGCGATCGCGTAGCCCATCTTGCCCGACGACAGGTTCGTGATGCCGCGCACCGGGTCGATCGGCTCGTAGGTGGGGCCGGCGGTGACGAGCACGCGCCGGCCCGCCAGCCGCTTCGGCGCGAAGAACGCGATCGTCTCCTCGACGAGCTCCCGCGCCTCGAGCATCCGGCCGTCGCCGGTCTCGCCGCAGGCCTGCTCGCCGCGGCCCGGCCCGAGGATCGCGACGCCGTCGGCGCGCAGCGCCGCGACGTTGCGCCGGGTGGGCGCGGCGTCCCACATCTGGCGGTTCATCGCCGGCGCGAGCAGCAGCGGGCAGTCGCGCGCGAGCACCAGCGTGGACAGCAGGTCGTCGGCCAGCCCGTTCGCGACCTTGGCCATGAAGTCGGCGGTGGCCGGCGCGACGAGGATCGCGTCCGCGCCGCGCGACAGGTCGATGTGCGCCATGCCGCCGTCGACGCGCGTGTCCCACGCGTCGACGAACACCGGCCGGCCGGTCAGCGCCTGGAAGGTCGCCGTGCCGACGAAGCGGGTCGCCGCCTCGGTCATCGCGACCTGCACGGTGGCGCCGCGGCGCTGCAGCTCGCGCGCGAGCTCGCAGGCCTTGAACGCGGCGACGCCGCCGGTCACGCCGAGCAGCAGGTGCCGGCCCGCGAGCTCGGCATCGGAGGCGGGGGAGGTCATTCAGCGACTCTTGCCGACGCGCAGCAGTTCGTCAAGGACGAGCAGCACCGCTCCGAGCGTGATCGCCGCGTCGGCCACGTTGAAGGCCGGGAAGTACCAGCGGTCGTGCCAGTGGGCGAGCAGGAAGTCGACCACCTGACCGTGCGCGAGGCGGTCGATCACGTTGCCGATCGCGCCGCCGAGGATCATCGCGAGCGCGAACGCGAACAGCCGCTGCGTGCCGTGCCGCGCGAGCAGGTACAGGATGAACGCCGAGGCCGCGGTGCCGATCGCGACGAAGAACCAGCGCTGCCAGCCGTCGGCGCCGGCGAGGAAGCTGAAGGCCGCCCCCGGGTTGTAGACGAGCGTGAGGTCGAACAGCCCGGACACCACCGTCTGCCGCTCGCCGAGCGAGAAGCGGCGCAGGATCCACAGCTTGCTGGCCTGGTCGAGCGCGATCACCAGCGCGGCGAGCGCGAGCCAGCCGCCGAGGCCGGTACCGGCGGTGCGCGACGATCTCGCGCGGCGTGCCATGCCCGCCACCCCGCTCAGGCCACGCGCCGGGGCTCGCCCGCGCCGTGCAGGTTGCTCGTGCAGCGCCCGCAGAGCGCCGGATGCGCCGGCTCGTGCCCGACGTCGGCCCGCCAGTGCCAGCAGCGCTCGCACTTCGCGTGGGCGCTCGGCGCCACCGAGATCGCGCCGGTCGCGGCGCGCTCGGCGTCGAGCTCGCCGTCGGCCGCCTCGCGCAGCCGCGCCGCCGAGGTGATCAGCACGAAGCGCAGGTCGTCGCCGAGGCTCGCGAGGTCCTCGAGCAGCGTGCCCGAGGCGGCGACGTCGACCTCCGCCTGCAGCGACGAGCCGATCGCGCCGGTCGCGCGGACCGCCTCGATCGCCTTCGTGACCTCGCCGCGCCAGGCGCGCAGCCGCGCCCACTTCTCGAGCAGCGGCTCGGCGTCGGGCACCTCGGGGAACGCGTGCCAGGTCTGCGTGAACACCGTCTCGCCCTGCGCCCGCCAGGTCTTCGGATCGAGCAGCGGCCAGGCCTCCTCGGCGGTGAACGACAGGATCGGCGCCATCGCGCGCACCAGCGACTGCGTGACGTGCCACAGCGCGGTCTGCGCCGAGCGGCGCGCGAGCGACTTCGGCGCGGTGACGTACAGCCGGTCCTTCAGCACGTCGAGGTAGAACGCGCCGAGGTCCTCAGAGCACCAGACCTGCAGCCCGGAGACGATCGGGTGGAACTCGAAGCGGCCGTACGCGGCGACCACGTCGGCCTGCCACCGCGCGGCGCGCGCCAGCATCCAGCGGTCGATCTCGAGCATCCGGTCGACCGGCACCGCGTCGGCCTCGGCGTCGAAGTCGGCGAGGTTGGCGAGCAGGAAGCGCAGCGTGTTGCGGATCCGGCGGTACGCCTCGACGACGCGCTTGAGGATCTCGTCGGACAGCGACAGCTCGCCCGAGTAGTCGGTGGAGGCCACCCACAGCCGCAGCACCTCGGCGCCGAGCGTGTCGGAGACCTTCTGCGGCACGACGACGTTGCCCAGCGACTTGCTCATCTTGCGGCCCTCGCCGTCGACGACGAAGCCGTGCGTGAGCAGCGCCCGGTACGGCGCGCGGCCGTTGATCATGCACGAGGTCAGCAGCGACGAGTGGAACCAGCCGCGGTGCTGGTCGCTGCCCTCGAGGTAGAGGTCGGCGGGGAAGGTCGACTGCCCGGCGTGCGAGCCGCGCAGCACCGTCTCGTGCGTGGTGCCCGAGTCGAACCAGACGTCGAGCGTGTCGCGGTTCTTCTCGTACGCGTCGGCCTCGTCGCCGAGCAGCTCGCGCGGATCGAGCGACTGCCACGCCTCGATGCCGCCGGTCTCGATGCGCCGCGCGACCGCCTCGAGCAGCTCCGGCGTGCGCGGATGCAGCGCGCCGGTCTCGCGGTGCACGAAGAACGCCATCGGCACGCCCCACTGGCGCTGGCGCGACAGCGTCCAGTCGGGGCGGTTCGCGATCATCGCGTGCAGCCGCGCCCGGCCCCAGGCCGGATAGAAGTCGGTCGCCTCGATCGCCGCGAGCGCGCGCTCGCGCAGCGTCGGGCCCTCGGCGGGCGTCACGTCCATGCCGGCGAACCACTGGCTGGTGGCGCGGTAGACGATCGGCGTCTTGTGGCGCCAGCAGTGCATGTAGCTGTGCGGGTACTTCACCGCCTTCAGCAGCGTGCCGCGCTCGCGCATCGTCTCGACGATCCTCGCGTTGGCGTCCCAGATCCTCAGCCCGCCGAACAGCGGCAGCGACTCGGCGTAGCGGCCGTCGCCCATGACCGGATTCAGGATCGCGTCGTCGGCCATCCCGTAGCGCTTGCACGACAGGAAGTCCTCGATGCCGTAGGCGGGCGACGAGTGGACGATGCCGGTGCCGGTGTCGAGCGTCACGTACTCGCCGAGGTACACCGGCGACAGGCGGTCGTAGAACGGATGGCGGAACTCGAGCAGCTCGAGCGCGCGGCCCGGCGCGACGGCGAGCACGGTGCCCGCGGGCAGGCCCCAGGCCTGCAGGCACGCCTCGACGCGCTCCTTCGCGAGCAGCAGGGTGAGCGGCGCGCCGTCGCGCTCGGTGGCGACCAGCGCGTACTCGAAGTCGGGGTGCAGGTTCAGCGCCTGGTTCGCCGGCAGCGTCCACGGCGTGGTGGTCCAGATCACCGCGAAGCCCGCGCCCGGGGGCAGCGAGGGCAGCCCGAACGCCGCGGCCAGCCTCGAGCGGTCCTCGAACGCGAAGCCGACGTCGACCGCGGGGTCGACCTTCTCCTGGTACTCGACCTCGGCCTCGGC
>DASPJX010000309.1:0-2863 GCA_035628395.1 Burkholderiaceae bacterium | reverse complement strand
GACGCGCCGGCGGCCGAGGCCGAGGCGGTCGCGACCGCCGCCGACCCGATCGCGGCCGGCGCCGAGGCCGATCCGTCGGACGACGACGACGCCGACGAGCAGCCCGCGCCCGCGTCCGAGGGCCCGCCGCGCCGGTGGTGGCCGCGGCTGAAGGCGATCGCCGCCGCGCCCGATCCCGCCGACCCGCCGCCGTTCGACGCGCCGGCGATCGTCGAGCGGCTGGCCCGCTGGATCGACGAGGCCGCGCGCTGGCCGGTGCACGACTTCCTGGACGCGCTGCTCGCGCAGGTCGACGCGTTCTCGCGCTATCCGGCCGCGGTCGAGCCCGCGCAGCGCGAGGTCGCCCACGCGAACCTGTGCGCGATGCTCGGCCTCGCGCTCGACGTCGACGCGGGCCGCTTCCCGAGCCTCGCGCGCTTCCTGCGCCGGCTGCGCGGCTTCGACACGCTCGACGACCGCGAGGGGCCGAGCGAGGGGCGGGGCGACGCGGTCGACGCGATCCGGCTGATGACGATCCACGCGTCGAAGGGCTTGGAGGCCGAGATCGTCGTGCTCGCCGACGCGCACCACGGCGGCCGCGCCGAGGGGCTGCGGCTGCACGTCGACTGGTCGCCCGAGCGGCCGCGCCCCACGCACCTGTCGTTCGTGCTCGACAAGGCGCTGGTCGGGCGCGCGCGCAGCGAGAGCTTCGAGCGCGACGCGGAGCTGCGCGAGCGCGAGGACCGCAACCTGCTGTACGTCGCGATCACGCGCGCGAAGGCGGGCGTGATCGTCTCGGGCATCCAGAGCCGCAACGCGCCGAAGGAGTCCTGGTACACGTACCTCGACGGCGTGTCGGCGCCGCCCGGGGTCGACGCCGCGCCGGCCGCCGACGCCGCGACGCCCGACGCGGCCGGCCCCGCGTCGGACGAGTTCGAGCTGCGGCTGCTCCATCTCCCGCGTCTGGACGTCGGCGAGCGCCGTGCGCCGGGCGCCGACGAGCGGGACGAGCGGGGCGAGCCGGCCTCGCTGCTCGCCACCGAGCTCGGGCACGCGATGCACCGCGCGCTCGAGCTGCTGCCCGACGGGCACGACGAGCCGACGGTGCTCGCCGCGCTGCACGCGTTCGCGCTCGACGGCGCCCAGCGCCGCCGCGCGCTCGAGCGCGCCCGCGCGGTGCTCGCGCTGCCGGCGCTCGCCCCGGCGTTCGACCGCGCGGCGCCGGCGGCCTGCGAGGCCGAGATCCTCGACGACGCGGGCGAGCCGCGCCGCATCGACCGGCTCGTGCGGGTCGGCGACGCGCTGTGGATCGTCGACTACAAGTGGTCGGTCGACGACGGGCGCCGTGCCGAGTACCTCGCGCAGCTGGCCGAGTACCGCGACCTCGTCTCGAGGCTGCGGCCCGCTCCGTTCGGCGCGCCCGGACCCGTCGTCACGCTGCTCGTCGACGCGGCGACCGGTCGGGTGGAGCGCGATCCCGACGCGATCGCGGGGCGGACGGCCGCCGACTGATACAATCGAATCGGACGGGCCTCCTCGCATTCCGGCGTGGTCCACCTGGTCAGGTCCGGAAGGAAGCAGCCAAGGCCGCTCCCCGGAAGTGCCGAGGGTCGGGCTCGTCCACCCCCCGCTGCCTCCCGGCCGGTCGTCGTCCGCCCCGTCCGCGCGCTCCGACGCGCCCATCGCGATGTCGCATCAGGTTCTTGCCCGCAAGTGGCGTCCCCGGGACTTCGCGTCGCTGGTCGGCCAGGATCACGTCGTGCGCGCGCTGGTGCACGCGCTGTCGAGCAACCGGCTCCATCACGCGTACCTGTTCACCGGCACGCGCGGCGTCGGCAAGACGACCGTCTCGCGGATCCTCGCCCGCGCGCTCGACTGCGAGACCGGTCCGACCGCGACGCCCTGCGGCGTCTGCGGAGCCTGCACCGGCATCGAGCAGGGCCGCTACCCCGACTACGTCGAGATGGACGCGGCGTCGAACCGCGGCGTCGAGGAGATGGCGCAGCTGCTCGAGCAGGTGGTCTACGCGCCGGTCGCGGGCCGCTACAAGGTCTACATGATCGACGAGGTCCACATGCTGAGCGGGCACGCGTTCAACGCGATGCTGAAGACGCTCGAGGAGCCTCCCGCGCACGTGGTCTTCATCCTCGCGACCACCGACCCGAAGAAGGTGCCGGTGACGGTGCTGTCGCGCTGCCTGCAGTTCAACCTGAAGAACCTGCCGCCGCCGGTCGTCGCGCGGCACCTCGCGACGGTGGCCGAGGCCGAGGGCGTGCCCGCCGAGCCCGCGGCGCTCGCGCAGCTCGGGCGCGCGGCCGCCGGCAGCATGCGCGACGCGCTGTCGCTGCTCGACCAGGCGATCGCCCACGGCGGCGGCCGCGTCGAGGAGGCGGGCGTGCGCGAGATGCTCGGCACGGTCGACCGCCGCGACCTCGAGCGCATGCTCGAGGCGCTCGGCGAGGGCGACGGCCGGGCGCTCGTCGCGCTCGCCGACGACATGCTCGCCGGCAACGCGCCGTTCGAGCGCACGCTGCTCGACTTCGCGTCGCTGCTGCAGCGGATCGCGCTCGCGCAGGTCGGCGTCGCCGCGGAGGACGACGGCGACGAGACGCCCGCGCGCTGGGCGCCGCGGCTCGCGGCCGAGGACCTGCAGGTCTGGTACCAGATCGCCATCCACGGCGCGCGCGACCTGCCGCTCGCGCCCGATCCGCACGCCGGCTTCACGATGACGCTGCTGCGCCTGCTCGCGTTCCGGCCGGAGTCGATCGTGCCGTCGGCGCCCGCGCCGCGCGCCCGGCTCGTCGAGGCGCCGGCCGCCGCGCGCGCGAGCGTCGCCGCGCCGGCGGGCCCGCGTCCGTCGCCGTCGGCCGACGCGCGCGCGGCC
>DASPJX010000308.1:0-18186 GCA_035628395.1 Burkholderiaceae bacterium | reverse complement strand
GTCTCGCGAGCGCCCGAAGATGCTCAACGCTTGTCCACGCCTTATCCACAACTGCGGTGGACAACGTCGACGCGCCGGAACGCGTGGAATGGATCCTTCGGCTTCGCTCCCGGCGAGGTGATGCCGGTCGCGTGAAGCTCGAGCGCGCTCCTTCGACGCGCATCGTCCCGGCCGCCTTCGGACCGGCTCCGTCTCGGGCCCTTTCGGAGCGGCTCCGGAGCGGCATGCGGGGTTCACCGCCGCGGCGGATCGGCCCGGGCCCGATCGGCGACGCCGCCCATCCGGACGAACGTCGTGCGAGCACGCGCCCCGCACCGCGTCGACCGCGCGACCCCGCTCAGGGAGCGCGTTCGAGCAGCGGACCCGCGTCGCGGCCGAGCGGCTCGTCCTCGAAGAACACGAAGACCGTGGGCGCTCCGCCTTCCTTCCAGCGGGGCTGCTCCAGCACCCACGTGCGGACGAACTCGGTCACCGTCTGACGGGCCGACTCGCGCTGCAGCAGCATCAGCTCCGGCGAGCCCGCCTTCTTCTCGAGCCGCGCGGTGATCGAGCGCCGAAGCGCCTCGACCGCCGCCTCGCCGGTGAACGGCGACCAGATCCCGGACGAGAAGGCCTCCATCCGGGCGGTGTCGATCGCGACCGGCAGCGACGGCCGCACCCGCGGCGCGATCACGATCAGCGTGTCGCCCACGCGCCGGAACGTCCACTCGGGCGCGAGCGGCACGTGGTACCGGTAGACCGTCGGCACCCGCACCGACGCGATCGTGCGACCCACCGGCACGCCGAGCACGCGGTGCTCGACGTTGGAGTCGAAGCGCTCCTCCGCCGTCACCGTGCTGACCTCGAGCAGGCCGCCGGGCGTGCGCATGACGATGCGTTCACCGCTCGACGGGCTGCCCCGCGCGGTCGACGGATCGGACCACAGCCGTATCGCGAGCCAGCCGTTGATCGCGAGGCTCGCGGCGACGAGAAGCAGGATCAGGCGCTTCACGGCGGCGACGGAACGGTGCGAGCGACCGGCATCCCGGTCGTCGACGGGACTCAGGCGGCCGACGCTCCGGTCGCGGCCGGCGCCTGCCGCCTCGCCCGCAGCCGGTCCGCCGGTCGATCGAGATCCGGGTCCTTCACCGCCCCGGCCTCAGGAAACGGCCGGTCGCGCCCTTCCCTCGGAAGATGCTCGACGACTCGCGCCGGCTCGGCCACGGCCTCGTCCAGGGCCGCGGCCGCGACCGTCGTCCCCTCGATCCGGACGATCGGCGCCCGGGCTTCGGCCACGCGTCGGGGCGGCCGCGAAGGGGTCTTCGTCGATTCGGGCATGGGTTCGGCTGAACGGTGCGTCGGTGCGTCGGTGCGTCGGTGCGTCGGTGCGAGGACGCTAAGCCCGGAGCCCCGGGTCGGGCGTAGGACGGGACCGAGAAACGACGGCTGGCTTCGTCTTCTTCGGTCGGCGACCGCGGCGGCCCGGCCGGATGCTGCGACGAGCGCTCGAGCGCGCCCCGGCGCCCGCGTGCACCCCTCGGGCAGCTCGGCCATTGGGCATGACGCTTGCCTGCGAAGCTTCCGGGCAGGGAGGGCTCCGCCGCGCACAGGGACGCCGCCCCGCTCCGCCCGACCGGTGCCCTCGTCCGCGCACGACCCACCTCTCCGGAGCCCCGAGATGACCGACTTCGTCCTCGCACGTCGCCCCCTGCGATTCGACCCGCCCGACGTCGATGCGCGCAGGCTCGACACCCTGGAGACGCACGTCCTGCTGCGGCTCGTGCGCCGGATGACGGTGCTGCCCTTCGCGCTGGGCCTCGGCGCCGCGGGCGCCGCGGCGTACGCGGCGAGCGACGGCGACGCCGTGCTCGCCGCGCTCGTGGCCGGCACGCTGGCGCTGCTCCTGGCGGGAGTCGCGGCGCACGACCGACGCGCGCTGCGACGGGGCTCGCGCGGGTACGAGGAGCTCGTCAGGCTGGCCCGGATCCACCCCGAGGTGCGTCGCTACCTTCGCCTGCGCGCCGATCACGACGCCCGCGGCTGCCACCTCCGCGTCGCGCGGCAGCTCGCGCGACGGGACACCCGGAAGGAGCCCGCCCCCGGCGAGTTCCGCCGCAGCGAGCTCATCGACGCGCGAGGCGTCTAGGCGCTCGGCGTCGACGACGGAGCGGGCCCGCCCGCGGCGGGATGCCCGTCGACGCCGCCGGTCGCGCTCACCCTCCTCGGCGCTCGAGGAAGTCCATCAGGTCGGCCACCGCCTTCGACGCGTAGCCGTCGCAGATGTTGTGGCCGCTGGTGTCGTACAGCTTCAGCTCCGACCCGGCGATCCGCGCGTGCATCTCGCCGTACGCGCTCGCGTGGCCGATCTGCTCCTTGCCGGCGGCGACGATCAGCGTCGGACAGGCGATGCGGCCCACGTCGTCCATGAAGTCGTGCGTCGTCATGTGCGTGACGAAGCGCGCGATGAACGCCGGGTCGTTCGAGCCGGCCTGATCGAGGAACCACTCGACGAGCCCCGGGTCGGCGGACTCGTCGAAGCGCTCGTGGATCGTGTCGGCGAGGAAGCGGCGCAGCCCGCGCTCCGCGACCAGCGGGATCCAGGTCGCCGCGTGGCTGTGCTTCAGGCCCGGGGTCGAGCCGTACAGCGCGAGCGTCCGGACCCGTTGCGGATGATGGATCCCGAGCTGCTGGGCGACGTAGCCGCCGGCCGAGTTGCCGACGACGTGCGCGCGCTCCACGCCGAGACGGTCGAGCAGCTCGAGCGCGTCGCCGACCAGGTGATCGAGCGAGAAGTCCTGATCGGGACGCGGGACCTGCGAGTGCCCGTGGCCGCGCAGCTCCATGCGCAGCACGCGGTAGCGGCGCGACAGCGGCGGCACCCAGGCGAACCAGCGCTGCGCGTTGCCCATCGCCGCGTGCAGCAGCAGCACGGTGTCGGGCGTGCGCCAGGGGTCGGTGAAGTCGTCCTCGTGATACGCGATCCGCAGCCCGTCGCGGGCCTCGAACGTCCGGGTGTTCGGCATCGTCAGCCCTCGAAGGGGTGGGTGTCGTCGTAGAGGCGCGCGGCGTCCTCCATCGTCATGAAACGCGCGCCCTCGTCCTTCAGCGTGCGCAGCAGCTTCTCCAGCGCCATCATCCGGTGGCCGCGGCCGATCACGAACGGATGGAAGGTGTAGTTCAGGATGCCCCAGTCGGTGGTCGACTTCATGTAGAGGAAGTCGTTGACCCAGTTCTCGAGCACCGCGTTCGCGTTCATCAGGCCCTGCAGCACCGAGGTCTTCGTGCGCAGGAACTCGAAGTGGGGATAGTCGTCGAGTGTCCAGCTCACCGGCATCTCGATCAGGCGCGTCCGCTTCCCGAACACCGCGGGCTGCTCGAGCGTGATGACGTCGCCCTGCCGGATGCGGTACGGCATGTGGTCGTCGCCCATCATGCTGCTCTCGTAGAAGAAGCCGTGCTCGAGCATCAGCTCGACCGAGTGCGGCGACAGGTCCCACGACGGCGAGCGGTAGCCGCGCGCGTAGCGCCCGGTCAGCTTGCGGATCTGCTCGTTCGCGCGCACGAGCCCGCGCTCCTCCTCCTCGCGACTCATGTCGTTGGGCGGCATGTGCGTCCAGCCGTGGTGCCCGATCTCGTGCCCCGCGTCGAACACGCGCCGGCAGTGGTCCGGATAGGTCTCGAGCGTGTGGCCGAGCACGAACCAGGTCGACCGCACGTCGTATTTCTTCAGCAGGTCGAGGATGCGCGGCACCGCCACCGGGCCGAACTCGCCGCGCGAGATCGGCGTGGGGCTGGTGAGGCCGCGCGAGATGAAGCCCGACATCGCGTCGAAGTCGAAGCCGATCGTGACGACGTGGGTGGTCATGGGGGTCTCCGGGTTCAGTACGACGACCGACCGCCGTCGGCGGCGATCGCGGTACCGGTGATCATCCTCGACTCGTCGTTCGACAGGAAGAGCACGACCGAGGCGATGTCCTCGGGCTCGCCCATCCAGTACGGATAGGTCTTCAGCTGCTCGACGACGTTCTGCCGGTCGGGCGCGGAGCCGGGCCGTCCCGGCACGCCGTAGGTGCGGCGCACCCGCTCGGTGTTGATGCGGCCGGCGGCGACGCAGTTGACCCGCACGTTCTTCAGCGCGTAGCTGCCGGCGAGCGTGCGGGTCAGCGAGACGATGGCGCCCTTGGCCGCGGTGTAGATGTGCGCGGGGTTCGAGCCGCGCAGCCCGGCGCCCGACGACATGTTGACGACGGTGCCGCCCCCCGCCTCGACGATGCCCGGGATCACGTGCCGGCACGCGTGCATCGTGCCCTTGACGTCGAGCACCATCGTCCGGTCCCAGACGGCCATGTCGACCTCGGTGATCGGCGAGTCCTCGGGCAGCGAGCCGCCCGCGCAGCACAGCAGCGCGTCGACCTTGCCGAAGCGAGCGACGGCCGCGTCGACGGCGGCCTTCACGCTCGCGTCGTCGCGCACGTCGGTGTGCACGAAGAGCGCCTCCCCGCCCTGCGCGGCGACGCGCTCGGCGACGGCGCGCCCGGCGTCGGCGTCGTGGTCGGCGACGACCACCCGCGCGCCCTCGCGGGCGAACAGCGTCGCGGTCGCGGCGCCGATGCCCGCCCCGCCGCCGGTGACGAACCCGACCCTGCCTTCCATGCGTCTCATGCGTTCTCCATCCCGTAGAGGCTTCCGGCCGCCTCGCGGCTGACCAGCTCGTTCCTGACGTCCTCGATCACCGCGTCGCGCGGCCGGCCGCGCGGGTCGCCGAAGCCGCCGCCGCCCGGCACCGTGAGCGCGAGCACGTCGCCCGGGCGCAGCTCGATCTGCGTGCCGAGCACGACGCGCCGGCCGTTGACCTCGGCCACCGGCTCGGGCACCTCCTCCCCGCCCTCCAGGCCGTAGATCGGCACCCCGAATCGCCCGCCCCGCACGCCGGCGAGGATGGCGCCGTCGACGTCCGCGTCCGCGGGCACGCGGATCACCACGCGCTGCCCGAGCCCGCCGCGGCTGCGGCCGGCGCCCGCCGAGTCGAGCGCGAAGGACTTCGCCTCGAAGCGGATCGGCGCGTCGCCCTCGGTCACCTCGATCGGGATGCTCGCGACGTTGGCCGGGTACGACAGGCAGGAGATGCCGTCGCGCGCGCTGCGCGCGCCGAGCCCGCCGTTGAAGGTGACGACCGCGTAGAACGTCGAGCCGTCGCGCCGCCGTCCGGTGAAGTTGCCGTACCACAGCGGCGTCGAGCCGCTGCCGGCGACGAGCCGCTCGGGCACCGCCTGGGCGAGGCAGCGCATCACCAGCTCGGGCAGCATGTGCGCGATCACGGTGCGGCCCCAGGTCGCCGCCGGGAAGCGCGCGTTCAGCACCGAGCCCTCGGGCGCGTCGACGACGATCGGCGCCATGCAGCCGGCGTTGTTCGGCACGTCCGGATCCAGCAGGCACTTGAGCGGATACACCGAGTACGAGCGCGTCATGTTCAGCGTGACGTTGATCGCCCGCGGGATCTGCGCGCCGGTGCCGGCGTAGTCGAGCCGGATGCCGCCGTCGCGCAGCGTCGCGCGCAGCGCGAGCCGCACCGGCTGCACGTGCCCGGCCACCCCGGTCAGCGTCATCTCGCTGGCGAACTCCCCCTCGGGCAGCGCCCGGATCGCGCGGCGCATGCTCGCCTCGCTGCGGCGGACGATCTCGCCGGCGAGCGGCCCCAGCCCCTCGAGGCCGGCCTCGTCCATGATCGCGACCAACCGGTGCGCGGCGGCGTGGCTGGCTGCGACCTGCGCGCGGATGTCGCCGATCACCTTGTCGGGCTCGCGCACGTTGGCGCGCACGAACTCGAACACCGGCTCCTCGGGCTCGCCCTCGCGGTAGAGCCGCACGATCGGGATCTTCAGCCCCTCCTCGTAGACGTCGCGGCTCTCGAGCGTGGCGAGCCGTCCGCCGACGTTCAGGTGGTGGACGACGACCAGCACGTAGGCGACGAGCGCGCCGCGCCGGAACACCGGCATCGCGACGGTCACGTCGATCAGGTGGCCGCTCGCGAGCCAGGGATCGTTGGTCACGAACACGTCGCCGGGGCGCGCGGCGCGGAAGCCCGCGTGACCGAGGAAGTTCGGGATGGTGAACGGCAGGATGCCGAGCAGCCCCGGCGTGGAGTGCGTCGACTGCGCGAGCATCCGGCCCGACGGGTCGAAGATCGCGCACGCGTAGTCGTGGAAGTCGCGGATCACGCTCGAGAACGAGGTGCGCACCAGCGTGGTCGCGGCCTCGTCGACGGTGGTGACGAGGCGACGCCACAGGATCTCGATCTCGAGGGGGGTCAGTTCATTCGACATGGACCACCAGCATTCCGTACTCGTTGACCTCGAAGCCGCCGCCGGGTCCGACGAGCGTCGTCGTCTCGCGCTCCTCGACGAAGGCCGCGCCCCGGTGCGAATGACCGGCGCGCAGCCGGTAGCGGTCGAACACCGGCACGTCGACGTGACCGGCCGCGCGGCCGAACCACGCCCGGCGCGTGCCCTTGCGCGCGGTCTCGACGCCATCGGTCGCGGGCGCGAGGCGCGCCGGCTCGAACGGGCGAGCGGCCGGCCGGCGCGCGACGATCCGCAGGTTCACCAGCTCGATCGGCACGTCCTCGTGGACGCGGCCGTAGCGCTGCCGGTACTCGTCCTCGAAGCGCCGGCGCATCGACCCGGCGTCGACCGCGCCGTCGCCGAGCGGCACGCGCACGTCGTAGCCCTGGCCGCGGTAGCGCAGATCGCCGATGCGCTCGACGGCGAGCGACGCGGGCACGGTGCGCAGCAGCGCGGCGGCCTCGGCGCGCATCGCCTCGAAGATCGCCTCCAGCGCACCGGCATCCACGTCGGCGAGCGGGCCGCGGTGCGTGCGGACCCGGTCGATCGCGAGGTCCTCGACCAGCATGCCGAGCGCCGACATCACGCCGGCGGCCGGCGGCACGATCAGCCGGCGCAGCCCGAGCTTGCGCGCGAGCCCGTACGCGTGGACCGGTCCGGCGCCGCCGTAGGCGACCATCGTCATCGCGCCCGCGTCCTCGCCGCGCTCGGCCAGGTGCAGCCGCGCGGCCGAGGCCATGTCCTCGTTCGCGAGGTCGTGGATGCCCCAGGCCGCCTCGAGCGCGTCGACGCCCTCCAGGCGCCCCGCCACGCGCCCGGCGATCGCGTCGAGCGCGCGCTCCGGGTGCAGCCGCATCGTGCCGCCCAGGAAGTACCCCGGGTCGAGGTAGCCGAGCGCGACGTCGGCGTCGGTGACCGTCGGCTCCGCGCCGCCCAGCCCGTAGCACGCCGGGCCGGGCGAGGCGCCGGCGCTGCGCGGCCCGACCTTGAGCAGCCCCAGCGCGTCGACCCGCGCGATGCTGCCGCCCCCGGTGCCGATCTCGAGCAGGTCGAACACCGGCACGTTGACCGCCAGCCCCGAGCCGCGCTTGAACTTCCAGACGCGCGCGGCCTCGTACTCGTCGCTGATCAGCACCTCGCCGCGGGCGACGGTGCACAGCTTGGCGGTCGTGCCGCCCATGTCGAAGGCGAGCAGGTCGCGCTCGCCGACCCGGCCGCCCCACCAGCGCGCGGCGGCCACGCCGCCGGCCGGTCCCGACTCGAGGATGCGGATCGGGAACTCGCGCGCGACGTCCTCGGCGAGCACGCCGCCGCCCGACTGCATCACGTAGAACTCGCCGCCGAAGCCCCGGCCGGCGAGCCCGTCGCGGATCCTCGACAGGTACGCGTCGACCACCGGCTTCACGTAGGCGCTCGCCACCGTCGTGCTGGTGCGCTCGTACTCCTTGATCTTCGGCAGCACGTCGCTCGACAGCGAGACCGACAGCTCCGGCGCGAGCTCGGCGAGCATCGCCCCGACCGCGCGCTCGTTCTCCGGATTGGCGTACGCGTTGAGGAAGCACACCGCGACCGAGCGCACCTCCTGAGCCCGCATCCGCGCGGCGAGCGCGGCGATCTCCTCGCGCGACGGACGCTCGAGCACCCGGCCGTCGGCGGCGACCCGCTCCCCGACCTCCAGGCGCAGGCTGCGCGGCACGAGCGGCTTCGGATACTCGATCTGCAGGTCGTAGACGTCGTAGCGCAGCTCGTTGCGCATCTCCAGCACGTCGCGGAAGCCCCGCGTCGCGAGCAGCGCGGTGGTCACGCCCTTCCGCTCGATCAGCGCGTTGATGACGAGCGTGGTGCCGTGCACCAGCGTCGCGCACTCGGCGAGCGACGCGCCGCCCGAGCGGGCGAGCCGCTCGAGCCCGTCGAAGATGCCGATCGACGGGTCGGCGGGCGTGGTCAGCGTCTTCTCGAGCCGGATCGTGCCGCTCGCGTCGTCGATCTCGACGAAGTCGGTGAAGGTGCCCCCGATGTCGGTGCCGATGCGCCTCATGGCCCGACGCGCTCCACCCACAGCCCGCGCGCCCGCAGGTGCGCGAGGCAGGCCTCGACCTGGGCGTCGGTGAAGAGCTCCGCTCCCACCACGCCCGGGTGCGAGAACTCGCCGCGCGCGACGAGCCGCGCGGCGAAGGACGGCTGCAGCGACGTCATCCGGCCCTGGGGCAGCGGGTCCCAGCCGGGCGGATGGCCGAGCGTCGCCTCGACGACGCCGGAGGCGCCGGTCACCCGCACGCGCATCACGTAGTTCGTCCGGACGCCGGCGGGCTTCGGGCTGCCGTCGCCCATCAGCGCCTCGCGCAGCAGCGGCGCGAAGTCGACCGCCCGGCCGTCGACCGTCACGCGGCGCGCCGGATCCATCAGCCCGAAGTCGTACAGCGAGCGCAGCAGCGCCATCACGCTCGCCTGGTAGGCGCCGCGCACCGTCACGTCGCGCGCGTTCGGCACGAAGCGCGGGATCGTCTGCGGCTCGGAGTGCGGCGTCAGCACGAGCTCGACCTCGTCGTCGACGCCGGGGAAGCGCGTGCGGATCGCGCCGCTGAACGGCGGCACGTACGACAGCTCGCAGTCGCGGTAGACCGGGGCGCGCACGCCGTTCCTGAACTGTCGCAGCGCGGTCTCGAGCAGGCCCTCGGTGGGGTTGATCGGGCGGAAGGTCGAGTACTCGCACTCGATCGACACGTCGCCGTCGAACCGGCGCGCGCCCCAGGCGGCCATCATGTTGGTGAGCCCGGGGCTCACGCCGGTGCCGATCAGCGCGGTCACGCCCGCCGCCTTCGCGGCGGCGTCTCGGGCGAAGCGCTCCTCCATCAGCAGCGTGCCGTGGACGTCGATGTACGGCACCTTCGCCATGATCGCGGCGTCGAGGATCTCGAGGCACTTCGCGCCGTAGGTGCAGTTGACGACGACGTCGTGACCCCGCACGAGCCCGGCGAGCGCCTCCGGCTCGTCGGCGCTCGCCTGTCGCGTCGACACGCGCCGGCCGAGCCCGAGCGCGTCGAGCGCCGCGAGCGCGCGCGGATCGGCGTCGAGCGCCAGGACGGTCGCCTCGCGCTCGACGTCGAGCAGGTCGGCGACGAGCGCGCGCCCGATGTTGCCCGCGCCGACGAGGATGATCTTCATGCGGTGTCCTCCCGATGGGCGCAGCGTAGGCGTCCCGGGCGCCGGACTCTGTTCGCCCCGTGACAATCCGGGCTCAGTAGCCGTACAGCTCCCGGTTCTCGCAGATCTCGAGCAGACGCTCGAACTGCCGCACGGTCACGCCGCGGTACGACAGCTCGACCAGCCCTTCCTTCTCGAGCCGGCGCAGCTCGCGGTTGACCGTCGGGCGCGACGCGCCGAGCATCACGCCGAGCTCCTCCTGGGTGAACGGCACCCGCGCCGCCTCGTCGTCGAGCCCGGCCGACGCGAGCGTGCACAGCTGGCGCGCGAGCCGCTTGCGCAGCGTGACCAGCGCGAACTCGTCGACCATGCCGTGCGCCTTGCGGAGCCGATGGCACAGCATCCGGGCGAAGTCGGCCCACAGCGCCGGATGCTCGTCGAGGATCGCGAGGAACGCGGCGCGGGGCAGCAGCAGCATCTCGGTCGCGCCGAACGCGCGCGTCTCGTGGGTCGCCCCCTGCCCGTCGATCGCCGCGACGATCCCCCAGACCTTGCCCGGCTGCACCACCGAGTAGACGACCTCGCGCCCCTCGGCGTTCAGCGAGGCCATCCGGACCGCGCCGCGCAGCACGACGCCGAGCCCCTCGGGCGGCAGCCCGCGGGCCACGATCAGCTCGCCGTGCGCGTAGCGTCGGACGATGCACGCGGTGGCGAACTTGGCGAGCACCTCGTCGGGCACGCCGGCGAAGGCGCCGCTGCGTCGCAGCGTCTCCGCCCGCGAGACGGCGTCGCGGGCCGCCGGCGTGCCGGGCGGCCCGCGCCGCGGGCGGGTCCGCACCGGAGCGGGTCGTGGCGGGCCCGGGTCGAGCCGCGGTTCGATCGCGTCCATCGTCGTCACTCCGCCTTGATGTTCGCCTCCTTCACCAGCCTCGTGAACTTGTCGGTGTCGGAGCGGATCCGGTCCATCAGCTCGGCGGGCGTGCTCGACTTCGGTTCGGAGCCGCCCTCGATCATCTTCTGCTGGACATCGGGCATCGCGACGATCTTGACGATCGCGGCGTTCAGCTGGTCGACGATCGCCCGCGGCGTGTTCGCCGGCGCGAGCACCCCGTACCACGACGACAGCTCGTAGCCCTGGACGCCCGCCTCGGCGATCGTCGGCACGTCCGGGATCGAGTCGGCGCGCCTGTTCGAGGTCACGCCGAGCGCCTTCAGCTTGCCGGTCTTGGTGAACGGCGCGAGCCCGACGATCGTCGAGCAGTACAGGTCGACCTGCCCGCCCATCAGGTCGGTGATCGCCGGCGTGTCGCCCTTGTACGGCACGTGGACCGCGGTGATGCCGCCGAGCGCCTTCAGCAGCTCGACGCACAGCAGCGGCGTGCCGATGCCCGAGGAGCCGTAGGTCAGCTTGCCGGGGTTGGCCTTGCCATAGGCGATCAGCTCCCTGACGTTGGAGACCGGCAGCGTCGGACGGGCCACCAGCAGGTTCTGCGACGAGACGACCTGCGAGATCGGCTGGAAGTCGGTCAGCACGTTGTACGGCAGCTTGTCGTTGAACGCGCGGTTGATCGTGATGTTGGCCGTCGCCATCAGCAGCGTGTAGCCGTCGGGCGCGGCCTTGGCGACCGCGTCGAAGCCGATGTTGCCGGACGCGCCGGCGCGGTTCTCGACGATCACCGGCTGCCCGATCATCGGGGCGAGCTTCTCGCTGATGATGCGACCGAGGATGTCGGTCGCGCCGCCGGCCGGATACGGCACGATCAGCCTCACCGGCCGGCTGGGCCAGGACTGCGCTGACACCGAGGCGGTGAACAGCAGGGCGAGCACTCCCATCGCGAATCTCATCGGACCTCTCCTGTCGACGCGTCGAATTCCCTGTCCCGTAGCGTCCGCCGCTGGATCTTGCCGGACGCCGTGCGCGGCAGGTCGTCGACGAACTCGACCTTGCGCGGGTACTTGTACGGTGCGGCGCGCTGCCGCACGAACGCTTGCAGCTCGGCCGCGAGCGCCGCGTCGCCGCGGTGGGCGGGGCGCAGCACCACGAAGGCCTTGACCACCTCGCCGCGCGTCGCGTCGGGGCTCGCGACCACCGCCGACTCGGCGACGGCCGGATGCTGGGCGAGCGCGTTCTCGACCTCGGTCGGACCGATCCGGTAGCCGGCCGAGCCGATGATGTCGTCGTCCCGCCCGACGAAGTACAGCTCGCCGTCGGCGTCGCGCCAGCCGGTGTCGCCGGACAGGTGCCAGCGGCCGGCGAGCAGCGGCAGCCGGATCCGGCCGGTCTCGTCGCGGTAGCCGAGCATCAGCCCGGGGTCGGCGACGTCGAACGCGATCGCGCCCGGCGCGCCCGGCGCGCACTCGGTGCCGTCGGCGTCGACGATCGCGACGCGGTTGCCCGCCATCGGACGGCCGATCATCCCGTTGGCGGCCGGACGCGACGGGTCGGTCAGCGTCGCGGTCGGCGTCTCGCTCTGGCCGTAGCCGACGAGCAGCGGCCGCCCCGAGTACGCGCGCCAGCGCTCGGCCATCTCGGCGGTCATCGCCTCGCCGGCCGACAGCGTCCAGCGCAGCCGCGCGAAGGCGGGCGCCGGGCCGCCCGCGAGGATCAGCCGCAGCTCGGTGGTCACCGCGCCGAAGATCGTCACCCCGAAGCGCTCGAGCAGCGCCGCGCGCGCGGCGGGCTCCGGCGGCGCCTCGACCATCAGCGCGGCCGCGCCGTGCGTCCACGGCCCGAAGACCAGGCAGCTGCCGGCGCGGGTCCAGCCGGTGTCGCTGCTCGTCCAGACGAGGTCGCCCTCGCCCGCGCCGAGCTGCGCCCACGGCTGCCGGCCCCGCACGAACACGCCGCGCGAGGCGTGCAGCACCGCCTTCGGCGGGCCCGACGAGCCGGAGGTGAAGTACATCAGCGCCGGGTCGTCGGCGTGCAGGTCGGCGGGCGGCGGCACCTCGCCCGAGGCGGCGGCCGCGGCGGCCTCCAGGTCGAGCCAGCCCTCGCCGCCACCGCGCGCGAAGCGGATCGTCGGCGCGCCGGCGGCGAACCTGGCCAGGAACTCGCGCTCGGCGACCACGGCGCGCGCGCCGCTCCTCGCGAGACGGTAGGCGACGTCCTCGGCGGCGGCCTGCGTCACGCAGGGGACCGGGACCGCGCCGACATGAAGGCACGCGGCCAGCGTCGCCTGCCACCACGGCGTGCGGTGCATGACGAGCAGCACCCGGTCGCCGGGGCCGACGCCCGCGCGGGCGAGCGCGCCGGCGATCCGACCCGCGACGACGGACATCCGCTCGTACGTCCAGGTCTCGACGCCGCCGTCGGCGGCGAGGAAGACCGAGGCGGGACGCGCCGGCGCGTCGGCGGCGCGCCGGTGCAGCACGTCGCGCGCGAAGTTGAAGCGCGCGGGCGGCGAGGCCGCCGGCACCTCGCGAAGCACCGGCTCCGGTGCGCTCGCGCGCCCCTCGGGGGATCCGGGACTGCGCGGGATCGGTGTCATCGCCTGGACGCGGGGTGGGATCGGTCGATCATAGGTCGCGCGCCCGCCCCGAAACGTCACCTGCGCGACATTCTGGTCCCGTCGCCGGAATCGCGCCAGCCGCGGGCGCCGCGTCGCGGTATCGTGGGCCGCATGCGGCCCGATCCCGACCTGCGCGGCTACTTCGTCGCGTGCTACACGCCGTTCGCGCCCGACGGCGCCGTCGACGAGGCCGCGCTGCGGCGCAACGTCCACGCGACGCTCGCGCGGCCGGGCGTCGGCGGGCTGTCGGTGCACTCGATCCACCAGGAGTTCTGGGCGATGACGCTCGAGGAGCGCGAGCGCGTGGCCGCCGCGATCCTCGACGAGGCGGGCGGCCGCGTGCCGGTGGTCGTCGGCGTGTCGGCGACCGCCGCCGCCGACGTGATCCGCCTCGCCCGCCACGCGCGCTCGATCGGCGCGCGCGCGGCGATGATCTGGCCGCCGTACTACGGCCCGCGCGACCCGCGCGGCGTGCGCGCGTTCTACGAGACCGTCGCCGCCGCGATCGACCTGCCGTTCTTCGTCTACAGCACCACGCTCGCCGAGCTGGGCTACCACCTCGACGAGGAGCAGGTCGCCGGGCTGCTGCACCTGCCGGGGCTGTGCGGCGTGCAGGTCACCGCGAGCCCCGACCATTACGCGCGGATGCTGCGGCGCGTCGGCGACCGCCTCCTCGTGACGACCTCGCTCGAGGAGACGCTGCTGCACGGGCACCGCGAGTGTCCGGAGCGGGCGGTGCGCTTCACGCTCGGCTCGTCGCGGCCGCTGCTCGTGCAGACCGCCGCGCATCCGCACTGCGGTCGCTTCATGGAGGCGCTGCTCGCCGGCGACCTCGACGAGGCGGCGCGCCGGCAGGCGACGATCGCCGCGCTCGCGCGCGACCTGCAGAGTCGCTACTTCGAGCGCGGCTTCCACCACGTCTCGCTGTTCAAGCGGGTCGCGGGCCTGCTCGGCCTCGAGACCCACGGGCTGCGCCCGCCGCTGTCCGAGCCCGATCCGCAGGAGCTCGCCGAGTGCACGGCGGTGCTGCGGCGGGCGGGCCTGCTGCCCGGCGACTGAGGGCGGCGCAGCGGGCCGGCGCTCGAACAACGGTGCAGCGGACCGGCGCCCGGAAGCGGCGAAGCGGACCGGCGCGGTGACGGCGGCGCAGCAAGCCGGCGCGGCGGCGGCGACGCACCGGGCCGGCGCGGCGACGGGTTCGACGGCCGCCCGGATTGTGCTCCCGGAGACAGTCGGGAGCGCCCCGGGTTCCTATCATCGGACGGGACGCGGCGCGGCCGCGTCGTCGGACCGGACGCGGCGCGGCTCCGTCGTCGCCGTACCACTGGGAGATCATCGAATGTCGCTACGTGCCTGGATGCTCGGGCTGCTGTCGTGCCTCGCGCTCGCGCCGGCCATCGCCTCCGACGCGTTTCCGGAACGTCCGATCCGGGTGGTGATCCCGTACGCGCCGGGCGGCGGCACCGACATCGTGTTCCGCGCGATCGCGCCGCTCGCCTCCGCGTCGCTCGGCCAGCAGATCGTGATCGAGAACCGCCCGGGCGGCGCGACGATCATCGGCACCGGAGCCGTCGCCCAGGCCGCGCCCGACGGCTACACGCTGGTCGCCTCCGACTCGGCGTTCCTGATCAACCCGGGGCTCTTCAAGGCGAAGCTGCCGTACGACACGCTCGAGAAGTTCCAGGGCGTGACGATGATGGCGACCGCGCCGGTGATCCTGCTGGTGCACCCGAGCGTCCCGGCGAAGACGCTCGAGGAGCTGATCGCGCTCGCGAAGGCGAAGCCCGGCTCGCTCAACTACGCGTCGGGCGGTCCGGGCACCGGACCGCACCTGGCGGGCGAGCTGCTGAAGCAGGCCGCGGGGATCGACGTGCGGCACATCCCGTACAAGGGCACCGCCCCCGCCCTCACCGACCTGATCGGCGGGCAGGTCCAGATGATGTTCGGCGGCATCTCGAGCGCGCGCCAGCACCTCGAGAGCGGCGCGCTGCGCGCGGTGGCGCTGACCGGCCGCCAGCGCAACCCGGCGGTGCCGACGGTGCCGACCTTCGCCGAGAAGGGGCTGGAGGTCGCCGCCGACAGCTACTGGGGCGTCTACGCGCCGGCCGGCACGCCGGCGCCGATCGTCGAGAAGCTGTCGACGCACTTCTCGCGCGCGCTGGCGGACCCCGCGGTGCAGAAGAAGCTGGCCGAGCTCGGCTACCAGACGATCGGCAACGCCCCCGCCGAGCACGACCGCCAGTACCGGGAGATGGTCCGGCAGTGGAGCGCGGTGATCGAGAAGGGCCGGATCCAGGTCGAATGAACGCAACCGAGACGGAGGAGACGCCATGAGACTGATCCTGACGGCCCTGCTCGCGCTGGCGAGCCTGGGCTCCCCGGCGCACGCCCAGGAGTTCCCCGCGCGCCCGGTGAAGCTGGTGGTGCCCTACCCCGCGGGGGGCGCCTCGGACACGACCGCGCGGCTGATCGCGCAGAAGGTCTCGGCCACGCTCGGGCAGCCGATGGTGGTCGAGAACCGCGTCGGCGCCGGCGGCACCATCGCGTTCGAGCACGTGGCGAAGTCGGCGCCCGACGGCTACACGCTGCTGTGGGCACCGGGCTCGATGGCGGTGGCGCCCGCGCTGCAGAAGGTCGGCTACGACGTGGTGCGCGACTACGCGCCGGTCGCGCAGATCGTCGCGGTGCAGCACGTGCTGGTGGTGCCGGCGTCCTCGACGATCCGCTCGCTCGACGACCTGCTCGCCGCCGCGCGGTCGCGCCCGGGCGGGATGAACTACGCGTCGGCCGGCCCGGGCTCGATGCCCCAGCTCGCGATGGAGCTGCTGCTGTCGCGCACCGGCACGAGGATCACGCACGTGCCGTACAAGGGCGACACGCCCGCGCTCACCGACCTGCTCGGCGGGCAGGTCGACGTCTACTTCGCGACGTTGTCGGGCGCGGTGATGCAGCACGTGCGCGACGGGCGGCTGCGGGCCCTCGCGGTCAGCTGCGCGACGCGCTCGGCCGCGCTGCCCGAGGTGCCGACCGTCGCCGAGGCCGGGGTGCGGGGCTACGAGCTCGCGTCGTGGTTCGGCATCGCCGCGCCGCGGGGCACGCCCGCCGCGATCGTCGAGAAGCTGAACGCCCGGATCGTCGAGGCGGTCGCCGCGCCCGACGTGCGCGAGCGGCTCGTCGCCGCCGGCACCGACCCCGCGCCGAGCAGCGCGCCGCAGTTCGCCTCGCTGATGGCCGAGAGCAGCCGGACCTACGAGGGGATCGTGAAGGCGGCCGGGATCCGGCTCGAATGAGCCGGCCCCGCACGGCGGCCGGCAGTGGCAGCGGCCGCGGCCGCCCGGCGCCCGCGCCCGACGCACGACGTGTCGTGGTGATCGGCGCCGGCCGCATGGGCGCGGACATCGCGCTGGCGTTCGCGCGCGCCGGCTGGGACTGCGAGGCGGTCGAGTCGAGCGAGGCGGTGCGCGAGCGCGCGCAGGCCCGCTGGCGCGCGGAGACGCGACGGCTGCGCGACGCCGCCGCCCGCGCCCGGCTCGCGATGCGCGAGTCGCTCGACGCGCTCGCGCCCGGGCGCGTCGACCTGGTGGTCGAGGCGGTCACCGAGGATCTCGAGCTCAAGCACCGGCTGCTCGCGGACGTCGAGCGACGCGTGGGCGCGCGCACGCTGATCGTCACCAACACCTCGGGGCTGCGGATCGGCGACGTCACGCGGGTGCTGCAGCGCCCGCAGCGCAGCGCCGGCCTGCACTTCATGATCCCGGCGCACGTGATGCTCGCGGTCGAGGTCACGCGCGCCGAGCACACCTCGCCGGCGACGATGCGCCGGCTGGTCGGCTGGATGGAGGAGATGGGCAAGGTGCCGCTGGTGCTGAACCGCGACGTGCCCGGCATGCTGATCAACCGGATCCAGCACGCGATGTACCGCGAGATCTACCACCTGATCGACACGGGCGTGGCGAGCGCCGAGGACGTCGACCGCGCGGTGCGCTTCGGCTTCGGCTTCCGCTACGGGATCGTGGGCCCGGTGGTCTCGCGCGACATCCACGGCCTGCCGGTCCACCTCGCGACCTCGCGCAACCTGTACCCGACGCTGCACAACGGCACCGAGCCCAGCCGCACGCTCGAGCGGCTGGTCGCGCAGGGCCATCACGGGGTGACGACCGGCCGGGGCTTCTACGAGTGGGATCCGGCGACGACCGAGGCGCGGCTCGTCGAGTTCTCGCGCCTGCTCGAGCAGGCGCTGAGACGGGTCAGGCGCGTCGGCGAGCCGACCGAGTTCTGAAACCGGCCCGGCTCGCCGGGGCCCACCTCACCGGTTCGCGGCTCACCAGGGCGCGGCGCCCAGGCTCGCGCCGCCGCACACGTGCAGCACCTGTCCGGTGACGAAGCCGCTCGCCGGCGACACCAGGAAGCGCGCGGCGTTCGCGACGTCGTCCGGGGTGCCGCCGCGCCCGACCGCCGTGGCCTCGACCAGCCGCGCCGCCGCCTCCGGCGAGTTGCTGCGCCTGAACAGCTCGGTGACGATCGGTCCGGGCGCGATCGCGTTGACGGTGATGCCGTGCCGGCCGAGCTCCATCGCCCAGACCCGCGTGTAGGCGACGAGCGCGGCCTTCGTGCCCGCGTAGTTCGTCCGCTCGCGCTTGCCCAGGATCGCGCGCGACGACATGTTGACGATGCGTCCGAAGCCGCGCGCCTTCATGCCGGGCACGACGGCGTTCGCCATCGCGATCGCGGCGTGGAGGTGGAGGTCGACCGAGACGTCGAAGTCGGCGCCGCCCGCCTCGGCGAGCGGCCCGGTGCGCGCGACGCCGGCGTTGTTGACGAGCGTGTCGACGTCGTGCTCGGCGGCGATCGCGGCGGCGACCGCCGCCGTCTCGCGACGGTCGGCGAGGTCGGCGCGGCGCCACGCGTAGCGCTCGGCCGGCGGGTCGACCGGCGCGACGCGATCGACGTTGACGATCGCGTATCCGTCGGCGTGCAGCCGGCGCGCGATCGCCTCGCCGATGCCCGAGCTCGCGCCGGTCACGACCGCGATCGAGGTGCGTCCGTCCATCGTCGTCTCCATCCCGCCGCGGGAGGCGGGTTCAGTCGGGCAGCAGCGCGCGGACGTCCTCGAGCGCGTCGATCGCGAGCAGCCGCGCGACGAGCGCGTCGATCTCGTCGGGCGACAGGGGCCGCGCGCCCGCCGCGAAGCACTCGCGCGCCTTCGCGACGAG
>DASPJX010000307.1:0-3269 GCA_035628395.1 Burkholderiaceae bacterium | reverse complement strand
GACCTGCCCGACCGCCCGCGCTGGGAGCGCGCGCTCGATCGCGCGTCGACCGTCGTCGCGCACGCGTCGTTCCTCACCGCGGGCATCCGCGAGCACGCGACCGTCGTCTTCCCCGCCGAGAGCTACGCCGAGAAGGAGGGCACGATCGTCCACCCGGACGGGCTCGTGCAGCGCCTGCGGCCGGCGATCGCGCGCCAGGGCGGCAACCGCCCGGGCTGGTGGGTCCTGCGCGAGCTCGCGGCCCGGCTGGGGCTCGACGTGCGCGCGTTCCACGGCCCGGCGGTCTCCAAGCAGGTCTTCGACGCCGTCGCGTTCTACGAGGGGCTGTCGCTGGACGTCATCGCCGGGCGCGGCACGCGCTGGCCGCAGGCCGACGCCGCCGGTGCGTGGCCCGAGCCGGAGCGCGACCCGTCGGGCCCGGGCATCGAGGCGGTCGCCCAGGCCAACGGTCGCCTGCGGCTCGGGACCTTCCGCTCGATCTGGTCGGGGCCCGAGGTCGAGGTGTCGCCCGCGTTGAAGTTCCTGGTCCCGAAGGCCCGCGCGGAGCTCTCGCCCGACGACGCCCGCCGCCTGGGCGTGACCGACGGCGCGCGCGTCAGCGTGCGGGCCGGGGACGACGTCGTGCACGCCGTCGCGGCGATCCGCGCGACCGTGCCGGCCGGCAGCGTGTTCGTCGAGGGCAACCGCCTGCGCGGTCCGCTCGTGGAGGTCGCCGCCCGCCGGGCCGCGCCGGTGGAGGAGGTTGCGTCGTGATCCTCGGGGATGTCACCTACTACGAGCCGTGGTGGATCCAGATCATCAAGGGCGTCCTCATCTTCGCCGTCGGGCTGCAGCTCGTCCCGCTGATCCTGATCGGCGAGCGCAAGATCCTGGGCCGCTTCCAGCACCGGCGCGGCCCGAACCGCGTCGGGCCGTTCGGTGCGCTGCAGCCGCTGGCCGACATCGTCAAGCTCCTCACGAAGGAGTCGTTCCGCCCGCGCACCTCGATCGGGTGGCTGTTCCGCCTCGCCCCGGTGCTCAGCGTGCTCACGGCCGCTGCGGCCTTCGCCGTCATCCCGTTCGGGGACACGGTGGACATCTGGGGCACCCAGGTCGGGCTGTACGGCGTCGACGTGACGATCGGCCCGCTGTACCTCTTCGCCTTCGGCGCGGTCGCCTTCTACGGGATCATGCTCGGAGGCTGGGCGTCCGGCTCGAAGTACTCGTTCCTGGGCTCGATGCGCGCCGCGGCGCAGCTCATCTCCTACGAGGTGGCGCAGGGCCTGGCGCTCGTCGGCGTGGTGATGCAGGCGGGCACGCTGTCGCTCGTCGGGATGGTCCACGCGCAGGACGAGCAGGGCATGTGGTTCATCGGCCCGCAGCTGGTGGGCTTCGTGATCTTCCTGATCGCGTCGTTCGCCGAGACCAACCGCGCGCCCTTCGACATGGTCGAGGCGGACGCGGAGCTCGTCGGCGGCTACAACACGGAGTACGGCGGCGGCGGGTTCGCCTCGTACTTCTTCGCGGAGTACCTCAACATCCTCGTCGTCAGCGGCGTCACGGCGACGGTCTTCCTGGGTGGCTGGCTGCTGCCGTTCGGCATCGACACGCCGGGAGCGCTGCAGCCGGTGGTGGTGCTGGCGAAGATGGCGATCTTCTCCCTGTTCTTCATCTGGATCCGCGCGACGCTGCCGCGCCTGCGCTACGACCAGCTCATGAGCTTCGGCTGGAAGGTCCTGCTGCCGCTCGCGACCCTGAACGCCCTCGTGACCGCGATCGTGGTGGTGGCATGACCTGGCCCCCTTCCCCTGACGAGCTGCACGTCGTGCGCGCGCCCGAGCCGGGCGGCGCCGGCGGGCTGTACCGCGCGTTCGGCGAGACGCTGCGCGGCCTCAAGACGACGTTCGCGCGCGTCGTCGAGGGCGTGCACACCATCAACTACCCCGAGGAGAAGGTGCCGGTGTACCCGCGGTTCCGCGGCCGCCACCGCCTGCACCGCTTCGAGGACTCGGGGCTGGAGAAGTGCGTCGGCTGCTCGCTGTGCGCCGCCGCCTGCCCCGCCGACTGCATCCGCGTGGTCGCGGCCGAGAACACGCCCGACAACCGGGTGAGCGCCGGCGAGCGCTACGCGGCCGTCTACGAGATCAACCTCTCGCGCTGCATCTTCTGCGGCTACTGCGAGGTCGCGTGCCCGTTCGACGCGATCACCATGGGCCACGACTACGAGATGTCGGACTACGACCGCTCCGACCTCATCTTCACCAAGGAGATGCTGCTGGCCGAGCCGTTCGAGCGCACCCCCCTGCGCGCCGAGGGCGAGTAGCGCACGGCGGTGGGCGGGCACGCCGAGCTGCTGCGGCGGCTGTTCACCGCCTCTGCCGAGGGCGACGGGGCGACGATCCAGGCCGCCATGGCGCCCGGCATCCGCTGGCACACCCCGGGCGGCAACCTGCTGGCCGGAGATCCGGAAGGCCGCGACGCCGTCCTGGCGCAGCTGCGGCGCAGCGCCGAGCTGACGGGCGGGACGTACCGCGTCGAGGTGCTCGACGTGCTCGAGGGCGTCGACCACGCCGCGGTGGTCTACCGCGGGACGGGGCAGCGCGACGGCCGCGACCTCGACCTCCTCCACGTCGCGCTCTACGCCATCGCCGGTCGCCAGGTCCACGAGGTGTGGATCGCGCCGCTCGACCAGGCCGCCTTCGACGCCGCCTGGGCCTGAAGGCCCGGCCGGGCCCGGCGGCAGCGGCGCGCACGGCGCACGGACCGAGCGCTGCGCGGCGTGCGCGGGTTCCGGCGGGGGTTGCGGGGGTAGCTGCGGCGGGTGAGCGCACCCGGGCCCGACGAGATCTGGAACGACAGCGTCGACGAGGGCGAGCGCCGGCTGGCGCGCGGCTCGGCCGCGCTGGCGGCGACCGGCGTCGTCGGCGGCGTCGACGTGATGCTCGGGATCACCGCGATGACCGTGGTCTCCGGCGCGCTCGCCATCTCCGTTCCCGAGCAGATCGCCCACATCGGCGGCTCGCTCGCGTTCGGCATCGGCTTCGTCCTCATCGTCGTCGGACGTTCCGAGCTGTTCACCGAGAACTTCCTCGTGCCGATCGCGGCGGTCCTGCACCGCCGCGGCACGCCCGGTGCCCTGCTGCGGCTCTGGCTGCTGACGTTCGCGGGCAACCTCGCGGCGCTCCTGCTGCTCGCCCTGGTGCTCACGCGCGCCGGCCTGGTCCCGCCCGAGACCCTCGACGCCGCCGGCAGGCTGGCCGACACCTTCGCCGAGCGCGACGCCGCTGCCG
>DASPJX010000306.1:0-19419 GCA_035628395.1 Burkholderiaceae bacterium | reverse complement strand
CTGCGTGCGCAGGCCGGCGAGCGGCGTCTTCAGCTGGTGCGCGGCGTCGGCGATGAACCGCTGCTGCGCGCTGACGTTCTCCGACAGCCGCTCGAGCAGGTCGTTGAACGCGTCGACCAGCGGCGCGATCTCCTCGGGCGCGGCCTTCGCGTCGATCGGCGACAGGTCGTCGGGCGAGCGGTCGCGGATGCGCTGCTGCAGCGACTCGAGCGGCGCCAACCCGCGCGACAGCCCGAACCAGACCAGCACCACCGCGATCGGCAGGATCAGGAACTGCGGGAAGATCACGCCCTTGATGATCTCGTTGGCGAGCCGCCCGCGCCGGTCGAGCGTCTCGGCGACCTGCACGAGCACCGGCCCGAGCTCGTCGTCGCCGAGCCCGAGGTACAGGTAGCCGATGCGCACCTGCTCGCTGCGGAACGACGTCGTCCGCAGCTTGACCTTGCCGGAGGCCGGGAAATCGTAGATGCCGGGCCGCGGCATGTCGGGCTCGCCGGCGACCACCCGGCCCCGCGGCCCGATCACCTGGTAGTAGACGGCGTCCTCGTCGTCGGCGGCGAGGAAGTCGCGCGCGGGCGAGGGCACGTCGACGACGATCCGGTCGGCGGCGAGCCGCAGCACCTGCTGGGCGAGCGTCTCGGTCCGCTCGACGAGCGCGCGGTCGAACGGCGCGTCGGCGAGCGAGCGCGCGACGACGAAGGTCACCGCGACCGACAGCGGCCACAGCAGCAGCAGCGGCGCGAACATCCAGTCGAGGATCTCGCCGAAGAGCGACCCCTGCTCGGTGCGCTCGGCGCGCGCGCGACGCAGGCGCCGGGGCCGGGGCCGGAACCGGCCCGCCCAGCCGCGGGTGTCGGCGGCGGGCGCCGAGCCCGGCGCGACGCCGGCCTCGCCGGGCCCCGGCTCGTCGACGAAGCCGAAGCCCCCGGCCGCGCGCCGCCCGCGGAGCTCGGGCTCGGGCGGCGGCGCCCCGCCGCCGAAGAGCGGCGCATGCGCGCGCTCCCGGGTCTCGACCAGGTCGCGCAGCGAGCTGCGCGGCGCGAGCCACCGGAAGCGCTGCCGCGGCGCCGTCGCGCCGTCGGGGTCGTCCTCCGCGCCGCGCGGCCGGGACGCCCGGGGGGCGGCGCTCATCGCGGGGATCCGTCGGTCATCGGCGCCGCTCCGCGGCTCAGGGCTTGGCCACGCCCTCGGGCGGGCGCTCGAGGCAGTAGCCGAGCCCGCGCACCGTGGCGATCCGGATGCCGGCGCCCTCGAGCTTCCTGCGCAGCCGGTGCATGTACACCTCGACCGCGTTGTGGCTGACCTCGTCGCCCCATCCGCACAGGTGGTCGACGATCTGCTCCTTGCTGACCAGCCGCCCGACGCGCGACAGCAGCACCTCGAGCAGCCCGGTCTCGCGCGCCGACAGCTCGAGCGCCTGGCCGTGCAGCGTCGCGGTGCGCCCGCTGTGGTCGTAGACGAGGTCGCCCAGGCGCACGACGCTCGCGACGCCGGTGCCGCTCGAGCGGCGCACCAGCGCCCGCACCCGGGCCTCGAGCTCGGACAGCGCGAACGGCTTGGCCATGAAGTCGTCGGCGCCCAGGTCGAGCCCCTGCACCCGCTGCTCGACCGAATCGGCGGCGGTCAGGATCAGCACCGGCAGCGTGGCCGCGCGCCCGCGCAGCCGCTTGAGCACCTCGAGGCCCGACATCCTCGGCAGCCCGAGGTCGAGGATCAGCAGGTCGTACGACTGGGCGACGAGCGCCGAGTCGGCGTCGCCGCCGGAGACGACCCAGTCGACCGCGTAGCCCGCCTTGCGCAACGACCGGCACAGGCCGTCGGCCAGCACGGTGTCGTCCTCGGCGAGCAGGACTCTCATCGGGGCGGCGACCCGGACGTCGGACGGGCCGGCGGGGCGCCGGGATCAGGCACGGCGGAACCGCTCGATCTCGTCGCGCGTGCGGATCGCGGCGAGGCGGGCGGCCTCGGCGAAGTCCTCGCCGGCGCTCGCGTACAGGATCGCGCGCGAGGAGTTGATCATCATGCCGGCGCCGTCGGCGTCGCGCCCGGCGCGGACGGTGGCGGCGACGTCGCCGCCCTGCGCGCCGATGCCCGGCACGAGGAGCGGCAGCGACGGGGCGAGCTCGCGGACCCGCGCGAGCTCCGCGGGCACGGTCGCGCCGACGACCAGCCCGAGCTCGCCGCCGCGGTTCCAGGGGCCGGCGGCCAGCCGGGCGACGCGCTCGTAGAGCCGCTCGCCGCCGACGTCGAGCGCCTGCAGGTCGGCGCCGCCGGGGTTGGAGGTGCGGCACAGCAGGATCACGCCGCGCCCCGGATGCCCGAGCCAGGGCTCGATCGAGTCGAGGCCCATGTACGGATTCACGGTGACCGCGTCGGCGCGATAGCGCTCGAACGCCTCGCGCGCGTACCGCTCGGCGGTCGGGCCGATGTCGCCGCGCTTGGCGTCGAGCACCACCGGCACGCCCGGGTACCGCGCGTGGACGTGCGCGATCAGCGCCTCGAGCTGGTCCTCGGCGCGCTGCGCGGCGAAGTAGGCGATCTGCGGCTTGAACGCGCAGACCAGGTCGGCGGTGGCGTCGACGATCGCGGTGCAGAAGCGCAGCACCGCGTCGGGCGCGCCGCGCAGCGGCGCCGGCATCCGGTCCGGGTCGGGGTCGAGCCCGACGCACAGGAGCGAACCGGAACGGGCCCAGGCACGCCTGAGCGACAATGTGAACGACTCGGCCATCGCGGCCGCGATTCTACCCGCGCCGACCGCGCCCGGCGGGTCCGCCCGTCCGGTATCCGTCCATGTCCGTCCCCCTGTCCCGCAAGGAACTCGCGCTGCTCGCGCTGCTGACGCTGCTCTGGGGCGTCAACTGGCCGGTGATGAAGGCGGGGGTGCGCGACTTCGCGCCGCTCAGCTTCCGGACGCTGTGCATGGCCGGCGGCGTCGTGCTGCTCGCCGCGATGGCGCGCTGGCAGGGCCACTCGCTGCGGGTCGAGCGCCGGCACTGGCGCGAGCTCGTCGCGCTCGCGATGACCAACATGATCGTCTGGTACGTGCTGTCGATCTGGGGGATCGCGCTGCTGTCCTCGGGGCGCGCCGCGATCCTCGGCTACACGATGCCGGTCTGGACGGCGGTGCTCGGCTGGGCGGTCTACCGCGAGCGGCTCGACGCGCGCACCGGCTTCGGGGTCGCGGCGGCGACCGGGGCGGTCGCGCTGCTGCTGGGCAGCGAGCTGTCGACGCTGTCCGGCCGCCCGCTCGGCACGCTGTGCATGATCGTCGCCGCGGCGGTGTGGGCGATGGGCACGCACTGGATGCGGCGGCGCGAGGTGCCCGGCTCGGTGATCGTGCTGACCTTCTGGATGATGGTGCAGGCGCTCGTCGTCTGCTCGGCGATCGCCTTCGTCTTCGAGCGCCACCTGTGGGTGCGGCCGCCCGACGCCGTCGAGTGGGCGGCGATCCTCTACAACGTGTTCCTCGTCTTCGGGGTGTCGCAGCTGCTGTGGTTCCGGCTGGTCGGGCTGCTGCCGCCGGTGGCGAGCGGGCTGTCGGTGATGCTGATCCCGGTGGTCGGGTTGTTCTCGGGCATGGCGATGCTCGGCGAGGTGCCGACCTGGCACGACTGGGCCGCGCTCGGCTGCGTGCTGGTCGCGATCGCGAGCGTGCTGATGCCGAGGCGGGCGACGGGCTGAGGGGTCGACGGCCGGCCGGCCGGCGGGCGTACCGGTCGCGCGGACCCCCGCCGTACAGGTGGACTCCGACGCGGGCACGGCGGTCGCTGTGCCACTATCGGCGCGCGCCGTCACGAGCGGCGAACGACCCCCGCCGGCGCGCCCATCCGCGCTCGCGGGACCACTGCCGGGCACGATCCCCGGACGGAGGACGACGACGATGAACGCACCGCTGGATCCGGCGCTGCAGGCGCAGCTCGAGCGCGCGCTGCGCGAAGTGACGCTCGACGACAAGTACGCGCTCGAGCGCGGCCGGGCCTTCATGTCGGGCACCCAGGCGCTGGTGCGCCTGCCGATGCTGCAGCGCGAGCGCGACCGCCGCGCCGGGCTGAACACCGCCGGCTTCGTCTCCGGCTACCGCGGCTCGCCGCTCGGCGGCGTCGACCAGGCGCTCTGGAAGGCGCGCGCGCACCTCGAGCGCCAGCGGATCGTCTTCCGGCCCGGGCTGAACGAGGACCTCGCGGCCACCGCGGTCTGGGGCACCCAGCAGGTGGCGCTGAACCCGCGCGCCAACGTCGACGGCGTGTTCTCGATGTGGTACGGCAAGGGTCCGGGCGTCGACCGCAGCGGCGACGTCTTCAAGCACGCGAACGCCGCGGGCAGCGCGCGCCACGGCGGCGTGCTGGTGCTCGCCGGTGACGACCACGGCGCGAAGAGCTCGACGCTGCCGCACCAGTCCGACCACGTGTTCAAGGCCTGCGGCATCCCGGTCATGTACCCGGCGACGGTGCAGGAGTACCTCGACCTGGGGCTGCACGGCTGGGCGATGTCGCGCTGGTCGGGCCTGTGGGTCGCGATGAAGACGGTCACCGAGGTGGTCGAGGCGGCGGCCTCGGTCGACATCGATCCCGACCGCGTGTCGATCGTGCTGCCCGAGGACTTCCCGTACCCGCACCACGATCCGCACGGGCTCAACATCCGCTGGCCCGATCCGCCCCTCGAGCAGGAGGCGCGGCTCTTCGACTACAAGTGGTACGCGGCGCTCGCCTACGTGCGCGCCAACCGGCTGAACCGCGTCGTCGTCGACTCGCCGCGCGCCTGGTTCGGCATCCTCACCGCGGGCAAGGCCTACCTCGACACGATGCAGGCGCTCGAGGACCTCGGGCTCGACCGCGAGGCCTGCGAGCGGCTCGGCATCCGCGTGTTCAAGGTCGGCGTCGTCTGGCCGCTCGAGGCGAGCACGGTGCGCGAGTTCGCCACCGGCCTCGACGAGATCCTCGTCGTCGAGGAGAAGCGCCAGGTGCTCGAGTACGCGCTGAAGGAGGAGCTCTACAACTGGCGCGACGACGTGCGTCCGCGCGTCTACGGCAAGTTCGACGAGAAGGACGGCCGCGGCGGCGAGTGGGCGATGCCGCAGGGCCGCTGGCTGCTGCCGGGGCTGGGCGAGCTGTCGCCGGCGATCATCGCGAAGGCGATCGCCGCGCGGCTGTTGAACCCGGGCCAGTACGCGGCCAAGCTGGGCGGCGCGCTGCCGTCCGACATCCGCGCGCGGATCGAGTCGCGGATCGCGATCATCGAGGGGAAGGAGCGCGCGCTCGCCGCGCCGCATCCGACCGCCGCGCGCACGCCGACCTTCTGCTCGGGCTGCCCGCACAACACCTCGACGCACGTGCCCGAGGGCTCGCGCGCGGTCGCCGGCATCGGCTGCCACTACATGGCGACCTGGATGCCCGAGCGGCGCACCGAGACCTTCACGCAGATGGGCGGCGAGGGCGTGCCCTGGATCGGGCAGGCGCCGTTCTGCGACGAGGCGCACGTGTTCGCCAACCTCGGCGACGGCACCTACTTCCACTCGGGCTCGCTCGCGGTGCGCGCGTCGATCGCCGCCGGCGTCAACATCACCTACAAGATCCTCTACAACGACGCGGTCGCGATGACCGGCGGCCAGCCGCACGACGGCTCGGTGACGGTGCCCGGCATCGTCGCGCAGATGAAGGCCGAGGGCGCGCGCGAGGTCGTGATCGTCACCGACGAGCCCGAGAAGTACGAGGGCGCGGCCAAGACGCATCCGGCGCTCGAGGGCGTGGAGGTGTTCCACCGCGACCACCTCGACTTCGTGCAGCGCCGGCTGCGCGAGACGCCCGGCTGCACGATCCTCGTCTACGACCAGACCTGCGCGAGCGAGAAGCGCCGTCGCCGCAAGAAGATCGTCGACGGCAAGCCAGGGTTCCCCGACCCGGCGCGCCGCGTCGTGATCAACGAGGCGGTGTGCGAGGGTTGCGGCGACTGCAGCGTGCAGTCGTCGTGCGTGAGCGTCGAGCCGGTCGAGACCGACCTCGGCCGCAAGCGCCGGATCAACCAGTCGTCGTGCAACAAGGACTTCTCCTGCCTGAAGGGCTTCTGCCCGAGCTTCGTCACGGTGGAGGGGGGCTCGCTGCGCAAGGCCGCCGTCGCGGGCGCGCAGGGCGCGAAGGACGGCGCCGCCCCCGCGCTGCCCGAGTCGATCCGCGAGCTGCCCGAGCCGGCGCGCATCGTCGGCACGGCCGAGTCGGGCAACCGCACCTACGGCATCCTCGTCACCGGCGTCGGCGGCACCGGCGTCGTCACGATCGGCCAGCTGCTCGGCATGGCCGCGCACCTCGAGGGCAAGGGCATCTCGGTGCTCGACATGGCGGGGCTCGCGCAGAAGGGCGGCGCGGTGTTCTCGCACGTGCAGATCGCCGACGCGCCCGACGCGCTGCACGCCACGCGGATCGCCACCGGCGAGGCCGACCTGGTGATCGGCTGCGACCTCGTCGTCGCCGCCGGCAACGAGGCGCTCGCGAAGATGCGCCCGAAGGTCACGCGCGCGGTCGTCAACGCGAACGTGTCGCCGACCTCGGACTTCCTGCGCGACCCCGACTGGGCGCTGCCCGCCGAGGGGCTGCGGCGCAACGTGCTGGAGGCCGCCGGCGAGCAGGACGTCGACTTCGTCGAGGCGAACGACGTCGCGCTCGGGCTGCTCGGGGACGCCATCTACACGAATCCGCTGCTGCTCGGCTACGCGTGGCAGAAGGGCTGGCTGCCGCTGACCCGGCGCGCGCTCGAGCGCGCGATCGAGCTGAACGGCGTGTCGGTCGCGCGCAACCTCGAGGCGTTCCTCTGGGGGCGGCGTCTCGCGCACGATCCCGAGGCGGTGCGGCGGCTCGCGCGGCCGGAGCCCGCCTCGCGGGTGATCGAGCTGCGCCGGCCGACGGGCACGGTACGCGGCGAGGCCGACCTCGACGCGCTGATCGAGCGGCGGGCGGCGTTCCTCGAGGCCTACCAGGACGCCGCGTGGGCGCGCCGCTGGCGCGAGCGCGTCGAGCGGGTGCGCCGCGTCGAGGGCGATCGCGTCGGTGCCGCGGGCCGCTGGCGGCTGACCGAGGCGGTGGCGAACAACCTGTTCAAGGTGATGACGTACAAGGACGAGTACGAGGTCGCGCGGCTGCACGCCGACCCCGCGTTCCTCGCGTCGCTGAAGGAGCGCTTCGAGGGCGACTGGTCGCTGCGCTTCCATCTCGCGCCGCCGCTGCTGTCGAAGGTCGATCCGCGCACCGGGCGGCCCGCCAAGCGCAGCTACGGGCCGTGGATGCTGCACGCGATGCGCGTGCTGGCGAGGCTGAAGCGGCTGAGGGGCACGCCGTTCGATCCGTTCGGCCGCACCGAGGAGCGTCGCACCGAGCGCGCGCTGATCGTCGAGTACGAGGCGCTGGTCGACGAGATCCTCGCGCGGCTCGACGCCGGCAACCACGCCCAGGCGGTGTCGCTCGCGAAGGTCGTCGAGCAGATCCGCGGCTTCGGGCCGGTCAAGGAGCGCAACCTCGAGAAGGGACGCGAGGCCTGGGCGCAGGGCCTGGCGCGCTGGCGCGGCCGCGGCGACGGCACGAAGCGCGACCCGATCCCGATCCGGGCGGTCTAGCCGGCAGGCCGGCCGGGGCGGACCCGCGCCGGCCCGGCTCGCGCGGGCCGCCACCGCGGCCGATTCCGGGATAATCGGCGGCCCGGCCGCCCGACGCCGCGCGACGCCTCCGGGCGATCGCGCGCCGCGGGCGGCCGCCACGACGACCCGCCGGGAGACGCCGCCTTGAACCTGATCTCCGCCACCGAGGCCGCCGCGCTGGTGCGCAGCGGCGCGACCGTCGCCAGCGCCGGATTCGTCGGCTGCGGCCACGCCGAGGCCGTGACCGCGGCGCTCGAGCGCCGTTTCCTCGCCGAGGGCGCGCCCGCCGACCTCACGCTCGTGTACTCGGCCGGGCAGGGCGATCGCGCCCACCGGGGCGTCAACCACTTCGGCCACGCCGGCATGACCGGCTGCATCGTCGGCGGCCACTGGCGCTCGGCGCCGAAGCTGTCGGCGCTCGCGCTCGAGGAGCGCTGCGCGGCGTTCAACCTGCCGCAGGGCGTGATCACGCAGCTCTACCGCGCGATCGCCGGCGGCAAGCCGGGCGTGATCACCAAGATCGGCACGCGCACCTTCGTCGACCCCGACCTCGACGGCGGGGCGATCAACGACACCGCGCGCGAAGCGGTGCGCCTCGGCGCGCGGCGCTTCGTCGAGCCGCTGACGCTGGGCGGCGAGCGCTGGCTGCTCTATCCGTCGTTCCCGATCGACGTCGCGCTGATCCGGGGCACCGCGGTCGACGCGCGCGGCAACCTGTCGACCGAGGACGAGGCCTTCCACCACGAGCTGCTCGCGATCGCGCAGGCCGCGCGCAACAGCGGCGGCATCGTGATCGCGCAGGCGCGCCGCGTCGTCGAGCGCCACGAGAACCTGCACGCGATCAAGGTGCCGGGCATCCTGATCGACCACGTCGTGCTCGCCGAGCACGACGACGAGCACATGATGACCTTCGCCGAGCGGTTCAACCCGGCGTACACCGTCTCGTGGCGCGGCCCCGGCCACTCGCACGAGCCGGCGCCGCCGCTGCCGCTGGACGTGCGCAAGATCGTGCAGCGCCGCGCGCTGCTCGAGCTGGTGGCCCGCGCGCCGCGCGTCGTCAACCTCGGCGTCGGCATGCCGGCCGGCATCGGCGCGGTCGCGGCCGAGGAGGGCGTCGCGGGCTTCACGCTGACCGTCGAGGCGGGGCCGATCGGCGGCACGCCGGCCGACGGGCTGTCGTTCGGCGCGTCGGCGTATCCGGAGGCGGTCGTCGACCATCCGGCGCAGTTCGACTTCTACGACGGCGGCGGCATCGACGTCGCGTTCCTCGGGCTCGCCGAGCTCGACGTGCAGGGCAACGTCAACGTGAGCCTGTTCGGCGAGGGCGACCGGCGGATCGTCTCGGGCGTGGGCGGCTTCATCAACATCACGCAGAGCGCGCGCGAGGTCGTGTTCATGGGCACGCTGACCGCGGGCGGGCTGCAGGTCGAGGCGCGCGACGGGCGGCTGCGGATCGTGCGGGAGGGGCGCGTCGCGAAGCTCGTGCCGCGCGTGTCGCACCTGACCTTCGACGCGGCGTACGTCGCGAGCCTCGGGCGGCGCATCCTCTACGTGACCGAGCGCGCGGTGTTCGAGCTGCGCGACGGCGTGCTGACGCTCGTCGAGGTGGCGCCCGGCATCGACGCGCGCTCGCAGGTGCTCGCGTTCTGCCCGCCGGGCGTGCGCGTCGCCGAGCCGCTGGCCACGATGGACGCGCGGATCTTCGACGCCGCGCCGATGCTCTCGCGCGAGCGCTGACGGAGCGGGTCGCGCGGGCGTCGCGCCGGGTCGCGGTGGGCTCATCGCCCCGCCCAGCGCGGCAGCCCGAGCGCGCGCCGGGTCGGACCGGGATCGGTCGGCGGCAGCGGCGTGCCGGTCATCGCCGCCAGCGGCGCGAGGCGCAGGCCGGTGCGCCCGGCGAGCGCGTCGGCGCAGCGGATCGAGTCCCAGTCGCCGCGGCTCTCGGCGCGCACGAACCCGTCGACGTAGGCCGCGACCCAGGCGGGCGCGTCGGTGCGCAGCGCGGCGTCGAGGTCGGGCCGGGTGGCGAGGTCGAGGCGGCCGCTGTTGTGCAGCACCGCCACGCGCCGCGCGAGGTCGGTCTCGATCGCCGCCCGGCGCGCCTCGTGCCCGGGGCTGCCGGGCGACGGATCGTCGAACCGGCCGGCGAGCCGCGGCGAGGCGAGCACGCGGCGCAGCGCGTCGCGCAGGAACACCCGCGAGACGTGGTCGTAGGGATCGCGCGAGGAGAAGAGCCCGACGAGCCATGCGTCGAACGAGCGCGCGCCCGAGCCGTCCGGCGAGGTCCAGCGCACGGTCGCCGCGGCCGACGCGGCGATCGCGTGCCGTCCCTCCTCCTCGGTGATCGCGCCCGGGCCCACGCGCAGCCCGAGCATGTCGACGAAGGCCTCGCGGCCGAGCCCGGTGGCCGCGCGGAACGCGGCGCGGCGCGACTCGGGCAGCGCGTCCCAGGCCGCGTCGGCGGCGGCCGGGCCGAGCCCACGGCCGAACTCGGCGCGCAGCGCGGGGAACGCCCGGTAGGCGGCGTCGACCCGCGAGCGCGCCAGCGCGAGCGCGTCGTGCACCGTGCCCGGCCGGCCGTCGAGCACGATCGGCGCGTCGAGACCGCTCGCCGCGCGCAGCGCGGCCGCGTCGTCGCCGCCGCCGCGCGCGGCGAGCCGCATCAGCTCGGGCAGGAAGGTGGTCACCGTGAACTGCGTGCGACCGTAGGACGCGTGGTAGTCCCTTCCGTTGACGGTCACCGCGCGGCGCACGCGGCAGCCGTTCGAGGCCGCGCAGTCCTCGCCGATCGACGCGCTCGGGCTCTCCTGCATCTCGGCGGCGGCCTGCAGGCGCTCGACCCGCACGCGCTCGAGGTCGTCGCGCCAGCGCACCGGCAGCGTCGTCGGCGGCCGGCAGGCGAGCACGCGCGCCGGCCCCGGCTCGACGACCGCCGGGCGCAGCGGGCGCTCGGTCTCGGCGAGCGGCACGCGCAGCGACTGCAGCACCTGCGCGACGCAGCTCGCGCGCTGCGCGGGCGCGGCCGCGAGGATCGTCGCGAGCGCGCCGGCGCGCCGGTCGTCGAAGCCGTCGATCACGAAGCGCTCGGGCGCCGCGAGCGCGCCCGCGTAGTGCGCGACGAAGGCGCCGAACACCTCGCGACCGCCGGTGCCCCGCCAGCCGACCGCGTCGAGGCCGTTGCCGGGCAGCGCCCGCGCGGCCTCGTGGCGGCCGACGAAGTCGCCCCACGGATCGAACAGCAGCCCGTCGAAGGGGCTCGCGAGCGGACGCGCCCGCGCCGATCCCTCGGGCGTCGTCGGCAGGATGTCCTCGATCAGGAACGACCATCGCGCGTTGTCCCAACCCTGCGTGCGGCCGAGCGGGCGGCCGCGCTCGTCGGTGCCGATCGCGAACCAGGTGAGCCGGGCGAGGCCCCACGGATCGCCGTGGCGCAGCGGGTCGCCGCCGGCGAAGGCGAACAGGTCGTCGGCGACGGCGAAGTCGGGCTGCAGCCCGAGCGGGTCGGGCTCGAGGTAGCGGCCGCGCGCCGGGTCGTAGGTCCGGAAGTGGTTGTGGTGCAGCCCGGTGACCGGATCGAGGACCTGGCCGGGCAGCCGCAGCGCGACGTCGATCGTCGCGCCCGGCGCGACCGTGGCCGCGCCGAGGCGGTCGTAGCGCGCGGCCCAGGCGATCCGGCCGTCGCGATCGAGCACGCGCACCGGCGCGAAACGGCCGTCGCTGACCACGCGCAGCACGCGGCCGTCCTCGACCAGCGCGACCGGCCGCGGCCCGTCCCAGATCCAGTGCCGCAGCCGGTCGCCGTCGAGCTCGGCCCGCAGCCGCCAGTCGTCGTGGACGAACGCGCGGACCGGGCCGCCGTGCACGGCGCGCGCGAGCGCGCGCCGCCCGTGCGGATCGGGCCGGTGCTCGACGCCGCCGGCCTCGCGCAGCCGTCCGGCGACGACGTCGAGGCGGCCGGCGTCGACGCGAGGCGGCGGCCCGTCGACGATCGCGAGAGGCTCGCGCAGCACGGCCGGATCGATCGAGGCCGAGGCCGCGCCCTCGATCTCCAGCCCGACGCGGCGGCCGTCGGCGTAGCGGTGCCGCACGACCAGCCCGCCCGGCAGGAACTCGGCGTCGATCCGGTCGTGCGCGTCGTAGGTCCAGCGCCACTCGAGCGGCGCGTCGCGGTGCGCGAACCGGTGCGAGGCGGCGGCGAGCCGGCCCTGCGCGTCGTGCTCGTACCGGATCGTCACCGCGTCGTTCGCCGCCTCGACGAGCCGCGGGCCGTCCCAGCGGTAGCGCCCGAGCGTCTCGAGCCGGCCGCCCGCCTCCAGCGTCGACTCGAGCAGGCGGCCCGCGGCGTCGCGCCGGTGGCGCAGCACGCTGCCGTCGCCCGGGCGGTGCTCGACGAGCCGGTCGGCCTCGTCCCACGCCGCCCAGCGGCGCGGCGCACCGGGCTCCTCGATCCAGGCGACGCGGCCGAAGTCGTCGAAGCCGCGGCGGAAGACGGCGCCGTCGGGCAGCGCGATCGCGGTGGGGCGGCCGAGCCGCATCGACGCGGCGCGATGCGTCGCGACGAGCTCGGGCGCGCCCGCCGCGATCCGTCCGCCGGGGTCGGCGGCATCGGTCCGCAGGAGCACCGGGGCCGCGCCGCGCGCGTCGGGCAGGACGTCGAGCCGCGCGGCGCCGCGGACGGCGGACCACGCGCGCGGCCCGGCGGCATCGGACCCGGGATACCGCAGCCGCAGCGTCGGCTCGCCGGCCGCGTCGATCGACGACGGCCGTCCCGCGTCGAGACCGACGATCTCCACGCGCCCCGCGGGGCCGGCGATCGCGACGCGCTCGCCGTCGGCGTCCAGCCCGATGCGGTCGGCCGGCCCGGGCAGCGGCCCGTCGATCCAGGCGAGCCGCCGCGCCGCCGCGGAGGGCCGCGCGAGCGCGTCGTTCCCCGGGTCCGACGGCGGTACGACGCCGAGCCCGAAGCGGCGCGCGATCGGCGCGAAGCGCGGCCCCCGGGGTCCGGGCACCGGCGCGAAGCCGGTCTCGACCACCGCGCGCGGCGTGCCGTCGGCGGCGCGCTCGATGCGGATCCGGTGCAGCCGGCCCGGCGCGACGGAGGGCTGCTCGATCTGGACGAGGCGCGCGCGCAGCGGCCCGCCCTCGTGCCGCAGCCGCCACAGCAGCGTGCGCGCGCCGCCGGCCTCCAGCCGCCACGCGCCGTTCGGCCGGCCCGCGGCGTCGTGGCCGAATTCGACGGTGCCGTCGGGCGCGGTCACGCGGCGCAGGCGTCCCGCCGCGTCCCGGTCCCAGCGGCGCGGCGCGGGCGGGCACGCGTCGCAGGCCTCGCCCTCGGAATCGAGCAGCCGCGGCTCGTGCAGCCGCCGGTCGTAGCGCCAGCGGTAGCGCGCGCGGCGGCCGGCGTCGTCGACGACGGTGGTCGAGCCCGTCCCGTCGGCGCGGTCGGGCAGCGCGTATCCGAACGACAGCGTGCCGCCCGCGTCGTCGGTGGCGCGGATCGCGCGGCCCTGCGCGTCGTACGCGATGCGCGCGAGCGGCGCGTCGGGACCGGCGCCGGTCGCGTCGACGCCGGTCAGGCGCAGCGGATCGGCCGGATCCTCGTAGCGGTAGCGACGGGCGGTGCCGTCGGGCCGGCGGACCGAGGCGAGCTGGCCGGCGTCGTCGTAGCCGAGCTCGAGGACGTCGCCGGAGCCGCGGCCGCCGACTCCCGCGACGCGCACGCGCGCGAGCCGCAGGCCCTGCGGATGCGCGAGGTACTCGAAGCGCAGCTCGGCGCCGCCGGGCAGCATCAGGCTCGAATCGGGCGAGTCGGCCGCGCGCAGCATCGCGAGGCCGACGGTCGGGTCCTCGGCGCGGATCGCGGCGAGGCGTCCCGACGCGTCGAACGTCACCACGCGGCCGTCGGGCCAGTGCCAGTGGAACGCGGCCCGGTGATCGGGCACCCGGCCCGGCACCTCGGGCGGCAGCTCCACGACGCCGTCGGAGGCATGCGTCGCGCGCAGCAGTCGGGCGCGCGGCGACGCGCCGCGGAACACGATGCGCCGGCCGTCGCCCTGGACGATCTGAACCTGCGGGCGGGGCCGGTCGAGCTGCACGAGCCGCGTCTCGAACGAGTGGCTCCAGCCGACGCCGAGCTCGCCCGCGTGGCGGTTCGCCGAGTTGTAGTGGCGCGCGAGCACGACGGGCATCGGGCCGGCAAGCCGCAGGTCGACCTCGCGCCGGTGCTTGTTGCCGGTGACGACGTCGACCGGGTTGCCCGCGCCGGTGCCCGGGCCGGGCGCGGGCAGGCCGGCGGCCTCTCGCGCGAGGTCGCACACCGAGCCCGACGGGTCGCCGCCCGCGGCGCCGCAGGTGCCCTGCGCGGCGGAGGGGAGCGCGGCGGCGAGCGTCGCGACGAGCGCGAGCGCGCGAACGAACGGGGCGGGCATGGGAGCGACCTCCGCGGACGGGCACCGGGCCCGGACGGGACGATCGTCGGCCGCGCCGGCGGGCGCGGCAATCGAACGGAGGGTCTACGACCGGCGGACGCGGCGCGAGGCGAGTCGCTCCGGCGCGGGGTCGGCGCTTCGGCGCGTCGGCAGGCGCGCCGCGCACAGCGCGGTGCGACCGGTGCGACCGGTGCGACCCGTGCGACCAGTGCGACCAGTGCGACCAGTGCGGCCAGTGCGACCCGTGCGACCCGTGCGACCGTGTCGCCGTGTGGCCTGTACGGCGAGAACGGTACGCAGTGCGCGACGAGAGACGCGAGACGCGGGACGCGATCAGGCGCCCGCGCGCCAGCGCCGAACCGCCTCCTCGGCGATCGGCTCGCCCCATTCCTGCACGAAGTGCCCGGCCGCGGGCAGGCGCATCGGCGGCGGGCAGCCGCGGATCGTGCCGCGCAGCGCCTCCATGACCGGCGGGCCGAGCACCGGGTCGGCCTCGCCGATCGCCATCAGCGTGCGGCCCGACCACGAGCGCGACCACCAGTCGCGCGCGCGGCGCGAGATCGCGGCGCCCGGTGCGTCGGGCGCGTCGGGCACCAGCTGCGGGAATCTCCGCACGCCCGCCTTGTGGCGCGCGTCGGGGAAGGGCGCCTCGTACGCGGCGGCCTCGGCCGCCGAGAGCGTGCCCACCGAGCGCGCGAGCAGCCTGCCGCAGTCGAGGTCGGGCGTGCGCGCGACGTACGCGCGCCAGTCGAGGAAGCCCGGCGTGAGCGGCGCGTCGCCGGTGCCGAGCGTGGTGTTCATCACCACGAGGCCGGTGAAGCGCTCCGGCATCTCCATCGGCAGCGTGAGCCCGAGCAGCCCGCCCCAGTCCTGGCACACCAGCGTGAGGTTCGTCGCGTCGAGCCGCCCGAGCAGCGCGAGCAGCAGGTCGCGATGGAAGTCGAAGGTGTAGACCGCGTCGTCGACCGGCTTGTCGGACCGTCCGAAGCCAGCGAGGTCGGGCGCGATCACGCGGTGCCCGGCCCGCACGAACGCCGGGGTCATCTTCCGGTACAGGAAGCTCCAGGTCGGCTGCCCGTGCAGGCACAGGAAGGTCTCGCCGCCCGCGCCGGGGCCGGTGTCGACGTACGCGACGCGCAGGCCCTCGTAGCCCGGCAGGTCGTCGACGTACGAGACCGGGAAGTCGAAGTCGGGCACCGCGTCGAAGCGCGCCTCGGGCGTGCGCAGCAGGTCCATCGATCGTCTCCGTGGGGGGAACGGTCGGATCCTGCCACGCGGGCGCCCGGGGCGCGCGCCGCGCGCTCAGCTCATGAAGCCGAGGTAGCGCGACGAGCCGAAGTTGACGATGTTCGGGAAGATCTCGGCCACCTGCGCGTCGGACAGGCCGTACCAGCGCGCGAGCGTGCCGGCGTACTGGTCGACCGACAGCGAAGGCAGCAGCCGGCCCTGGCCGACGTCGTCGTCGGTGTTCTGGCCGATCACCGGGAAGCGGCCGTAGACGTCGCGGCCGCGCACCGCCGCGCCGGCGACGAAGTGGTGCGCGCCCCAGCCGTGGTCGGTGCCGTCGCCGTTGCTGGTCAGCGTGCGCCCGAACTCCGAGGCGGTGAACAGCGTCACCTGGCTCGCCGCGTTGATCGACGGCTGCGCCATCAGCCCGTTGAAGTACGCGATCGCGTCCGACACCCGCTGCATCAGCGTCGCGTGCTGGGCGGTCTGGTTGTCGTGGGTGTCGAAGCCGCCGATGCTGACGAAGAACACCTGGCGGCGCATCTGCAGCGTGTTGCGCGAGCCGATGATCCGCGCCACCGTGCGCAGCTGGTTCGCGAGGCCGTTGTTCGCGGGCGGCGCGGGCAGGCTGCCCTCGGGGATCGCGGCCATCGCGCCGGTCAGCGCCACCTGCGCGTCGACCGCGCGCTGCACGACGCGCGCGTGCTCCTTCTCGAACAGGTTCCCGCGGTCGCCGGTCACGATGTCGCGCAGCGGGTTGGCCGATGCGGTCGAGCCGAACAGGCCGCCGGTCAGCCCCTGGATCGTGATCGCGCCCTGCGCGCTCGCCTGGTACTGCAGCACCGTCTCGCCCGACAGCCAGACCGCGTTGCCCGAGGCGGTGATCGCGGTGAAGTTCGCGTACTGGTTCATCGAGGCCATCAGGTCGCCCATGCGGCCGCCCCAGCCGACCCGCGCGCCCTCCGGCTTGTACGCCTGCCAGATCGAGGTCTGGTCGTTGTGCGAGAAGAGCTGCGGCGGACGCCGGCCCGAGCGCGAGTTCCACTGGGCCTTGGTCAGCGGCTCGACGAGCGGACCGACGTTGGCCAGCACCGCGACGCGATTCGCGTTGAACTCGCCGACCAGCTGCCCCATCGACGGATGCAGCGCGAAGCTGCGGCCGGCCTGCGGCGTGACCGGCGAGATCGGCAGCACGCCGCCGCCGGCGCCGGGCTCGGGCAGCGCGATCGGCATCGGCGCGACGTTGCGCGCGCGGCGGTACTCGGCCCACGACGCCGAGTCGGTGGCGAGCACCATGTTCGCGTGGTCGTTGCCGCCGTTGAAGAACAGGCACACCAGCGCGCGGTAGTCGGTGGTCTGGGCCTGCGCCGCGGACATCGTCGCGAGGTTCAGCGCGAAGGGCGCGCCCGGTCCGACGATCGAGGTGAGGGCGGCGGTGCGCAGGAATCTGCGGCGGGAGGCGTCGATTCGGCTCATGGCGTCGGTCTTCCTGTGCTCACTTCTGGACGACGAACTCGGGGGAGGCGACGGTCAGGAACACCGCGAGGTGCACCCGGTTGCGACGCGCGGTCTCGAGATTGGTCGGGTTGCTGATCGCCACGTTGATCGAGGCGACCGCCGTCGCGATCTTCTGCCGCAGCGCAGCGGGCATCTGGTCGGCGGTCAGCAGCAGCGCCACGCGGTCGACCAGCGCGCGCGCGTCGTCGGCGAGCGCGAGCTCGTCCGCGTAGTCGGGCTGCACGTCGCGTCGCGACGCGTTCGGCGGGTTGTTGCCGAAGCCGTTCGGCACCAGGTTGCGCATCGTGTTCAGGTAGCCCGCGACCGAGGTCTCCTGGACCATCTGCATCTCGGGCGCCACCAGCTTCGCGGCCGCGATCGTCGTGTTCGGCGGCACGTACCCGGGCCGGAAGAAGTTGAACACCGAGGGCGCGCGCATCGGCGACTGCCCGATGCTGTTGACCGGGTCGTCGGTCACGCCGACGAGGAAGCGGCCGGTGGTCGACTTCGCGTCGAACGCGCGCAGCCATGCGGTCACGCGCAGCAGCGGCTCGCGCAGCTTGCCGGCGGTCGGCGCCGCGGTCGCGGCGTCGTCGCGCGCCTCGGGGTCGAGCAGCACCGCCCTGATCACCGCCTTCATGTCGCCGCGCACGCCGGCGCCGTTGTCGTTGAACGCGGCGGCCACGCGGGCGACGTAGCCCGGGCTCGGGTTGCTGGTGACGAGCTTCTGGATCAGCTGCTTGCCGATGAAGGGCCCGACGTTCGGATGGGCGACCAGATGGTCGAGCGCGGCCTTGACGCTCGCCTCGGGGGTGCTCGCGCCGACCGTGGTGCCGAGGAAGGTCTTCGACCCGGTCTCGTGGTACTGCGGGTAGCCGCGCATCGGGACGATGTCGCGGTCGGTGATCGAGATCGTGCCGAAGAAGCGCGCGTTCGAGCTGTCGGGGCCGCCCCACGACAGGCCGGTGAACACCCGCGCGAGGCCGATCACGTCCTCGATCCGGTAGGTCTCGATCGGCTCGTTGCGCGAGTCGAGCCGCACCGTGCCGTCGAGGTTCAGCTCGTGCAGCCCGATGGTGAACAGCTGCATGATCTCCCGCGCGTAGTTCTCGTCGGGCACGCGCCCGATCGACGCGTCGGCCTTCTGGTTGCGCAGGTGCGTGAGGTACAGCCCCATCATGGGGTGCATCGTCACGTCCTCGAGCAGCGTGCGGAAGTTGCCGAACGCGTTGCGCCCGAGCATGTCGAGGTAGCTCGCGACGCCGCGCGGATGGTCGTTGACCGCGTCGTCGGCCAGCGAGATCACGAAGATCTGCGACAGCGCGTAGGCGACGCGGTGGCGCAGCTGGTCCTCGGCCGACAGCGCGGTGCGCCAGAAGCTCTCGTAGACCCAGTTCTCCGTCGGGAACTCGTTCTCGTCGAGCTCGGCGGTACGGGCCGCGAAGTAGTCGAGGTGCGGCGTGCCCGCGGGCCGGGCGAACTGCTCGTCGATCCAGCGGGTGTAGCCGAGCGTGGTCAGGCGGTCGAGCTCGGCGGCGCTCGCGCCGAAGCTCGCCTGGCCGAGGAAGCGCACGCCGGCCCCCTTGGTGGCCGGGGGATCGAGCGCCGGGCCGCTGAAGCCCGCCGCCTCGCGTCCGTCGGTGCCCGAGGATCCGCCGCCGCCGCCGCCGCAGGCGGCGAGTGCGGCGCCGAGCATCAGCGCCGCGAAAAGCCGGGTCGATCTGCCGTTCATCTCGCCGTTCTCCTGAAGACCGTGTCCGAATGGCGACGCGGTGCCGAACGCTACGAGGCGGCTCGGAGACGGTGAAAGCCGAGGCCGGACCATCGGGCGAGCGAGGCGGACGGACGGCCGCCGGGGGCGGGAGAAATGCCTTCCGTCGGCGCCGCCCGGGCGCGTCCCGCGCGTCGGGACCGACCGGCGGGGGCGGGCGCGGCGCGTGCCGACGCGTCTCGGGGGCGTCCGCCCCGTCGTGCGGGGGAGGCCGCGCACGACTCTCGCTACCGTGATCGATGCGGTGGCAGACTGAACCCGAACCGGAGCGGACCGTGGACGCGCCCACCTTCTCCCAACTGCTGTACCGATACTGGTTCTACGGCTGGCTGTTCCGCGACGTGAACCGCGGCAGCCTGTACGAGCGCGCCGCCGCGCGCCGGCACAACCAGTCGCGCTCGCGCTGGCTGCCGCGCTACCTGATGCGCTGGACGGTGCTGGGCGCGCTGTGCTTCGCGATCGGGTCGACGCTGGAGCCGCACGCGCCGACGCCGCTGGCGGTGCTCTTCTTCTTCACCTGCGCGCTGACCGTGCCGGTCAACGTGGTGACGCTCGCGGCCTGGATCGGCTTCCGGGTGATGCCGGATCGCTGAGCGCGCTCCGGACGCGATTCGGCCCGGTACCGCTCGCGCGGTCCGGGCCGATCGGGCGCCTCGTCGGGCGCCGGGTATCGAGTCGGGGAGAGCGGCCGGGCGAGGGCCCCCGTGCGGGGCGCCGCGCCCGGCGGGACGGTCTTACATGTCCATGCCCATGCCGCCCATGCCGCCCATGCCGCCCGGCATGCCGCCGGCGGCCGGCTTGTCTTCCGGAGCCTCGGCGATCATGGCGTCGGTGGTCAGCATCAGCGACGCGACGGACGCGGCGTTCTGCAGCGC
>DASPJX010000305.1:0-2419 GCA_035628395.1 Burkholderiaceae bacterium | reverse complement strand
TCAGAACTTCGGCTTGTCCTTTGCGCCCTCGTAGCGCGCGATGCCGTCGACGATCTCGCTCGCGGCCTCCTCGGGGCCGCCCCAGCCGAGCACCTTGACCCACTTGCCCTTCTCGAGGTCCTTGTAGTGCTCGAAGAAGTGCTGGATCTGCGAGAGCCGCTCCGGCTGCAGGTCCTCGGGCTTCTTCCAGTGGCGGTAGATCGGCAGCACCTTGTCGATCGGGACCGCGATCAGCTTCGAGTCGCCGCCGGCCTCGTCCTGCATCTTCAGCACGCCGATCGGCCGGCAGCGGATCACCGCGCCCACGGTGATCGCGTACGGCGTGATCACCAGCACGTCGACCGGGTCGCCGTCGTCGGCGATCGTGTGCGGGATGTAGCCGTAATTGCACGGGTAGTGCATGGCGGTCATCATGAACCGGTCGACGAAGAGCGCGCCGGTCGCCTTGTCGACCTCGTACTTGATCGGGTCCGCGTTCATCGGGATCTCGATGATCACGTTGAACTCGTTGGGCACGTCGCGGCCGGAGTCGACTCGGTCGAGGTTCATCGTCGCTGTCTCGGAGGGAGGTGGAGGGATCGTGGAATCCACGCATTCTAGCAGGCGATGTTGCGGTGCAGCACCGACCCGGTCGAACGTGGATCGCGGATAATCGGCGGAAATCCCACCCTTTCGTGCGGCGGGCGCCCCGCGCCCGGTCCGCCGTCCACGCCATGCTGCAGACGCCCCCCCGCTTCGTCCACTTCATCGACAACGAGCCGGTCGCGCCGTCCTCGGGCGCGGCGCTTCCGGTCGTCGATCCGTCCACCGGCGCCGTCTTCGCGCAGATCGCCCGCGGCGACGCCGCCGACGTCGACCGCGCGGTGCGCAGCGCGCGCCGCGCGTTCGAGGGCCCCTGGGGACGGGTGCCCGCCGCCGCCCGGGGCCGGCTGCTGCGGCGCTGGGCCGACGCGGTCGAGGCGCACGCCGACGAGCTCGCCGCGCTCGAGTCGCAGGACACCGGCAAGCCGATCTCGCAGGCCCGCGCCGACGCGCTGGCGCTCGCGCGCTACTTCGAGTTCTACTCGGGCGCGGCCGACAAGCTGCACGGCACCACGATCCCCTACCAGGACGGCTACACCGTCCTCACGATCCGCGAGCCGCACGGCGTGACCGGGCACATCGTGCCGTGGAACTATCCGATGCAGATCTTCGGCCGCTCGGTGGGCGCCGCGCTCGCCGCGGGCAACGCGTGCGTCGTCAAGCCCGCCGAGGACGCGTGCCTGTCGCTGCTGCGCGTCGCCGCGCTCGCCGCCTCGGTCGGGTTCCCGGCGGGCGCGCTCAACATCGTCACCGGCCTCGGCCCCGAGGCCGGCCAGGCGCTCGCCGAGCATCCGGGGATCGACCACATCTCGTTCACCGGCTCGAGCGAGACCGGCCGGCGCGTCGCGGTCGCGGGCGCCGCGCACCACTGCCCGGTGACGCTCGAGCTCGGAGGCAAGTCGCCGCAGATCGTCTTCGCCGACGCCGACGTCGACGCGGCGCTGCCGGTGCTGGTCAACGCGATCATCCAGAACGCCGGCCAGACCTGCTCGGCGGGCAGCCGCGTGCTCGTCGAGCGCTCGATCTACGAGCCGCTGCTCGAGCGGCTCGCCGAGCGCTTCGCCGCGCTGCGCGCGGGCCCCGCGTCGATGGACCTCGACCTCGGCCCGCTCGTCAACCGCAAGCAGCAGGAGCGCGTCTGGGACTTCCTGTCGGACGCGCAGGCCGGCGGCGTGTCGCTGATGGCGCAGGGCGACGTCGTCGACGAGGCGCCCGCCGAGGGCTTCTACCAGGCGCCGGTGCTGCTGCGCGACGTGCCGCCCGAGCACCGCCTGTGGCAGGACGAGGTGTTCGGCCCGGTGCTCGCGGTGCGCGCGTTCGACGACGAGGACGAGGCGCTCGCGCTCGCCAACGGCACGCGCTACGGGCTGGTGGCCGGCGTCTGGACGCGCGACGGCGCGCGCCAGATGCGCTTCGCGCGCCGGCTGCAGGCGGGCCAGGTGTTCGTCAACAACTACGGCGCGGGCGGCGGCGTCGAGCTCCCGTTCGGCGGCGTCAAGCACAGCGGCCACGGACGCGAGAAGGGCTTCGAGGCCCTCTACGGGTTCACGACGCTGAAGACGGTCGCGATCCGGCACGGCTGACGCCGCCGCGCGCGCGGCGCGCAGGCGCCTCCGACGTCGGCCGGAACGCCCGCCGACGTCGGACCGCATCCCCGCCGACGCCGGCACGCACGGCCCGTCGACATCGCCGCGCATCCCACCGACGCCGGCCCGCACGGGCCGTCGGCATCGCCGCACGCCCCGTCGACGCCGGCACGCACGGCCCGTCGACATTGCTGCACACCCCGCCGACGCCGACCCTCACGGCCCGTCGACGACGGAGCGCACGTCCCGCC
>DASPJX010000304.1:0-6575 GCA_035628395.1 Burkholderiaceae bacterium | reverse complement strand
TCCACGGCGAGGCTCCACGGCGAGGGAGCGCGGCGAGGGAGCGCGGCAAGGGGGACGCGGCAGGCACGGCGGCGCGTGCGGGGGTGCCCAACGGCTCGTGCAGAGTGTGCGACCGCACGTGCGGGGTATGCGGCGGCGCGTGCGAAGGGGTGCGGCGGCGCGGCGCGGCGCGGCGCGGCATCGCCCGCGACCCCCGGCCGGCGCGCTCAGCGGCGGTTGACCAGCCAGATCCCGACGGCGATCAGCGCGGCGGCGACGGCGAGCAGCGGGGTCAGCGGTTCGCGCAGCAGCACGGCGGCGAACGCCACGCCGAACAGCGGCGTGAGGAACGTGTACGCCGAGACCTTCGCGGGCGAGTGGCGCTGGACCATGATGAACCAGCCCAGGTAGCTGAACGACGCGACGACCAATACCTGGTAGCCGAGCGCCGCCCAGGCGAGCGGCGACGCGTCGGGCGCGATCCCGCGCTCGCCGGCCAGGACCGCCGCGAGCGCGAGCAGCGGCGCCGAGACGACGAGCTGCACGAGCAGCGTGCGCTCCGGCGGCTCCTCGCGCAGCGGCGTCGCCTTGATGATCAGCGTGGTGGCGGCCCACATGAAGCCGCCCGCGAGGCACAGCACGTCGCCGAGCGCGTCGCCCTGCGCCGCGGCCCCGGCGGCGCGATCGCCGAGCGCGACCGCGACGCCGGCGAACGCGAGCACCAGGCCCGCGACCCGGGTCGGCGTCAGCCGGTCGTCGAGCAGCCGGTGCCCGCCGAGCGCGACGAAGAACGGCGCGGTGTAGAGCAGCACGGAGCCCCGCGCCGCGGTCGTCAGCGACAGCCCGATGAACAGGCAGACGAACTCGAGCGCGAAGGCCGCGCCGATCGCGACGCCCCAGCCGGCCATCGCGCGCGGCGGCACGAGCGGGCGGCCGCGCCACGTCATCCAGCCGGCGACCAGCAGGCCCGCGCCCACCGAGCGCAGCGCGGTCTGCCACAGCGGCGAGATGCCGCCGTTGCCGACCTTGATCGCGATCTGGCCGAGCGCCCAGATCGCGCACAGCAGCACCATCGTCGTCGCGGCGGACGCGTCCATCGGTCGCGGATCGGCGGAACGGGCGGAGGCGGGGGGGGCAGGCGGGCTCATCGGAGGCGAGGGAAGAGGGAAATCGCGGCCCGGGGCCGGGGCCGGCCGGGAACCGCCGTCGGGACGCGGGATCAGGCTCGACCGCTGCGCACCCGCGCGACCGCGTCGTGCCAGCCCGCCATCCGGCGGGCGGCCTCGTCGCGGGACATCGCGGGCTCGAAGCGGCGGTCGACGCGCCAGTGCCGGGCGATGTCGCCGGCGTCGGCCCAGAAGCCGGTCGCGAGACCGGCGAGGCAGGCGGCGCCGAGCGCGGTCGTCTCGCGCACCGCGGGTCGCACCACCGGCACGCCGAGCAGGTCGGCCTGGAACTGCATCAGCAGGTCGTTGGCCGAGGCGCCGCCGTCGACCCGCAGCTCGGTCAGCGGCTCCGCGGCGTCGCGCTGCATCGCCTCGAGCAGGTCGGCGCTCTGGAAGGCGATCGACTCCAGCGCGGCGCGGGCCACGTGCCCGCGGCTCGCGCCGCGCGTGAGGCCGAGCAGCGCGCCGCGCGCCTCGGGGTCCCACCACGGCGCGCCCAGGCCGGTGAACGCCGGCACCAGGTGCACGCCCGCGGTGTCGGGCACCGAGCGCGCGAGCGCCTCGATCTCGTCGGCGCGAGCGATCAGCCCGAGCCCGTCGCGCAGCCACTGCACGACCGCCCCGGCGACGAACACGCTGCCCTCGAGCGCGTAGCGCCGCTGCGGGCCGGCCGGCGTCTCGAGCGTCCAGGCGGCCGTCGACAGCAGCCCGCTGCCCGAGGCCTGCGGGGCGTCGCCGGTGTTCATCAGCAGGAAGCAGCCGGTGCCGTAGGTGTTCTTCGCCATGCCCGGCTCGAAGCAGGCCTGCCCGAACAGCGCGGCCTGCTGGTCGCCGGCGATGCCCGCGAGCGGCAGCCGGCGGCCCTCGAGCTCGATCTCGCCGATCGCGCCCGACGAGGGCACGAGCCGCGGCATCAGCGCGCGCGGCACGTCGAACAGCTCGAGCAGCTCGTCGCTCCAGTCGCCGGTGCGCAGGTCCCACAGCAGCGTCCGGCTCGCGTTCGACGCGTCGGTCACGTGCAGCGCGCCGCCCGAGAGCTTCCACGCGAGCCAGGAGTCGATCGTGCCGAAGGCGAGCTCGCCGCGCTCGGCGCGCGCCCGCGCGCCGGGCACGTGATCGAGGAGCCAGCCGATCTTGGTGCCCGAGAAGTACGGGTCGAGCACGAGGCCGGTGCGCTCGCGCACGAAGGGCTCGCGGCCCTCGTCCTTCAGCCGGGCGCAGCGGTCGGCGGTGCGCCGGTCCTGCCAGACGATCGCCGGCGCGATCGGCGCGCCGCTCGCGCGGTCCCACAGCAGCGTGGTCTCGCGCTGGTTCGTGATGCCGACCGCGTGCACGGCGTCGATGCCGACGCCGGCGCGCGCGAGCACCTCGGCGATCGTCGCCCGCTGCGTCGCCCAGATCTCGTCGGCGTCGTGCTCGACCCAGCCGGGCCGGGGGAAGTGCTGCGCGAACTCGCGCTGCGCGGTCGCGACCGGGGTGCACGCGCGGTCGAACAGGATCGCGCGCGACGAGGTCGTGCCCTGGTCGAGCGCGAGCACCAGGGGACGTGGGGCGGGTCTGGACATGGTCGGCGCAGTGTAGTGCGCCGCCCCGCGCCGGCGCACGCGCGCGTGTCGGCGATCGGCGTCGGGCGGACACGCTCCCCCGGGCGTCAGCCGAACACGCCCTGCAGGAACCAGCCGATCTCGGCGTCGGTGCCGCGGGTGCGGAAGATCCAGACCCAGCCGGCCTCGCCCTCGGCGACGAAATAGTCGCGCTGCACCGGCTGCCCGTCCCACCAGCCGGTCTCGATGCGCTCGGGCCCGGCGAGCAGGGTCAGCGGACCGTGCCACCACGGCCGGCGGTCCCGCTCGGCGAGCGGCAGCGGCGACTCGAGCAGCCACAGCGGGCGCGGCATCCCGGGCAGCGGCACGTCGACGCGCCGGACCGGTCCGTCGAGCGGCTCGAGCCGGCACGCGAGCTCGGGCCGGTGGTCGGCCTCGAGCCCGAGGCGCTGCACGCCGTCGCGGCCGAGCCGGGCCTGCAGCCGCTCGACGAGCCGCGCGAGCCCCTCGTCGTCGGTTCCGGAGCCGGGAAACAGCTCGCCGGCGCCGCCGGGCAGCGCGACCACCCGCTCGCACTCGAGCCGCAGCGTGTGCACCGGCGCCGGCAGCCGCAGCGCGGCCAGCCGCTCGCGCAGCACGCCGATCATCCGATCGAGGTCGCGCCCGGGCTGCGCGAGGCGCAGCTCGAGGCGGGTGTCGTCGCACGCGTGCCGCCCGCCGTCGTGCTGCGCGACCAGCGTCCACTCGCGCACCGCCGCCTGGCGCGCGCCGAGCCAGCCGACCAGCTGCGCGAGCAGCCGGCGCGCCCCGAAGAGCAGCGCCTCGGCGTGCTCGACCTGCGCGAGCAGTTCGAGACGGGCGCCGAAGCGCGCCGGCGCCTCGAACCAGCGGCGCGGCTCGGGCACGCGACCGAGCGCCGCGTCGACCTCGTCGAGCAGCGCCGGCCCGAAGCGGCGCGCGAGCCCGTCGCGCGGCAGCCGGGCGAGGTCGGCGAAGCGGCGCACGCCGATCGCGGCGAGCGCCTCGCGGTGCGGCGCGGCCGAGGCGACGAGCTCGACCGGCAGCGGCGCGAGCCCCGCGACGAGCCGGGACGCGTGCTCGATGCGCGCGCCGTCGCGCCAGCGCGCGAGCAGCCACGCGGCGGCGGCGGTGGGGGCGCAGGCGATCCGCGCCGCGTACCCGAGCGCGTCGAGCCCCGCGCGGATCCGCGCGAGCAGCGCCGCCTCGCCGCCGAACAGCCGCAGGCTCGCCTCGACCTCCATCACGACGCCGTCGTCGTCCTGCAGCGCGACGCAGGGCGTGAACTGCAGCAGCCAGCCGGCGACCTGCTCGAGCGCCTCGCGCGCGGCGGCGCCGTCGTGCTCGATCACGCGCAGCCCCGCCGCGAGCGACAGCGCGGTCGCGCGTCGCGTGCCGGCCCGCAGGCCCGCGGCCTCGGCGGCCTCGTTCGCCTGCAGGACCTGCCGCCGGTCGCAGATCGCGACCGGCGGCACCGGCGCGGGATGGCCGCGCAGCGCGCGGTCGAGCGCCAGCCGCGGGCAGTGGACGGCGATCCAGAGCATCGAGGGGGACCGGGCCCGTCAGTGCGCGTGGCGGGACGATCCGACGGGCAGGGGCACGGCCGGCTCGACGTCCGGCGGCATCGCGTGCATCGGCGCGAGGGTGGGAACGGCGGCCTCGTCGGCCGCCTCGGCGCGGGCGGCGTGGCCGTAGGGGCCCGCCGGCCGCGGCTCGGGGACGGCGCCGCGGACCGGTGCCGCCGGACGCCCGGGCAGCGTGACCGACGGAGGCTGCGGCAGCTCGAGCAGCAGCGGGCGCTCGAGCACCGGGCCGCGCCGCTTCAGCATCTGCACCGACAGCCGCTGGCCCGGACGCGGCAGCAGCAGCAGCCGCAACGGCGCCGGCGAGGTCTCGAACTGCGCGGGCAGGGGCCGGAACAGGAACGCCGGGCCGCGGGTGCCCTGCGCGGCGAGCTGCATGCGGCGCAGGTGCTCGGGGCGCGTGCGTCCGTGCGGCAGCCAGGCGAGCAGCGCGCCGAAGCTCGCGCTGCGCAGCGTCTGCTCGACCGCCCACAGCCGGTCGGCGGCCTGCCGGGCCTGCACGACGATCAGGTAGTCGAGGTCGATGTCGAAGGCGGCGAACGCCGGCGCGTACGGCACGTGCGGCGGCCCGAGCAGCACCGCGACCTTGCGCTCGCGCGTCAGGCGCCGCAGCACCGGCACGAGCAGCCGCAGCTCGCCGATGCCCGGCTCGCGGGCGATCAGCTCGGTCAGCATGCCGGCCGGCCAGCCGCCGCCGGGCAGCTGCGCGTCGAGTTCGGGAAAGGTGCTCGGAAGGGTGGACGGCCCGCCGTGGCCGAGACGGTCAGCGCGCCAGACGCCCGGCAGCTGGGCCGGAGGGACCGGGGGCGTGGCCATGCTCGCGCGCGCGGGCCGCCGGGCTCACAGCGACTTGCCGCTTCGCACCAGGCCGACGCCGATGCCCTCGAGCGCGAAGTCGTCGGAACGCGCGTCGACGACGATCGGCTCGAAATCGGGGTTCTCGGGCAGCAGCTCGATCGTGTTGCCGCGCCGGCGCAGGCGCTTGACGGTGACGCCGCCGTCGACGCGGGCGACGACGATCTGGCCGTTGCGCGCCTCGGAGGCCTGCCGCACCGCGAGCAGGTCGCCGTCGAGGATGCCGGCGTCGCGCATGCTCATGCCGCGCACCTTCAGCAGGTAGTCGGGCTTCTCGGGGAACAGGCCGGGATCGAGCGCGTAGCTCGACTCGATGTGCTCCTGCGACAGCATCGGGCTGCCGGCGGCGACCCGCCCGACCAGCGGCAGGCTCAGAGCGATCTGGACCGCGCTGCCGTGCATGCCGCGCTCGGCGTCGGCGTCCAGCCCGGGGAGCAGCTTCAGCCGGATGCCGCGCGAGGCGCCCGAGGTCAGCTCGAGGACGCCCTTGCGCGCGAGCGCCTTCAGGTGCTCCTCGGCCGCGTTCGGCGACCGGAAGCCGAGCTTGGCCGCGATCTCGGCGCGGGTGGGCGGGAATCCCGTGTCGGCGATGTGCTGACGGATGAGTCCGAGGATTTCCTGTTGGCGTGCGGTGAGATCGCGCATGGTGCGGCGGGAGGGTCGGGCACGGCGAACCGCGAAGCCTGTATTTTTATCCAGCCCCGGGACGTTGGCAAGCACTCGATGGGCGGGCCGGCGTCACTGTCCGCCTCGTCGGGCGGTCGGCGGCCCGGAAGGGGGCCCGTCGCGGACGCGCGCGACGGTGCGCCGGGACGCCCGCGGCCGGTCGCGGGTAATACGAATTGTCTAGTGCGGGAGACTGTGCTTTGTGGCAGAGTTGCCCACGCGCAGGGCCCTCGCTTGCGTCGATCCGTGTCCGACTCGTCCGGAATCCCGCCGTCACTGGTTCGCACTGTGTTCGACTCCGCATTTCCCAGGGCTAAGGCCGCCGCGCTCGGAATTGCATTTCCCGGATCGCTGTCAAAGGGTCGACGCCTCTCGGTCGACCTCTTCTGCTTCGCCTCGGAATGCAATGAAAAACTTGTTTTCGAGGTGAACGCATGAGTACCAAGATCTACGTCGGCAACCTTCCCTGGCGCGCCACCGACGCCCAGCTCACCGAGATGTTCGCCGCCCACGGCGAGGTGATCGAGGCTCGGATCATCACCGATCGCGAGACCGGACGCTCCCGCGGCTTCGGCTTCGTCACGATGGCGAACAACGACGGCGCGCAGAACGCCATCCGCGCGCTGAACGGCAGCTCGCTCGAGGGCCGGGCGCTGGTCGTCAACGAGGCGCGCGAGCAGCAGGGCGGCGGCGGCGGTGGCGGCTTCCGTCGCTCCGGCGGCTGCGGCGGTGCCTACGGCGGCGGCGGCGGCGGTTACGGCGGC
>DASPJX010000303.1:0-52119 GCA_035628395.1 Burkholderiaceae bacterium | reverse complement strand
TCATCCCCCCGACGATGGAGCGGTTCCCCTGGTCGGGCCAGATCGGCCTCCGGCTCCTCCCCGAGGTCGCCGCGGCCGTCGAGGAGGGGCGGAGCGCGCTCGTCTTCACCAACACGCGCTCGCAGGCCGAGCTCTGGTATCAGGCGCTGCTCGAGGCGCGGCCCGACTGGGCGGGTCTGATCGCGCTGCACCACGGCTCGCTCGACCGCTCGGTGCGCGAGTGGGTCGAGTCGGGACTGAAGGACGGCCGGCTGAAGGCGGTCGTGTGCACGTCGAGCCTCGACCTCGGCGTCGACTTCTCGCCGGTCGAGCGCGTGCTGCAGATCGGCAGCCCGAAGGGCGTCGCGCGGCTGATGCAGCGCGCCGGCCGCTCGGGGCACTCGCCCGGGCGGCCCTCGCGGGTGACGCTCGTGCCGACGCACGCGCTCGAGCTCGTCGAGGGCGCGGCCGCGCGCGACGCGGTCGCCGCGCGCCGGATCGAGCCGCGCGAGTCGCCGTGCAAGCCGCTCGACGTGCTCGTGCAGCACCTGGTGACGATCGCCGCGGGCACCGGCTTCCGGCCCGACGAGCTGCTCGCCGAGGTGCGCTCGTGCGCGGCGTACCGGACGCTGGGCGACGCGGAGTGGAGGTGGGCGCTCGACTTCGTCGTGCGCGGCGGGCCGTCGCTGACCGCGTATCCCGAGTACCGCCGCGTCGTGCCCGACGAGGACGGCGTGCTGCGGGTGCCCGACCGCGCGGTGGCGCGCCGGCACCGGATGTCGATCGGCACGATCGTCTCGGACGCGACGCTGACGGTGAAGTACCTGACCGGCGGCGCGATCGGCACCGTCGAGGAGGGGTTCGTCTCGCGCCTGAAGCCGGGCGACTGCTTCCTGTTCGCCGGGCGGCTGCTCGAGCTGGTCCGCGTGCACGAGATGACCGCGTACGTGCGGCGCGCGAGCGGACGGCGCGCCGCGGTGCCGCGCTGGAACGGCAGCCGGATGCCGCTGTCGGGCGAGATGGCCGACGCGGTGCTCGCGCGGCTCGAGCAGGCCGCCGAGGGCGTGTTCGAGGGTCCCGACATGCGGATGGCCGAGCCGCTGCTGCGCGTGCAGCGCGCGTGGTCGCGGCTGCCCGACTCGCGCACGCTGCTCGTCGAGCGCCTGCGCTCGCGGGAAGGGTGGCACCTGTTCGTCTACCCGTTCGCCGGGCGCCACGTGCATCTCGGGCTCGGCGCGCTGCTCGCGTGGCGCGCGGCGCGGCGGGCCCCGGCCACCGTGTCGATCGCGGTCAACGACTACGGGCTCGAGCTGCTGTCGCCCGAGCCGGTCGACTGGTCGGGGCTCGCCGACGGCTCGCTGCTCGCCGAGGAGGGATTGCTCGACGACGTGCTCGCAAGCCTCAACTCGGGCGAGCTCGCGCTGCGGCGCTTCCGCGAGATCGCGCGGATCTCGGGTCTGGTGTTCCAGGGCATGCCCGGCGCGCCGAAAAGCTCGCGCCAGCTGCAGGCCTCGTCGGGCCTGTTCTGGGAGGTGTTCCGCCGGCACGACGCGGACAACCTGCTGCTCGAGCAGGCGCGCGCCGAGGTGCTCGAGCAGGAGCTCGACGTGCCCCGGCTGCGCGAGACGCTCGCGCGGCTGCGCGCGCGCACCCTCGTCGAGGTCGAGCTCGCGCGCCCGGGTCCGTTCGCGTTCCCGCTTCTGGTCGAGCGGCTGCGCGAGCAGGTCAGCACCGAGACGCTCGCCGACCGCGTCGCGCGGATGGTGCGCGAGCTGGAAGCCGCGGCCGGCGGACCGCTCGACGGACCGCCGGATGCGCCCCCGGGCTGAGGCGGGCCGATCGGCGAGCCGGTTGCGAGACAATGCGGGCCGCTCGCGCTTCCGGCGGGCCGCGGCACGCCGCCGCGGCCCGCCGGGACCCCGCCCGTCGAACCGCGTCCCGATGCCCGCCGCCGTGTCCGCTCCGCGCCCGTCCTCCGTTCCGTCCGCGTCGAACCCGTCCGCGTCGAACCCGTCGGCGCCGCCGTCGCCGTCCGTGCCCGCGTCGGCCGCCGTCGCGCCGCAGGTGCCCCGCCTCGCGCGCGTGCCGGCCGGGCTGTTCGCGATTCCGTTCGGGCTCTTCGGCCTCGGCGGCGCGTGGCGTCGCGCGGCGGGCTTCGGCTGGACGGGCGCCGAGCCGATCGGCGTCGCGATCGCGACCGCCGGGGCCGCGCTGCTCGCGGTCCTCGCGGTCCTGTACGCGGCGAAGGCGCTGCGGCATCCGCGCGCGCTCGGCGCGGAGCTCTCGCACCCGGTGCCGTGCTCGGTGACGGCGCTGCTGCCGCTGTCGATGCTGATGGCCGCGATGCACTTCGGCGCGCCGCGCGACGCGGCGACGCTCGCCGCGGTGCTCGTCGCGCTCGCGATCCAGGGGGCGATCGCGGTGCGGGCCGTCGCGATGATCGCGAACGGCGCGACGGCCACCGGCGCGGTGTCGCCCGCGCTCTACCTGCCGCCGGTCGGCGGCGGCTTCGTGGGCGGCATGGTGCTCGCGGCGATCGGCTGGCCGGGCTGGGCGGCGCTGCTGTTCGGCATGGGGCTCGTCGCCTGGATGCTGCTCGAGTTCCGGGTGATGCACCGGCTGTTCGACGGCCCGATGCCCGAGGCGCTGCGCCCCACGATCGGGATCGAGCTCGCGCCGCCGGCGATCGGCACGCTCGCGGCGGCGACGATCTGGCCGGCGCTGCCCGGCGAGGTGCTGATCGTCGGCCTCGGGCTCGCCTGCGGCCCGGTGGTCACCGTCGCGGCGCGCTGGCGCTGGTGGACGCGCGTCCCCTTCCAGATCGGCTTCTGGTCGTTCCTGTTCCCGCTCGCCGCGCTCGCCGGCGCGTGCGTGGAGGTCGTGCGCCGCGGCGGCTGGCCGCCCGAGGTGGCGGCCGTGCCGCTCGCGATCGCGAGCGGCGTCGCCGCGTTCCTCGTGGCCCGCACGCTGCGGCTCGCCGCGACGGGCCGCCTGCTGCCGGCCGGGCCGCCGGCCGTCCCGCGCGGCTGAGCCGCGCCGCCGGCCGCCGCCGGGCTCAGCGCACCTCGACGCGCATCAGCCGTCCGGAGTCGGTCACCAGGTGCAGCGTGCCGTCGGGCGACTCGGCGACGTCGCGGATCCGCTCGCCGAGCCCGGTCAGCAGCCGCTGCTCGCCGACGACGCGACCGCCCTCGACGTCCAGGCGCACCAGCGTCCGGCCGGCGAGCGCGCCGACGAACAGGTCGCCGCGCCAGCCCGGCACGCGGTCGGTCGTCGCGAAGGTCATGCCCGAGGGCGCGACCGAGACCGGCGTCCACACGTGCAGCGGCTCGACGACGCCGGCGCGGCTCGTCGGGCCGATCGGCGAGCCGTCGTCGTACTCGCGGCCGTAGCCCACCTCCGGCCAGCCGAAGTCGCCGCCCGGCACCGGCGCGTCGATCTCGTCGCCGCCGCGCGGGCCGTGCTCGGACGTCCACAGCGCGCCGCTCGAGGGCTCGATCGTCGCGCCCTGCGGATTGCGGTGCCCGAACGACCAGATCTCGGGCAGCGCGTCGGCGCGCCCGACGAACGGATTGTCGGGCGGGACGCCGCCGTCGGCACGGATGCGCACGACCTTGCCCAGGTGGCTGCGCAGGTCCCGGGCGCCCTCGCGCCGCTGGCGGTCGCCGAGCGTCACGAACAGCGTGCCGTCGCGCGCGAACGCGAGCCGCGAGCCGAAGTGCTCGCCGCCCGGCAGCGCCGGGCGCTGCCGGAAGATCACCCGCAGGTCGCGGATCGCGTCGCCGTCGAGCACCGCGCGCGCGACCGCGGTGCGGGCGCCGCCGTCGGCCGGCTCGGCGTAGGCGAGGAAGACCGTCGCGTCGCGCGCGAACTCGGGCGAGATCGCGACGTCGAGCAGGCCGCCCTGGTCGGCGTCGGCCACCGCGGGCGCGCCGCGCACCGCGCGCGTCGCCCCCGACGGCGCGACGATCCGCAGGCCGCCCCGGCGCTCGCTGACGAGCATGCGGCCGTCGGGCAGGAACGCGAGCGCCCAGGGCGCGTCGAGCGCGTCGGTGACCACCGACGCGACCACGCGTTCGGCGGCGGGCGCCTCGGCGCGCGCGTCGCCCGTCGACGGGCCGGAGCCGTCGCCCGAGCCGCCGCAGCCGGCGGCGAGCAGGGCCGCGAGCGGGAGCGCGGCGCGGATCGAACGCGTCATGGTCGAGCCTCGGAGGAAGCGCGGCCCGATCCGGCACCGCCGCGCACGCGCACGCCAGCGCCGTGCCCGAAGCGCGGCCGTGGGCGCCGGGGCCTTGCGTAGAATCGCCCGACCTCCCCGCCGTCCCGCCGATGCCCGTCCCCCGCACCGACCCGTCCGCCGAGCCCCGGCGCGCCCGCGCGCGCCGCGTCGCGTCGCGTCTCGCGGCGCTGCTCTGCGCGGCGCTCGCCGCGTCGGCGTCCGCCCGGACGGCCCCGGACGACGCGGCGCTGCGCGCCTGCGCGTCGCTCGCCGACGACCTCGAGCGGCTCGGCTGCTACGACCGTGCGGCGGGTCGCGCGCCGCGGCCGGGCGACGGGGCGGCGCCGGTCGCGCCCGCCGCCGCGCCCGCCGCACCTGCGGCCGCGTCCGACGCCGCGGGCCCGCCGCTGCCGCTGCTCGGCGAGACCGCCAAGGTGGAGCGCGACGCGCGGCGCGCGCTCGGCACCTCGCTCGGCGAGCGCTGGGAGCTCGACCCCGGCAACAAGCAGGGCACCTTCGTGCTGCGCCCGTACCGGCCGGTCTACGTGCTGCCGGTGCGCTGGACCGACCGGCCGAACCGCAGCCCGGAGACCGACGCCGAGGGCGGCGTGCCGTCGGTCACGATCCCCACCCGGGCGCTCGACGCGACCTTCCAGCTGAGCCTGAAGTCGAAGCTGTGGGAGACGATCGGCGGCTCGGACATCGATCTCTGGGCCGCCTACACCCAGCAGTCGTACTGGCAGGTCTACACGCCCGCGCTGTCGCGGCCGTTCCGCGAGACGAACTACGAGCCCGAGCTGTTCGCGATCCGGGGCTTCGACCGGCCGGTGCCCGGCGGGCGCATGCGCTTCGTCGGGCTCGGGATCAACCACCAGTCGAACGGCCGAGCCGAGCCGCTGTCGCGCAGCTGGAACCGCGTGATCCTGATGGCCGGCTTCGAGCGCGGCGACTGGTCGCTCCTCGCGCGGACATGGTGGCGGCTGACGGAGGACCGCGAAGACGACGACAATCCGGGTATCGGCAACTTCATCGGGCGCGCGGAGATGATCGTGACGAGAAAGTTCGGTGCGAACGTGCTGTCGGTGCAGATGCGCCACTCGCTGCGGGTCGGCGACGCCTCGCGCGGCAGCGTCATGCTCGACTGGGGCTTCCCGATGTCGAGCTACCTGAAGGGGCACCTGCGGGCGTTCTCCGGCTACGGCGAGTCGCTGATCGACTTCAACCACCGGCAGACCACGATCGGCGTCGGCGTCTCGCTGGCGGAGTGGCTGTGAGCGCCCCGCCCCCGGGCCGGCCGGTGTCGATGCGGATCCGGCACCGCACGACCTACCGCTACGGCACGCCGGTGACCTTCGGCGAGCACCGCGTGATGTTCCGGCCGCGCGACGCGCACGACATCGACACGCTCGACGCCCGGCTGATCGTCGAGCCGGCCGCCGAGGTGCGCTGGATCCACGACGTGCACTCGAACTCGGTCGCGATCGTGCAGCCGCGCGAGGCGTCCGACCGCCTCGTCGTCGACTGCCTGGTCGACCTGGTGCACCGGGGGCTCGCGAACCTCGAGCTGCCGCTGGAGCCGCGCGCGCTCGAGCTGCCGATCGCCTACGACGCCGAGGAGCGCCAGGTGCTCGCGCCGTGGCTCGCGCCGGTCGAGGACGATCCGGGCGCCGCGGTCGCCGCCTGGGCCAAGGGCTTCGTCGCGCGCACCGACGACACGCGGACCGCGATCGACGCGATGCTGGCCGAGTTCCGCGAACAGTTCGTCTACCGCGCCCGGGACGAGGAGGGCACGCAGCGCGCCGCCGAGACGCTCGCCACGCGCGCGGGCACCTGCCGCGACTACGCGTGGCTGATGATCGAGGCGCTGCGCAGCATCGGCATCGCCGGCCGCTTCGTGACCGGCTACCTGTACGACCCGGGGCTCGATCCGGGCGCCGGGGCCGACGGCGCCGAGCGCACCGGCGCGGGCGCGACGCACGCGTGGGTGCAGGTCTACCTGCCGGGCGCCGGCTGGGTGCCCTACGACCCCACGAACCGGCTGACCGGCGGCACCGACCTCGTGCTCGTCGGCTACGCGCGCCGGCCGCAGGACGCGGTGCCGCTGTCCGGCAGCTGGTTCGGCTCCGCCGACGCCTACGTCGGCATGTCGGTCGAGGTGACGGTCGAGCGGCGCTGAACTCGAGACGACGGTCGAGCGGCGCTGAACGCCGGCGCGGGCCGGCACCACCACACGGGACGGGGAGGGACGCGATGCGCATCGGAGACAGCCTGAAGGGCCGGCGGGTGCTGGTCACCCAGAGCGACGAGTTCATGGGGCCGGTGCTGGTGCGCGCCTTCGAGGCGCACGGCGCGGTCGTGATCGGCGATCCGCGCCCGCTCGCCGACCCGGCCGCGGCCGAGGACGCCGCGCGACGCGCCGGCCCGGTCGACGTGCTCGTCGCCAACCTGGCGGTGCCCGCGCCGTCCACGCGGGCGCACGAGGTCGGCGACGACGAGTGGCGCCGCGTGTTCGCGCACCTGGTCGACCCGCTGCCGCGGCTCGCGCGCGGCGTGCTGCCGGGCATGCTCGAGCGGAGCGCCGGCAAGATCGTCGTGATGGGCAGCGCCACCGCGCTGCGCGGCCAGAAGCGCACCTCCACCTACTCCGCCGCGCGCGGCGCGCAGCTCGCCTGGGTGCGCGCGGTCGGGGTCGAGGTCGCGCCCCGGAACGTGCAGGTCAACCTGATCGCGCAGAACTTCGTCGAGAACCCGACGTACTACGGGCCCGAGGTGCAGGCGCTGCCGGCGTTCCGGGAGCGGCTCGCGCGCGAGGTGCCGGCCGGCCGGCTGGCCACGCCCGAGGAGGACGCGCTGTTCGCGGTGTTCCTCGCCTCGTCGGAGGTCAACTTCATCGCCGGACAGGGCATCGCGTTCGCGGGCGGCTGGGTCTGAGCCCGCGCGGGCCGGCCGCGCCCGCGCGGCGCCGGCTCAGCCGATGACGTTCGCCTCGTGCACGCGGCGCCCCTCGGCGATCCGCGCGACCGACAGCTCGTCGAGGTCGAGGCTCGTCCAGCGCCCGTGCAGCACGCGCTCCGCGATGCCGCGGCCGGCCGCGGGCGCCTGCTGCATGCCGTGGCCCGAGAAGCCGGCGGCGACCAGCAGCCCCGGCACGTCCGGCGCCTCGCCGAGCAGCGCGTTGTGGTCCCAGAGGTTCATCTCGTAGTAGCCCGCCCACGCGCGCTCGACGCGCAGCGCCTCGAACGCCGGCACCCGGTGCGCGAGCGCCGTCCACGCGGCCTCGTCGAACTCGGCGTGGTCGGGCTCGAGCGGCAGGTCGTCGACGTCGTCGGCGGGCGCGGCGCCGCCGATGAACGCGCGGCCCTCGGGCCGGAACCAGAAGCCGCCGGTGTCGATGACCAGCGGGCAGCCGGGCAGCGGCGTCGGGCACGAGAACACGAACACCGTGCGGCGGCGCGCGTGCACCGGCAGCGCGAGGCCCGCGGTCGCGGCGAGCGCGCGCGACCACGCGCCGGCGGCGAGCACCGTGCGGTGCGCGCGGATCGTCGTGCCGTCGGCGAGCCGCAGCCCGGTCGCGCGCCGCGCGCCCGGTCCGTCGCCGAGCGCGATCGCCGCGACCTCGGCCCGCAGCAGCCGCGCGCCCTGCGCGCGCGCGCGCCGCAGCAGCGCGGCGTGCAGCGCCGGGCCGTCGAACCAGCCCTCGACGCCCGGGCCGTGCGAGCCGAGCGCGAGGTCCTCGACGTTGAGCCACGGGAAGCGGTCGGCGAGCGCCGCCGCGTCGAGCAGCTCGATCGGCGCGCCGTGGGCGCGCTGCAGCGCGTTCTGCGCGCGCAGCGCGTCGGCCTGCGCGTCGGTCGCGAGGTACAGGTAGCCGGGCAGCGCGAGCCCGAGCCCGGGCGATCGGCCGTCGACCTCGAGCAGCGTCTCCGCCTCGCGCAGGAACTCGAGCCCGAAGCGCGACATCGCGACGTTGACCGCGGTGCCGAACTGCTGGCGGATCGAGCTCGCCGAGCGCTGGGACGACGCGTCGGCGAAGCCGGGATCGCGCTCGACGAGCACCACCGACAGGCCGGGCTGCAGCCGCGTCAGCCAGTACGCGATCGACGCGCCGATCACGCCGGCCCCGACGATCGCGACGTCGACGGTCCCCGGGACCGCGGCGTCCGCGGCGGGCGGGGAGGCGCTCATCGGGACGCCTCCGGGCGCGCGAGGCCCCGCTCGCGAAGCGCCGCGTCGTAGACGAGCCGCGCGGCGACCGCGTCCTCGACCGCCTGCCCGAGCGCCTTGAAGACGACGGTGGCGCCCGCGGTCGGCATCGGCCGGGTGCCCGCGAGCAGCTCGCCGATCTCGGCGTGCACGGTCGCGCCCGAGCCGATCACGTCGCCCGACTCGTGCTCGGCGGAGTGGCGGCTGTCGGCGATCACGACCGCGCGCATCGCCTCGTCGTCGAGCTCGCGCCAGTCGGGACGCGGCGCCCCGACCGCGGCGACGAACGCGCCGGGCTTCAGCCACGCGCCCTTCAGCACCGGCTCGACGGCGTGGGTCACGGTGCAGACGACGTCGGCGCCGCGCACGGCCGCCTCGGCGCTCGCGCAGGCCACGCCGCCGATCTCGGCCGCGCAGCGCGCGACGTTCGCCGGGTCGCGGCTCCAGACGCGGATCTCGGTGACCGGCCGCACCGCGCGCAGCGCGGCCGCGTGGGTCCGCGCGAGCGCGCCGCTGCCCAGCATCGCGACCACCTTCGGCCCCGGCGGCTGCAGCAGGTCGACGCCCACCGCCGACACCGCCGCGGTGCGCAGCTCGGTGATCCAGGTGCCGTCCATCGTCGCGAGCGTGCGGCCGGTCGACGGATCCATCAGCACGATCGTCGCGAGCAGCGTCGGCAGCCCGCGCGCGGCGTTGCCGGGCATCAGCGTGATCAGCTTGGTGGCGAGCGCGTCGCCGGTCAGCGCGGGCTTCAGGAAGAAGAGGCCGCGCTCGGCCGGCACGTCCATCACCATCCGCAGCGGCTGCACGACGCGGCCGGCCGACAGGTCGGCGAGGGCGGTCCGGATCGCGGGCAGCAGCGCGTCGAGCGTGAGCAGCCGGCGCACGTCGGCGTCGTCGAGGTGCAGCGTGTGCAAGGGCGGGGTCTCCGTGGAAACGCGCAGCCTAGCGCAGAACGGCCGCGCCGCGTGCGCCGCTAGAATCGTCCGGATGATCCCCCTCGACGTCGCCCCCGCCGGGCTCGACGGGCTCGCGATCGAGCTCGCCGGCGAACGCGTGCTCGCGCTCGCGCATCGCGCGCTCTGGTGGCCGGCCGGGCGCACGGTGTTCGTCGCCGACGTCCACCTCGGCAAGGCCGAGAGCTTCCGCGCGCTGGGCGTGCCGGTGCCGCGGGGACCCACCGAGGCCACGCTCGCGCGGCTGGGCGGGCTCGTCGACGCGTGCGGCGCGGCGCGGCTGGTGGTGCTCGGCGACCTGCTGCACGCGCGCGAGGCGCAGCGCGAGGCGACGATCGGTCCGCTGCGCGCCTGGCGCGCCGCGCGCCCCGCGCTCGAGTGCGTGCTCGTGCGCGGCAACCACGACGGCCGCGCGGGCGATCCGCCGGCCGAGCTCGGCATCGTCGCGGTCGACGCCGGCCACCGGCTCGGGCCGTTCGCGCTGTGCCACGAGCCCGACGACGACGCGCCGTCCGACGCCCGCGGCTACCGGCTCGCCGGCCACGTGCACCCGGCGGTGCGGCTCGCCGGCCGCGGCGGCGACTCGCTGCGGCTGCCGTGCTTCCGGGTCGGCGCGGCGCAGGCGGTGCTGCCGGCCTTCGGCGACTTCACCGGCTCGGCGCGCGCGGAGGCGCCGGCGCACGAGCGCGTGCTCGCGATCGCCGGCGACCGGGTGCTCGAGCTGCCGCGCCGCGGCGTGCGCGCTCAGTAGCCCGAGCCGGCCTTCGGCGGGGGCGCCGCGCCGCGGATGCGGTCGCAGGCCGCGCGCGCGGCGCCGCGCAGCAGCGCCGCGTCGTTGCCCGGCACCAGCATGTCCCAGCCGGCGGCGCGCATGTCGATCGCCATGTCGACGCCGGTGCAGAAGATGCCGGCGAACTTGCCGTGCGCGCGCGCCGCGCGGTGGATGCGCGCGATCGCGCCGGCGAGCGGCTCGTCGCGCCAGCGCGGCACCGGCGGCACGCCGAGCGCGAGCGACAGGTCGGCCGGTCCGACGAACAGCCCGTCGAGACCGGGCACCGCGGCGATCTCGTCGAGGTGCTCGAGCGCCTGCGGCGTCTCGATCATCGCGAACGCGAGGATCTCGTCGTCGGCGTGCGCGGCATAGTCGTCGCCGCCGTACAGCAGCCCGCGCGCCGGCCCGAACGAGCGCCGCCCGCGCGGCGGGTAGCGGACCGCCTCGACCACGCGCCGCGCGTCGTCGGCGGTGTCGATCATCGGCACGATCACGCCGTAGGCGCCCGAGTCGAGCACCTTGTTGATCTCGGCGAAGTCGTTCGAGGTGGTGCGGGCCATCGGCACCGCCGGCGTGGCCGACAGCGCCTGCAGCACGCCGACCGCCGCGTCGAGGAAGAGCTGGCCGTGCTGCAGGTCGGCCACGACCCCGTCGAAGCCCGCGTGCCCGAGCAGTTCGGCCGCGTACGCGTTGCCGATCCCGGCCCAGCCGACCAGCGCCGTGCCCCCCGAGGCCATCGTCGCCTTCACCGCGTTGCGTCGCATCCGTCCCTCCGTTGGCGCGGCCGATCATACCCGTCGACCCCGCGGGGCCGGCGCGCGGCGTTCCGTGGCACGATCCGCGGATGGCATCCACGTCCATCGCACCCTCCGCCGACCGGATCCTCGTCGCCGGCGGCGGCATCGGCGGGCTGGCCGCGGCGCTCGCGATCGCGCGCCTCGGCCGGCCGGTCACCGTGATCGAGCAGGCCGCCGAGATCGGCGAGATCGGCGCGGGCATCCAGCTCGGGCCGAACGCGTTCACCGCGTTCGACGCGCTCGGCGTCGGCGAGCGCGCGCGCTCGCGCGCCGTCTACGTCGAGCGGATGCTGATGATGGACGCGGTCGACGGCTCGACCGTCGCGGAGCTGCCGGTGGGCGACGCGTTCCGCGCGCGCTTCGGCAATCCCTACGCGGTGATCCACCGGGCCGACGCGCACGGCTCGCTGCTCGAGGGCGTGCGCGCCGAGCCGGGCATCGAACTGGTGACCGGCACACGGATCGAGCGCGTCGAGCAGGACGCCGACGGCGTCGTCGCCTTCGACGGCGACGGCCGCCCGTACCGCGGGGCGGCGCTGATCGCCTGCGACGGCGTGCGCTCGGCGGTGCGCGCGCAGGTCGTGGGCGACCCGGTGCGGGTGTCGGGGCACGTCGTCTACCGCGCGGTGGTCGACGCCGCCGACTTCCCCGCCGACCTGCGGTGGAACGCCCCGGTGGTCTGGGGCGGCCCCGACTGCCACCTGGTCCACTATCCGCTGCGCGGCGGCGAGCAGTACAACGTCGTCGTCACCTTCCACAGCCGGCGCCCGGAGGAGTGGGGCGTGACCGAGGGCAGCGCCGACGAGGTGCGGAGCTACTTCCAGGGCATCCAGCCGCGCCCGCGGCAGCTGATCGACCTGCCGAGGAGCTGGAGGCGCTGGGCGACCGCCGACCGCGAGCCGATCGGACGCTGGTCGTTCGGCCGCGTGACGCTGCTCGGCGACGCCGCGCATCCGATGCTGCAGTACCTCGCGCAGGGCGCGTGCATGGCGCTCGAGGACGCGGTGACGCTCGGCGAGGCGATGCGCGCGCATCCGGACGACCTCGCGGCCGCGTTCGCGCGCTACGAGCGCTCGCGCGTCGCGCGCACCGCGCGGGTCGTGCTGTCGGCGCGCGAGATGGGCCGCGTCTACCACGCGAAGGGCGTCGAGCGCCTGGTGCGCAACGACCTCTGGGCGGGCCGCCCGCCCGAGCGCTTCTACGACGCGCTCGAGTGGCTGTACGGCTGGCGCGCCGAGCGCTGCCTCGCCGGCTGAGCGGACGGCCCCGTGCCGGGCGCCGCGCCCGCGCGGCGCGGTCAGCGCTCGCCGCGCATCCGGGTCACCGTCGCGTCGATCAGCGCGCGCGCGATGCTGATGCGCGGCGGCATCTGCGGCAGCGCGTCGAGCGGGAACCACTGCGCGTCGGCGAGCTCGGCCGGGTCGTGCCGCAGCTCGCCGCCCGCGTACTCGGCGGTGAAGGCGATCATCAGCGAGTTCGGGAACGGCCAGCTCTGGCTGCCGAAGTAGCGCAGGTCGCGCACCTCGACGTTCGTCTCCTCGCGGACCTCGCGCGCCACGCACTCCTCGATCGTCTCGCCGGCCTCGAGGAAGCCGGCCAGCGCGCTGTACCGGCCCGGCGGGAAGTTGATGCCGCGCCCGAGCAGCAGCTCGTCGCCGCGGGTGACGAGCACCATCATCGCCGGCGAGATCCGCGGGTAGACCGTCAGCGCGCACGACGGGCAGCGCTTCGCGCGCTCGCCGCCGGCCTGCTCGGTCGGCGTGCCGCAGGCGCCGCAGAAGCGATGCGTGCGGTCCCACTCGAGCATCTGCACCGCGCGCATCGCGATCGCGAGCGTCGCGTCGTCGAGCACGCCGAACCAGTTGCGCAGCCCCGCGGCGCGCCAGCCGTCGGGCATGCGGTCGGCCGGATGATCGTCGGGCAGCGCCACCGCCAGGTGGTCGACGCCCTCGTGCCGGCCGATCGGCTGCACGCGCGCCGGCTCGAAGCCGAACATCCGCAGCGTCCGCCAGCGCAGCGGGCGCGGCTCGTCGAGCGTCTGCACGAGCGCGTCGCGCGCGAACAGGTGCACCACCGCGTCGTCGTGCAGCACGAGGTCGATCGCGGGCGTGAAGGCGTCGGGGGTGCGGATCATCGGCGGCGCGGTAGGGCGTGGCGGGGGTGCCCGATTGTCCCACGCCCCGGCGCACCGACCGGTGGGCACGTTCCGTGCCGCTTCCACGGCGTGCACCGCCGTTCGTCGCCGCCCGGATCCGAGGCGCGGCGACCCCCCACTATGATCCGGCGACCCCGACGGGCTCCCACGCGAACGATGATTCCGCAGGCACTCCGGCGCATCCCGCCGCTCCGCACGCTGGCGCTGTGCGCGTCGCTGCTCGCCGGATGCGGCGGCGGCGGCGGCGGGGCGCCGGCCACGCCGGCTCCGCCGGACGCCGCCGCCGCGGGCACGCTGAGCGCGGGACCCGGCTGCGCGCTGCGGTACGCGCTCACCGACTCGCCGCTCCTCGCCGGCGCCGACCCGCTGCTCGCGCGCCAGTGGCACCTGCAGAACACCGGCCAGAGCGGCGGCACGCCCGGCGAGGACGCGCGGGCCGTGGCGGCCTGGGCGGTCACGCGCGGCGAGGGCGCGCGGGTGGCCGTGATCGACGACTCGATCGAGGTGCTGCACCCGGCGCTGCGACCGAACGTCGTCGAGGGCGCGAGCTACAGCTACCGCGAGGGCAACCGCGGCACGCCGTGGCCGCTGCCCTGCGTCGAGGACGAGGGGCACGGCACCGCCGTCGCCGGCATCGTCGCGGCGCGCGACGGCGACGCCGAGGGCGGCGCGGGCGTCGCGCCGCGCGCGTCGCTGGTCGCCTTCGACGCGCTCGCCTCGGGCACCGACGCCGACATCGCCGACGCCCTCACGCGCGGCTTCGACGCGACCCAGGTGTTCCACAACAGCTGGGGCTCGCCCGACGACGGCGCGCTGCATCCGACCGGCGCCGCGTTCGCCGCGGCGATCGAGAGCGGCATCGCGACCGGACGCGGCGGGCGCGGCGCGGTGTACGTGTTCTCGGCCGGCAACGGCGGCTGCTACGGCCGCAGGCCGACCCCGGGCAATCCGTGCCTGACCGACGACTCCAACTACGACGGCTACGTGAACCGGCGCGGCATCGTCGCGGTGTGCGCGGTCGACGACACCGGCCGGCAGCCCGGCTACGGCGAGACGGGCGCGAACCTGACCGTGTGCGCGCCCTCGTCGAACACCTCGGCGGCGCGCCCGGTCGGCGTGACCTCGCCCGCGCTGCGCGCCGCCTGGCGCGACGACTTCACCGGCACCTCGGCGTCGGCGCCGATGGTCTCCGGCGTCGTCGCGCTGATGCTGTCGGTCCGGCCGGAGCTGACCTGGCGCGACGTGCGGCTGCTCCTCGCGCAGACCGCGCGGCGCAACGACCCCACCGATCCGGGCTGGGAGCCCGCGGCCGACGGCCTCGCCTTCAACCACAAGTACGGCTTCGGCGTCGTCGACGCGCAGGCCGCGGTCGCCGCGGCGCGCGCCTGGACCCCGGTGGGCGGCACCGCGGCGCTGCGCACCTGCCGCTTCGACCGCAGCCCGAACCGCGCGATCCCCGACGCGCCCGGCGCCGCGGTCACCGACGCGATCGACGCCGGCGGCTGCCCGATCACGAAGATCGAGTGGGTCGAGGTCCGGGTCACCGCGCCGCACCAGTACTCGGGCGACCTGCGGATCCGGCTGACCTCGCCCGCCTCGCGCGTCAGCCGCCTCGCCGAGGGCCGGATCTGCGCGAGCGGCTGCGGCGACTACGCCGACTGGCCGTTCGGCTCGATGCGCCATCTGGGCGAATCCGCCGCCGGCACGTGGACGCTGTCGATCGCCGACACCGACGCCACCGCGACCGGCACGCTGCAGACCTGGAGCCTCGTCATCCATGGACGCTGAGCCGACCCGCCGCCGCGCGACGCTCGCCGTCGCGCTCGCGCTCGCCGCCGCGCTGGCCGCGCCCCCCGCCGGTGCCCGGGACGCGGCCGTGCCGACGCTGCGCAAGCCGCTCCCCGCGGCCGACGCGAAGCGCCCCGCGCCGACCCATCACTGGATCGACGGCGACGTGCGCCGGCCGCTGGTCGTCGACGACGCGCTGCGCGCCGACTTCTCGGCGACCGCCTCGAAGTCGGGCGTGCTGCGTCCGTCGGCCGGCCCGCTGAAGGACGTCGCCGAGCCGCTGCAGTCGCCGGTGCTGCGCGACGAGTCGGGGCGGGCCCGGGCGCTGCCGGGCGGGGTGCTGGTGACCTTCGCGGCCGCGCTCGACGAGCCCGCCGCCCGGGCGGCGGTGGCCGCGCAGGGCGCGCGCGTCGCGCGCCGCATCGCGGACCGGATCTGGCTGGTGGAGTCGCCGGCCGGGCTCGCGTCGCTCGAGCTGGCCAACCGGCTGGCCGACAGCGGCGCCTTCGAGTCGGCGCAGCCGAACTGGTGGGTGGCGCGGGCGAAGAAGTAGCGGTGCCCGCGGCGGACGGCCGGTACGCCGTCCGCGCGACGCTCAGGCCCGCGCGGCGCCGGCGCGGCCGGCGCGGTCGTGGCCGGTGCCCAGCCCGTCGATCGACAGGCCGCGGCGCAGCCAGGTGGGCTGGTCGAGCTCGCGGGCCCGCTCGGGCGACAGCACCGGTGCCGTGCAGGCCTCGATCGCCACCGCGCTGCGCTGCAGCCTCGACCAGAAGGTCCCGCGCCATTCGATCCGCTTGATCATTCGTCCGCTCCTACGTCGCTGTGGGGCCGCGTCCTGCACGGCCGACGGCCTGACTGTACGGGCATACAGTGGTCCGGCGCAACACCCGGTCGAGCGGGACCGATGCGCCGGCGCGACGGCCGCGCCGCGCACGGGCACGGTGCGGGTGCACCACGGGAACGCATGTTGCTGCGCCGTACGGCCCGCGTCACGACGCGCCCAGGATGCCTGCCCGACCATGTGCGGCCTCGCCGGAGAGCTCCGATTCGACAACCGGTTCGCCGACGTTCGCACCGTCGCCGACCTGACCGAGGCGCAGTCGCGCCGGGGCCCCGACGGCCAGGGCGTCTACAGCCTGGGCGCGCGCTGCTTCGGCCACCGGCGCCTGAGCATCATGGACCTGAGCGCGCGCGCGCATCAGCCGTTCGTGGACGCCGCGCTCGGCCTGGGCGTCGTGTTCAACGGGGCGATCTACAACCACCACGCGCTGCGCGAGCAGCTGTCGCGCGAGGGCTACTCGTTCTCGTCGACCGGCGACACCGAGGTGATCGTCAAGGCCTGGCACGCGTGGGGCCCGCGCGCGCTCGAGCGCTTCAAGGGGATGTTCGCCTTCGCGCTCTGGGAGCGCGACAGCGGGATCACGCACCTCGCGCGCGACCGGCTCGGCATCAAGCCGATGTACTACACGCTCGACGCGCACCGGCTGCGCTTCGCGTCGTCGCTGCCCGCGCTGCTCGCCGCCGGCGACGTCGACACCGCGATCGACCCGCAGGCGCTGCACCACTACCTGAGCTTCCACGCGGTGGTGCCCGCGCCGCACACGATGCTGCGCGGCGTGCGCAAGCTGCCGCCGGGCTCGCTGATGACGGTGCACCCGAACGGCCGCTGCGACCTGTCGACCTGGTGGCGGCTCGACTTCGAGCGCGACGAGGCCGACGAGGCGCGACCGTTCGACGAGTGGCGCGATCGCGTGCTCGCGTCGCTGCGCGAGGCGGTCGAGCGCCGGCGCGTCGCCGACGTGCCGGTCGGCGTGCTGCTGTCGGGCGGCCTGGACTCGAGCCTGATCACCGCGCTGCTCGCCGAGGGCGGCACGCCCGACCTGCGCACCTACTCGATCGGCTTCGAGTCGGTCGGCGACGAGGCGGGCGACGAGTTCCGCTGGTCCGACCTGGTGGCGCGCCACTACGGCACCGTGCACGAGCGGATCCGGATCCCCGGCGACGAGCTGCTCGGCGCGCTGCCCGAGGCGATCGCGTCGATGGCCGAGCCGATGGTGAGCCACGACTGCGTCGCGTTCTGGCTGCTGTCGCAGGCGGTCTCGCGCCACAGCCGCGTCGTGCAGAGCGGGCAGGGCGCCGACGAGGTCTTCGGCGGCTACCACTGGTATCCGCCGCTCGCCGAGGTGGGCACCGACCTCGCCGCCGGCGTCGACATGTACCGCCGGGTGTTCCTCGACCGCGACCACGCGGAGCTCGCGGGCCTGCTCGAGCCCGGCACGGTGGACGAGGACTGGAGCGGCCGCTTCGTCGCCGAGCACTTCGCGCGGCCCGGCGCCGGCACGACGATCGACCGCGCGCTGCGGCTCGACACCACCGTGATGCTCGTCGACGACCCGGTCAAGCGGGTCGACAACATGACGATGGCCTTCGGCCTCGAGGCGCGCGTGCCCTTCCTCGACCACGAGCTCGTCGAGCTCGCCGCGCGGATCCCGGCGCGCCACAAGATCGCCCACGGCGGCAAGCACGTGCTGAAGGAGGCGGCGCGCCGCGTGCTGCCGGCCGAGGTCATCGACCGTCCGAAGGGCTACTTCCCGGTCCCCGCGCTCAAGTACCTGCGCGGCGGCTTCCTCGACTACGTGCGCGACGTGCTCGACGCGCGCGCGGCGCGCCAGCGCGGGCTGTTCCGCCGCGGCGCGGTCGAGGCGCTGCTCGCCGAGCCCGAGGCGCACCTCACGCCGCTGCGCGGCTCGAAGCTCTGGCAGGTCGCCCTGCTCGAGGCCTGGCTCCAGACCCATGGTCTCTGACGCGCCCGGCGCGGCGTCCTCCTTCCGCGAGCACGGCGCGGACGCCCGTGCCGCGATCGCGCGCCGCGCCGCGGCGCTCCCCCCACTCCCTCCCGAGCTCCCGATCCCATGATGCCGATCACCGCCCGACCCGACCCCTCGCTGCACGCGGTGGGGACCGAGACATCCGACGTCGCCGATGCACCGCCCGCGGCGGGGAACGCGCCGCTGCCGGACCGCGCCTGGGTCGACTGCGGCTGGGGCCGCCTGCTGTTCGGGCCCGGCTTCGAGTCGCCGCGATCGATCGCGCGGGCGCTGCTCGACGAGCGGCCCGGCCGGCGGGACATCGCGCTCTACGTCGACGCGCCGCAGCTCGTGCTCGCCGAGGCGCCCGCCGAGCTCTTCCTCGATCCGTCGGTGCTGATGCGCCACCCGCTCGGGGCCGCGGCCGCCCACCGCGAGCCGCCTCCCGGCGTGCTGGTGCGCGAGCTCACGACGCGCGCCGACATCGCCGCGACCAACCGGCTCTACCGGATGCGCGGGATGGTGCCGCTCGATCCGCCGACCGTCTGGCAGCAGCGCGCCTCGAGCGCGGTGCGCTACGTGATCGCGGAGGACGAGCGCACCGGCGAGATCGTCGGCTCGGCGATGGGCATCGACCACGTCGAGGCCTTCGGCGACGAGGCCGGAGGCAGCAGCCTGTGGTGCCTCGTGGTCGATCCCCAGACCTCGCTCGCCGGCGTCGGCCAGGCGCTCACCGACCACCTGATCGTCCACTACGCCGCGCGCGGCCGCACCTTCCTCGACCTGTCGGTGCTGCACGACAACGAGAAGGCGATCGGCCTGTACACCAAGCTCGGCTTCGAGCGGATCGCCGGCTTCGTGGTCAAGCGCAAGAACGCGATCAACCAGCGGCTGTTCCTCGGCTCGAGCGATCTCGACGGGCTGAATCCGTACGCGCGGATCATCGTCGACGAGGCGCAGCGCCGCGGCATCGCCGTCGAGGTGCTCGACGCGCAGGCCGGCATCTTCAAGCTGCGCCACGGCGGCCAGGAGATCGCGTGCCGCGAGTCGCTGTCGGACCTGACGGGCGGGGTCGCGATGACCTGGTGCCAGGACAAGGTGCTGACCTCGCGCCGGCTCGCGACGGTCGGCCTGCCGGTGCCGCGCCAGCGCACGGCCTGCGCGACGCTCGGCGCCGACGGCGCGCCCGATCCCGCCGACCTCGCGTTCCTCGAGGAGTGCGGGACGGTGGTCGTCAAGCCCGCGCTCGGCGAGCAGGGGCGCGGCATCTCGATGGACGTGCGCACGCCCGAGGAGCTGTCGCGCGCGATCGCGCGCGCGGCGGCCGAGGGCGGTCACGTCGTCATCGAGCAGCTGTGCGAGGGCCACGACCTGCGGATCGTCGTCATCGGCTACCGGGTGGTCGCCGCGGCGATGCGCCGGCCGGCGCGCATCGTCGGCGACGGCGCCTCGACCGTCGCGCGGCTGATCGAGCGCCAGAGCGCACGCCGCGCGGCCGCCACCGGCGGCGAGAGCCGCATCCCCGTCGACGCCGAGACCGAGCGCTGCCTCGCCGCGCAGGGGCTCGGCTACGACTCGGTGCCCGAGGAGGGCCGCGAGATCGCGGTCCGCCGCACCGCCAACCTGCACACCGGCGGCACGATCCACGACGTGACCGACGTGCTGCACCCGGCGCTGCGCGAGGCGGCCGAGACGGCCGCGCGCGCGCTGCGGGTGCCGGTCGTCGGGCTCGACTTCCTCGTTCCGGGACCCGACCGGGGCGACGGCTTCACGATCGTCGAGGCGAACGAGCGGCCCGGGCTCGCGAACCACGAGCCGCAGCCGACCGCGCAGCGCTTCGTCGACCTGCTGTTCCCGTTCACCGCATGAATCCGGCGGCCCCGCCCGATCCGGTCGACGTCGCGATCGACGAGGCGTTCCTGCGCACGACGCTGCTCGAGCTGCTCTCGATCCCGAGCCCGACCGGCTTCACCGACGAGATCGTCCACTACGTCGGCCAGCGGCTCGACGCGCTCGACATCTTCTACGAGCTCACGCGTCGCGGCACGATCCGCGCGATCCTGCGGCGCACGCTGCCCGAGCGCCGCAAGGATCCGCCGGCCTGCGCGGTCGTCTCGCACCTGGACACGCTCGGCGCGATGGTGCGCGAGATCAAGCCGAACGGCCGGCTCGCGCTCGCGCCGATCGGCACCTGGTCGGCCCGCTGGGCGGAGGGCGGGCGCGTCACGCTGTTCGGCGACCACCGGCGCCTGCGCGGGACGGTGCTGCCGCTGCTCGCGTCGGGTCACGTGTTCAACGAGGCGATCGACTCGCAGCCGATCGCGTGGACCCAGCTCGAGCTGCGCATCGACGCCGACGTCGACACGGCGGACGACGCCGCCGCGCTCGGCGTGCGCGTCGGCGACTTCGTCGCCTTCGACACCTCTCCCGAGTTCACCGACACCGGCTACGTGGTCGCGCGCCACCTCGACGACAAGGCGGGCGTGGTCGCGGTGCTCGCCGCGCTGAAGGCGCTGAAGGACGCGAAGGTCGAGATCGCGATGGACTGCCACGCGGTGTTCACGCTCTCCGAGGAGGTGGGCTCGGGCGCGCGCGCGGTGATCGAGGCCGACGTCAGCGAGGTGATCGGCGTCGACATCGGGCCGACGGCGCCCGGGCAGGGGGCGAGCGAGGACTCGGTCACGATCCCGCTGATGGATTCGGCCGGCCCGCACGACTACCACCTGACGCGCCGGCTGCTGCGGATGTGCGAGCAGCACGGCATCCCGACGCGCCGCGACGTGTTCCGCTTCTACCATTCCGACGCGAGCGCGGCGGTCAACGCCGGCCACGACGTGCGCACCGCGCTGCTGTGCTTCGGCGCCGACGCCTCGCACGGCTACGAGCGCACGCGCATCGCCACCCTCGTGCACCTGGCGCGCGCGCTCGCGCTGTACATCCAGGCCGGTCCGACGCTGCCGGAGGACCGTCACCGGCGGCTCGGCTCGGTGGAGCGCTTCTCGCACCAGCTCGATCCGAACGAACGCGCCTGAGCGGGCACGCCGCCCGGGGCGCGGGTATGCTCGTGCGCACGGCGGGCCGCCCCGGACCGCCCGGGGAGGAGACGCCCATGGACCTCGACGCCCTGCTCGAGCGATTCGGCGAGCGCGCGCGGGCGCGCGACGCCGCCGGCTTCGCCGCGCTGTTCACCGACGACGGGCTCTACGACGACGGCTTCTTCGGCCGGCACGCCGGGCGCGCCGACATCGCCGCGATGCTCGAGCGCTTCCACGTCGGCGGCGAGTCGTTCTGCTGGACCTTCTCCGACGCGGTGCTCGCCGGCGACCTCGGGTACGCGACCTACTGCTTCAGCTACCTGTCGCGCGAGCCCGAGAGCCCCGGCCGGCTCGTGGTGTTCGACGGCATCGCGCGGCTGCGGCTGCGCGACGGGCTGATCGCGCACTACGCCGAGTCGTTCGACCGGGGCACGGCGTTCGTGCAGCTCGGCTACGCGCCGCCGCGCGTCTCGAAGCTCCTCGATCGCTACGCGCGCGGGCTGCGCGACACGCCCGAAGCCGCCCGCCACCTCGAGGCGCGGCGCGCGCGAGGCCTGCCGACCTGAGCCCCGGGCCCGCGTGCCCATCCACCGAGGAGCCCGCCATGACCGTCCGCATCGAACGCAACGGCCCCGTCGTCACGATCGTCCACGCCCGCATCGAGGCCCGCAACGCGATGGACCCCGAGTCCGCCGACGCGCTCGTCGAGGCGTTCGCCGCGTTCGAGGCCGACCCCGACGCGACGGTCGCGGTGCTGCACGGCGAAGGGGGCGCGTTCTGCGCCGGCTGGGACCTGAAGTACGCGCAGACGCTCGCCGACCGCGACGCGTTCCGGCGCGAGATCGCCGAGGGGCTGGCGATCCCGATGGGCGCGGCGCCCGCGCCGCGCGGCCCGCTCGGACCGACGCGGCTCGAGCTGTCCAAGCCGGTGATCGCCGCCGTCGAGGGGCCGGCCGTCGCCGGGGGCATGGAGCTCGCGATGTGGGCCGACGTGCGCGTGATGGCCGAGGACGCGTACTTCGGCGTCTACTGCCGCCGCTGGGGCATCCCGCTGCTCGACGGCGGCACCGTCCGCATCCCGCGGCTGGTGGGCGTCGGGCGCGCGATGGAGATCATCCTCACCGGGCGCAAGGTGCCGGCCGACGAGGCGCTGCGCATCGGGCTGTGCGAGCGCGTCGTGCCGCCGGGCCGGGCGCGCGCCGAGGCCGAGGCGCTGGCCGCCGAGATCGCCCGCTTCCCGCAGGCGGCGGTGATCGCCGACCGCAGGAGCGTCTACGAGGGCTGGGGGCAGCCGACCCGCGAGGCGCTGCGCCGCGAGTGGGCCAACGGCGTGGAGGCCCACCACCGCGAGGGCGCCGCCGGCGCCGCGCGCTTCGCGCAGGGCCGCGGGCGGCACGGCGACTTCGAGCGGATCTGAGCGGCATCCTCTCACGCGCCGGCCCGATCGGGCCGGCGGGTCGGGCGGCGCCGGCCGGTACACTGGCGCGCCGCACGCAGCTCCCGTGATGTTGCTCCGCTACCTGCAGTCGCGCATCCGCGGCACCGCCGGCACCGGCCCCGGCACCCCACCCGCCACGCTCTCCGGCTTCTACCGGCACTTCGTGTCCCAGGCCCGCGGCTGGTACGCGGCGATGTTCGCCACCAGCCTCGCGGTGGCGCTCCTCGACACGCTGGTGCCGGTCTTCGTCGGCCGGCTGGTCACGCTGATGGAGTCCGCGGACCGGCGCGCCGCGCTCGCGGCCGAGGCGCCGCTGCTCGCGGCGATGCTCGCGGTCGTGCTGATCGGCCGGCCGCTCGCGCTGCTGGTCGACGTCGCGATCCGCCACAACGTGCTGATCCCGGGCGCGACCACGCAGGTGCGCTGGCAGAGCCACTGGCACGTGATCCGCCAGGGCTGGAGCTTCTTCCAGTCCGACTTCGCGGGGCGGCTCGCCAACCGCGTGATGCAGACCGGGCAGGCGCTGCGCGAGAGCGTGATGGCGAGCATCCGCGCCGTCTGGTACATCGTCGCGTACGGCGCGAGCACGATGGTGCTGCTCGCGTGGGCCGACTGGCGGCTCGCGGTGCCGATGGCCCTGTGGTTCGCCGGCTACCTGCTCTTCCTGCGCGCGTTCGTGCCGCGGATGCGCGAGCTCGCCCGCGCGAGCGCCGAGGTGCGCTCGCAGGTGATGGCGCGCGTCGTCGACGGCTACACGAACATCCTGACCGTCAAGCTGTTCTCGCGGATGGCCGACGAGGACGCGTGGGTGCGCGAGTCGATGGACGCGCACCAGACGGCGATGGCGGCGCACATGGCGCTGATCACGCGCTTCATGTTCACGCTGTCGGTGCTCAACGCGCTGCTGCTCGCCGGCACCGCGTCGGTCGGGCTGTGGCTGTGGGCCGACGGCTCGCTGTCCGCCGGCATCGTCGCGACCGCGCTGCCGCTCGCGTGGCAGATCACGTCGGCCGCCGGCTGGGTCAGCTGGGAGGTCGCGTCGATCTTCGAGAACGTCGGCGTCGTGCAGGAGGGCATGGAGACGATCGCGGTGCCGCCGACCGGGCTGGACCGCCCGGACGCGCGCGAGCTGGTCGTCACGCGCGGCGCGATCCGCTTCGAGCGCGTGCGCTTCGCGTACGGCCGCACCGACGGCGCGCCGGTGATCGACGGGCTCGACCTGGCGATCGCCCCCGGCGAGCGCGTGGGCATCGTCGGGCGCTCGGGCGCCGGCAAGACGACGCTGGTGAACCTGATGCTGCGCTTCTTCGAGCTGCAGCAGGGCCGCATCCTGATCGACGGCCAGGACATCGCCGGCGTCACCCAGGAGAGCCTGCGCGGCGCGATCGGGCTGGTCACGCAGGACACCTCGCTGCTGCACCGCTCGATCGCGGCGAACATCCGCTACGGCCGCCCGCGCGCCAGCGACGCCGAGGTCCGCGAGGCCGCGCGCCTCGCGCAGGCCGACGGCTTCGTGTCGCAGCTGCAGGACTGGGTCGGTCGCCGGGGCTACGACGCGCACGTCGGCGAGCGCGGCGTGAAGCTCTCCGGCGGGCAGCGCCAGCGCGTGGCGATCGCGCGGGTGCTGCTGAAGGACGCGCCGATCCTGGTGCTCGACGAGGCGACCTCGGCGCTCGACAGCGAGGTCGAGCAGGCGATCCAGGAGCAGCTGAACGGGCTGATGGCCGGCAAGACCGTGATCGCGATCGCGCACCGGCTGTCGACGATCGCGCGGATGGACCGGCTGGTCGTGATCGAGGCGGGGCGGATCGTCGAGCAGGGCACGCACGCGGAGCTCCTCGCGCACGACGGCCACTACGCGGCGCTCTGGCGGCGCCAGTCGGGCGGCTTCCTCGGCGACGACGCCGTCGCCCGCGCGGGCGACGACGCGCGCGTCGCCTGACGCTCCGTCAGAACAGCCCGACGATGCGGCCGTCGTCGTCGACGTCGATCGACGCCGCCGACGGCCGCTTCGGCAGCCCGGGCATCGTCATCACGTCGCCGCAGACCATCACCACGAAGCGCGCGCCGGCGGCCGGCCGCAGCTCGCGCACGCGCACCACGTGTCCGGCGGGCGCGCCGCGCAGCGCCGGGTCGGTCGAGAACGAGTACTGCGTCTTCGCGACGCACACCGGCCAGCGGCCGTAGCCCTCGGCCTGCAGCCGCTCGACCTGCGCGCGCACCTTCGCGTCGGCCTCGATGCCCGAGGCGCCGTAGACGCGGGTCGCGACCGCGGCCATCTTGTCCCACAGCGGCGCGTCGTCCTCGTACGCGAAGCGCAGCGCCGCCGGTCCCGGCGCGGCCGCGCGCACCACCTCGCGGGCGAGCGCCTCGGCGCCGGCGCCGCCGTCGGCCCAGTGCCGCGCGACCACGCACGGCGCGCCGGCCGCCGCCACGCGCCGTCCCAGCAGCTCGAGCTCGGCCGGCGTGTCGTGCGTCCGGTGGTTGATCGCGACCACCACCGGCAGGCCGAAGCCCTCGCGCAGCACCGACAGGTGCCGCTCGAGGTTGGCCATGCCGCGCTCGAGCGCGGCCGTGTCCTCGCGCTCGACGTCGGCGACCTCGACGCCGCCGTGGTACTTGAGCGCGCGCACCGTCGCGACGAGCACCGCCGCCGCGGGCCGCAGCCCCGAGACGCGGCACTTGATGTCGACGAACTTCTCGGCGCCGAGGTCGGCGCCGAATCCCGCCTCGGTGACCACCCAGTCGGCGAGCTTCAGCGCGCTGCGGGTCGCGACCACCGAGTTGCAGCCGTGCGCGATGTTCGCGAACGGCCCGCCGTGCACCAGCGCGGGCGTGCCCTCGAGCGACTGCACGAGGTTCGGCTGCATCGCGTCGCGCAGCAGCGCGGCCATCGCGCCGACCGCGCCGAGCTCGCGCGCGCGGATCGCGCCGCCGTCGGCCCGGCGCCCGACGACGATCTCGCCGAGCCGCGCCTTCAGGTCCGCGAGGTCCTCGGCGAGGCACAGGATCGCCATCACCTCGGAGGCGACCACGATGTCGAAGCCGTCCTCGCGCGGCACGCCGTCGCCGGGCCCGCCGAGCCCGACGACGATGCGCCGCAGCGCCCGGTCGTTCATGTCGACGACGCGCCGCCACGCGATGCGCCGCGGATCGAAGCCGAGCGCGTTGCCGTGGTGCACGTGGTTGTCGACGAGCGCCGCGAGCAGGTTGTGCGCGAGCGCGATCGCCGAGAAGTCGCCGGTGAAGTGCAGGTTGATCTCGTCCATCGGGACGAGCTGCGCGCGCCCGCCGCCGGTCGCGCCGCCCTTCATGCCGAAGACCGGCCCGAGCGAGGGCTCGCGCAGGCAGATCGCGGCGCGCTCGCCGATCCGGTTCAGCGCGTCGCCCAGCCCGATGGTGGTGGTCGTCTTGCCCTCGCCGGCCGGCGTCGGCGAGATCGCGGTCACCAGCACGAGCCGGCCGTCGGGCCGCTCGCGCAGCGAGCGCAGCAGCCGGCGCGACAGCTTCGCCTTGTGGTGGCCGTACGGGACGAGGTCGGCCTCGTCGATGCCGAGGCGCTCGCGCGCGACCTCGGCGATGGGGCGGGGAACGGACGGCTGGGCGGGGGACGGGTCGGGCATCGGGCTCGGCGGGTCGGTGTCGGAACCGCCGAGCCTAACCCCGATCGCGGCCGTGCGGCGCGACGACCGTCCGCCGGGCCGCGCCGCGGCCCGGGCGCCGGCCGGTCAACGCTCTCGCCGCCCGTGGTTGCTCTGGTGGTGGTCGATGTCGCCGCGGCCGGTGTCGGCCTCCTGCCCGACCTTGCCGATGCCCACCGCGGTCTCGCGGTCCTGGATCCGCGCCGCCTCCTTCTGCATGCCGGCCGCCTTGGCGGCGAGCGGCTTCTGCGAGGTGCCCGGCTTGGTCTGCTTGCCCACGTTGCGCTTCATCTTCGTCCTCCTCGACGGCCGGCGCCGGGAGGCGCCGCGTCGAGGAGCCGGGGCAGGCGGCGTGCCCGCGGGGGGCGGCGGGCTCGGCGATTGCTGCGTCGGGCGCCACGCCACCCCCGGAGCCGCCCGATGACGTCGCACGCCGGCCTGTTCCCGACCTTCTTCCTGTCGGGCTTCGAGTGCTCGACCTTCCTCTGGAAGGAGCAGGGCCGTCGCGACCTCGTCGCGGAGACCCAGCACCACCGCTTCGCCGGCGAGGACTACGCGCTGCTGCGCTCGCTCGGCATCGGCGTGGCGCGCGAGGGCATCCCGTGGCCGAGCGTCGACCGAGACGGCCGCTACGACTTCTCGTGCATCGAGCCGTACATCGAGGCGGCCGCCCGCGAGCGGGTGATGCCGGTCTGGGACCTGTGCCACTACGGCTATCCGGACGGGCTCGAGCCCTGGCACGACGACTTCGTCGCGCGCTTCGCGCGGTACTGCCGGGCGGCGGCGGCGCACGTGCACGCGCGCCGGCCCGGGCCGCACTGGTTCACGCCGATCAACGAGATCACGTTCTGGGGCTTCGCGGGCGGCGAGTGGGGCTGGATGGGCCCGCACGGACGCGACCGCGCGACGCGGATGCGGCTGCGCGACCGGCTGTGCGAGGCGGCGATCGCCGGCGTGCGGGCGATCCGCGAGGTCGACCCGCAGGCGCGGATGCTGCACGTCGAGCCGGTGATCCGGGTCGTGGCGCCCGCGGACCGGCCCGACCTCGCCGAGGCCGCGCGCCACGAGATGGAGGACGACGCGTTCCACGCGTGGGACGTGATCGCCGGGCGGCTGCGCCCCGAGCTCGGCGGGGCGCCCGAGATCCTCGACACGGTCGGCGCCAACTGCTACTCGTTCGGGCAGATGGAGTACCGCGAGAACGGGCCGCACGCGGCGCTGCCGCCGGACGATCCGCGGATCGTGCCGCTGTGCGACCTGCTGCGCACCGTCTGGGAGCGCTACCGCCGCCCGATGGTGATCGCCGAGACGAGCGGGCTGCACGACGGGCGCGCCGACTGGCTGCGCGACGTGATGCAGGAGTCGCTCGCCGCGGTCGACCGCGGGATCGACCTGCACGGCGTCTGCCTGTTCCCGGCGGTCGACATGCCCGACTGGCACACCGGCGAGTGGCTGCACAACGGCCTGTGCGACCTCGTCGACGAGGGCGGCACGCTGCGCCGGGTGCCGAGCGAGGCGTACGTCGCCGAGCTCAGGCGCTGGCAGAAGACGCTGAACCGCGTCACCGAGCTCGACGAGGATCCGTGGAGCGACCCGGTCGACCTGGACGACGTGGTCGCGGCCGCGCGCCGGCTGAAGCCGGTGCCCGACCGCGACTGGCACTGAGGCGCGCGCGGCCTCAGCCGAGCAGGTCGCGCAGCGCCCGGGCGACCACCTTCGTCGCGCGCCGCAGGTCCTCGAGCACCAGGTGCTCGTCGGCGCGCTTGGCGTTCGACTCGAGCACCGTGCGCGGGCCGGCGCCGTACAGCGCGCAGGCCGCGCCGGCGGCCCCGTACAGCCGCGCGTCGGTGTAGAGCGGCGTGCCCGAGACGGGCACCGGCACGCCGAACACCGCCTCGGCGTGGCGCCGCAGCGCCTCGACCAGCGGGCGCGCGGCGGGCATCGGCTCGAGGGGCCGGGCGAGCAGCAGCCGGCGGATCTCGACCGAGACGCCCGGCACGGCGCCCGCCGCGCGCTCGATCGTCGCGCGCACGTCGGCCTCGACGCGCGCCGGATCCTCCTCGGGGATCATCCGGCGGTCGAGCCGCAGCACGACCCGGCCCGGCACGACGTTGGTGTTCGTGCCGCCCTCGATGCGGCCGACGTTCAGGTACGGATGCGTGATGCCGGGCACCCGCGAGCGCACGGCCCGGTAGTCGGCGTTCAGCGCGTAGAGCGCGTTCAGGATCGCGGTCGCGCCCTGCAGCGCGTCCACGCCGGTGTGCGGGATCGCCGCGTGCGCCATCTTCCCGTGGACGGTCACCTCGAGCTGCAGGCAGCCGTTGTGCGCGGTGATCACCTCGTACGAGAAGCCGGCCGCGAGCAGGAAGTCGGGCCGCACGACGCCCTCGCGCAGCAGCCGGCCCGGGCCGAGCTCGCCGCCGAACTCCTCGTCGTAGGTGAGGTGCAGCTCCACCGCGCCCGCGAGCGGCGCGCCGAGCGACTCGAGCGCGCGCAGCGCGAACGCGTAGGTCGCGAAGTCGCTCTTGCTCACCGCGGCGGCGCGGCCGTAGAGCCGGCCGTCGACGATCTCGCCGCCGTACGGGTCGCGCGTCCAGCCGTCCCCGGGCGGCACCACGTCGCCGTGCGCGTTCAGCGCCACCGTCGGGCCGTCGCCGAAGCGGCGGCGCACCACCAGGTTCGTGATCGACGTCATGCCCTGGGCGCGCACCGCGTCGGCCGGCACCGGGTGCCGCTCGACGGTCAGGCCCATCGCGCCCAGCAGCTCCGCCGTCCGCTCCGCGTGCGGCGCGTTGTCGCCCGGCGGGGTGTCGGTCGGCACGCGCACCAGCTCCTGCAGGAAGCGCACCTCCTCGTCGAAGTGCGCGTCGATCCAGGCGTCGAGTCGGTCGTGGTCGGTCATCGGTGTCGGGGGAGGGTGGACGCGGTCAGCGCATCGCCGGCTCGGCCTCGAGCCCGTCGAGCAGCGCGAGGAACGCGCGCACGACGAGCTCGGCGTCGTCGTTCGTGACGGCCTCGAGCGGATTGTGGCTGATGCCGCCGTTCAGGCCGCGCACGAACAGCATCGCCTGGGGCATCACGCGACCGAGCACCATCGCGTCGTGCCCGGCGCCGCTCGGCATCCGGTGCACCGGCAGCCCGAGCGAGGCGACCGCCCGCTCCCAGCGCGCCTGCCAGTCGGGCGCGCTCGGCGCCGCGGCGACGCGCATCGTCTCCTCGATCGAGTGCGACGTGCCGCGGCGCTCGCAGATCCTCGCGAGCTCGGCGAGGAGGTCGGCCGCGCACGCGTCGCGCGCGGCGTCGGTGGTCGCGCGCACGTCGAGCGTGAACCGGCAGCGGCCCGGCACGACGTTGACCGAGCCGGCGGGCACCTCGAGGATGCCGACGGTCGCGACGACGTCGGGCACGCGGGCCGCGCGGCTCTCGGCGAACAGCACCAGCTCGGCGACCGCGGCGGCCGCGTCGCGGCGCCGGTTCATCGGCGTCGTGCCGGCGTGGCTCGCCATGCCGCGCACCTCGCCGTGGAAGCGCAGGCTGCCGTTGATCGAGGTCACCACGCCGAGCGGCAGGTCGAGCTCGGCGAGCACCGGCCCCTGCTCGATGTGCACCTCGACGAAGCCCAGGTAGCGCGCCGGATCGCGCCGGATCGCCGGGATCGCCTCGGGCGACAGGCCGGCGGCGGCCATCGCGTCGCGCATCCGGACGCCGTCGGCGTCGCGCTGCTCGAGCCAGGCCGGGTCGAACGCGCCGACCAGCGCGCCCGAGCCGAGGAACGCCGCCTTGTAGCGCTGGCCCTCCTCCTCGGCGAAGCCGACGACCTCGATGCCGAAGGGCGGCCGGCGGCCGGCGCGCGACAGCTCGCGCACGCAGGCGATCGGCACGAGGATGCCGAGGCGGCCGTCGTGCCGTCCGCCGTCGCGCACCGTGTCGTAGTGGCTGCCGGTCAGCAGCCGGCGCGCGTCCGGGTCCGAGCCGCGGTAGAGGCCGACGACGTTGCCGACCGCGTCCTGCGAGACCTCGTCGAATCCGGCCTCGCGCATCCACCCCTCGAGCCGGCGCGCGCACGCGCGGTGCGCGTCGGTCAGGTAGGTCACGGTCAGCTGGCCGCGCTCGGCGAACCCGGGATCGGAATGCTCGGCGAGCGCGTCGGCGGCGTCGAGCACCGCGTCGCCCAGCGCCGGCACCCGGCCGAACGCGTCGTCGAGCCGCAGCTCGACGACCCGGTGCACGTGGCGCAGGCATTCCTCGAGCTCGTAGTCGACCGGGTTCGCGAGCCGGCGCTCGAAGGTCGCGATGATCTCCGCGCGCGACAGGCCGGTGCCGCGCGGGCCGCGCACCGCGAGGATGAACGGGAAGCCGAACTTCGCGTTGTACGCGGCGTTCAGGCGCTGCAGCGTCTCGAACTCCTCGGGCGTGCAGTCGGTGAGCCCGGCGCGCCCCTGCTCGCCGCTCGACTCGGCGGTCAGCGACTTCGACACCATCGCCTTGCCCGCGAGCTCGGGGTGGGCGCGCAGCAGCTCGAGCCGGCGCTCGGCGCCGGACTCGCGCACGACGCGGACCATCGCGAGCTTGAGCGCCTCCAGGCTCGCGAACGGCCGCAGCGACGCCGCACGCTCGGCGACCCAGGGCGAGTGCTCGTAGGTGCCGGCGAGCAGCCGGACGAACTCCTCGGGCGAGGCGGCGTTCAGGGCGTCGAGGCTGAGGCTCACGGCGAGCTCCGTCGGTGCAGGGCAGCCGCCAAGTATGCACGTTCGCGCCGCGCGGTCTTGCCGCGCGGTCGCGGCGGCCCGATCCATACTGGCCCACCGCAGTCGCCCGTCCCGCAGCACCGTGCCGCAGCCGCCGTCCCCTCCGGTTCCGATCGCCGCCGCGCCCCGCGCCGCGCCCGCCGTGCTCACCGTCTACTACGACGGCGCCTGCCCGGTCTGCGCGCGCGAGATCGCGCTCTACCGGCGCCAGCCGGGCGCCGAGCGCTGCGAGTGGATCGACGCCGCGCGCTGCGACGCCGCGGCGCTCGGCCCCGGCCTCGTCCGCGAGCGGGCGCTCGAGCGGCTGCACGTGCGCCGCGCCGACGGCACGCTGGTCTCGGGCGCCCGCGGCTTCGCCGAGCTCTGGTCGGCGCTGCCGCGGACCGCGACGCTCGGCCGCATCGCGTCGAGCGGGCCGATGCCCCGGCTGCTGGAAGGGGCCTACCGGGCGTTCCTCGCCGTGCGCCGGGCGTGGCGGCGCGACGGCTCGCCGTGGCCGGCCGAGGTCGCGGCCGACCTGCGCACCGACCACGCCGGCGAGACCGGTGCCGTGCGGATCTACCGCGGCGTGCTCGCGGTGTCGCGCGATCCCGGCGTGCGCGCGTTCGCCGAGCGCCACCTCGCCACCGAGCGCGCGCACCTCGAGCTCGTCGAGTCGTTCCTGCCGGCCGCCCACCGCAGCCGGCTGCTGCCGGCCTGGCGCGTCGCCGGGTGGCTGACCGGCGCGCTGCCGGCGCTCGCCGGGCCGCGGGCGGTCTACGCGACGGTCGCCGCGGTCGAGACCTTCGTCGACCGGCACTACGCCGGGCAGCTCGCGCGGCTCGACGCGCTGCCGCCCGATCCGGCGCTCGACGGGCTGCGCGCCGCGCTCGAGCGGTGCCGGCGCGACGAGCTCGAGCATCGCGACGAGGCCGTCGCGGCCGCGACCCGGCCGTCGGGTCCGGCGCTGCGCGCCTGGACGGCGGCCGTCGCCGTCGGCTCCGCGACCGCGGTCGCGCTCGCCCGGCGACTCTGACCGCGCCCGTCGGGCCGGTGCGGGCCCCCGTGGCGGCGCCGGCGACGTCGCCGCCGTCCGTCCCGGCGCCGGCGCCGCCCGGTCGGCCGGCCGCGTCCGGCCGCGAGGCGCCGCGGGGCGGCCGTGCAACACTCGAGCCACGAACAGATCGGCCCGGGGAGGGCCCGTCTCCACGACCGTGCTGCCGATCCTGACTACGCTGGGCGAGGTGCTCGACGGGCTGCGCATCGCGATGTGCGTGTTCGATCACGACGACGCGACGCTCGCCTGGAACCGCAGCTTCCTCGCGCTCTTCCCCGAGCACGAGCCCCACCTGCGGGTGGGCGAGCCGTACGAGGCGAACCTGCGTCGCTTCTACGCGAGCCGGCTCGCCCCCGGCGAGACGGACCGCCTCGAGCGCAACGTCGCCGACGGCCTCGCCCGGCACCGCGCCCAGCGGCGGCCGTTCTCGTTCGAGCACCGCGGCCGCACGCTCACCGTCTCGTCGCTCCCGCTTCCCGGCATCGGCCGCATCCGCGTCTGGCGCGAGGGCGCGATCGCCGACCCCGGCGGCCTGGTCGACGCGCCCGCGGCCTCGGCCGGCGCGCCGTCGCCGGACGGGCTGCCGCCCGAGGTCGCGCGGCTGCTCGACGCGGTGCCGGAGGGTCTCGCGCTCACCGATCCGCAGGACCGGATCCTCTGGGTCAACGAGCCGTTCGTGCTGACGTACGGGCTCGCCGACCGCGCCGCGCCGCTCGGCTGCCGGCTCGTCGACGTGCTGCGCGACGCCGCGCTGCCGGGCGGCGCCTCGGACGACGAGATCGCCCTGCTCGAGGAGCGGGTGCGATTCGCCGGCGCGCCGTTCGACGTGCCGCTGGCCGGCGACCGCTGCGTGCAGGTCACGGTGCAGCCGCGCCGCGACGGGCGCTCGTTCTCCGCGCACGTCGACATCACCCCGCAGCGCCGCCAGCAGCGGCGTGCCGAGGATGCCGAGCGGCGCGTGCGCGAGGTCGCCGCGCAGCTGCACGAGAAGTCCTCGCTGCTCGAGGCCGCGCTCGAGCGGATGGAGCAGGGCGTGATGATGATCAACGCGCAGCGCGTGGTCGAGGTCTGCAACCGCCGGGCGACGGAGCTGCTCGGGCTGTCGCGCGAGCTGATGGCCTCGAAGCCCTCGTTCGAGCGGGTGCTCGAGCACCAGTGGCGGCGGGGCGAGTTCGCGTACTCGTCGGAGGACGTGCAGGCGTTCGTGCGGGCGGGGGGCATCCTCGACGTGGCGCACCGCTACGAGCGGCGACGCCCCGACGGCACCGTGATCGAGGTCCACAGCGTGCCGATCGCCGGCGGCGGCGTGCTGCGCACGATCACCGACGTCACCGAGCGCAAGGTCCACGAGGAGAAGATGCTCGACCGCGCCCGCAGCGACGGCCTCACGCGGCTGCTGAACCGCGAGGCGTTCCTCGGGGACCTGGCGGCCTCGCTCGCCCGGGCCCGCGGCACGGGCGCCGGCGGGCTCGCCGTGCTGTACGTCGACCTCGACGGCTTCAAGGCGGTCAACGACACCCACGGCCACGCGGTCGGCGACCAGGTGCTCGTCGAGATCGGCACGCGGTTGCGTCGCTCGGTGCGCGCGGAGGACGCGGTCGGGCGGCTCGGCGGCGACGAGTTCGTCGTCGTGCAGCCCGGCGCCGACCAGCCGGCGCTCGCGGTGCGCCTCGCCCGACGGGTCGTCGAGGCGATCTGCGCGCCGATGCTGATCGAGGGCCGGCTCGTGCGCGTCGGCGCGAGCGTCGGCATCGCGCTGCGCGCCGGCGACGACGACACCGCCGACGGGCTCGTGCGCCGCGCCGACGCGGCGATGTACGCGGCCAAGGCGGCGGGCACCGGCTCGATCCGCCTCCACGTCGCCGGCGCCGACGCCGCGCCCGGCGGGCCGCCGTCGCCCGTCGACGCGCGCTCCCCGGCGCGCAGCTCGGACCGCGCCTCGGCCTGAGCGGTCGGGGACGGCCGGGGCGGCCCGGGCGCGGTCGCGCCGCGTCGGGTCCGGCGGTGCGGGTTGCCGACGCACCGGAGGATCGGGTCCAATGCGCATCCCGGCGCCGCGCCTTCGCGACGATCCCGGCCGGGCCCCCACGAGGACGAGCACGCCATGAGCCGCAGCATCGGATTGATCGGAGTGGGCCTGATGGGCCTGGGCATCGCGCTGAACCTGGCGCGCAAGGGGCAGGCGCTCGCGGTGCTCGACCATCCGGGCAACCAGCCGCTCGACGAGCTGCGACCGTTCGGCGTGACGGTGCGTCCGACGCCCGCCGCGCTCGCCGCCGACCGCGAGGTCGTGATCCTGTGCGTGACCGGCTCGCCTCAGGTCGAGGCGGTGCTCTCCGGCCCCGAGGGCGTGCTGAGCCGCCTGCGCCCCGGGACCGTGGTCGTCGACTGCTCGACCGCGGTGCCCGAGTCCACCGAACGGATGGCCCGCGCGGTCGAGGCGGCCGGCGGGCGCTTCGTCGACGCGCCGATGACCCGCACGCCGAAGCACGCCCGCGAGGGCACGCTGAACCTGCTCGTCGGCGGCGAGGCCGAGCTCGTCGAGTCGCTGCGTCCGGTGCTCGGCTGCTTCGCCGAGAACGTCGCCCACGTCGGCCCGGTCGGCGCGGGGCACCGGATGAAGCTGCTGCACAACTTCGTCTCGCTCGGCTCGGTGGCGCTGATCGCCGAGGCGGCGGCGCTCGCCGGGCGGGCGGGCATCGCGCCCGAGGTGCTCGTCGAGGTCCTCGCCCGCGGCGGCGGCGGCGGCGTCGCGCTCGAGCGCCTCGCGCCGTACCTGAAGTCGGGCGACGCGTCGGGGCTCACCTTCTTCATGGCCAACGCGGCCAAGGACCTGCGCTACTACACGACGATGGCCGCGAACGCGGGCGCGGCGGACACGATCGCCGAGGCGGTCGCCGCGACCTACGAGGAGGGCGTGCGGCGCGGCGGCGAGCGCGCGCTCGTGCCCGAGCTCGCGACGCTGCTCGCCGCGCCGCGCGGCTGAGCGGGCCGGCGGCCCCCGGCGGCACGGCCGCGCGCTGCGGCCGTCCTGTCGGAGGCCGCCGCATCCGCGCCGCCGGCGGAGCCGGAGCGCGCGACAATCCCGTCCGGAAGGAGGAAGCGTGGCCGAACGTCCCGGGATGGCCGGATTCTTTCCGACGGGCCCGACCGACGGCGAGGCCCGCGCCGCCGATCGCGGCGCGTCGGCCGCGCCGGTGCCGGCGGCCGCCGGATCGTCGGCGGTCGAGCTCGCGCTCGCCGAGCTCGAGGCCCTGTACGCGGGTGCGCCGGTCGGCATCGCGCTGATCGACGCCGGCATGCGCTTCGTCCGCGTCAACGCCCGCCTCGCCGAGGTCCACGGCGCGCCGGTCGAGGCGCACCCCGGACGCACCGTCCGCGAGATGCTCCCGGGGCCGCACGCGCAGGTCGAGGCGGCGATCCGGCGCGTGCTCGAGACCGGCGAGCCGCTGCGCGACGTCGAGGTCGTCGGCCGCTCGCCGGCCCGTCCCGACGAGGTCCGCACCTGGGTCGAGCACTTCCATCCGCTGCGCGTCGGCGGCGCGACCGTCGGCGTGACCGTCCTCGCGACCGACGTCACCGAGCGGCGACGCATCGAGCGCGCGCTGCGCGACAGCGAGGCCCACCACCGCGCGATCGTCGAGCAGGGTCCGCTGATCCCCTGGACCTGCGACGCCGAGGGCCGCCTCACGCAGCTCGACGAGCGCTGGACGCGGATGACCGGCGAGCCGCTCGAGCGCTCGCTCGGCGGCGGCTGGCTGCGCAGCGTCCATCCGGACGACCTGCCGGCCGTGCGCGACGCGTGGCGCCGCACGCAGGAACGCGGCGAGCCCTACGACGTCGAGCACCGGATCCGCGGCGCGGACGGCGGCTGGCGCTGGATGCGCTCGCGCGCCACGCCGCGGCGCGACGGCCGCGACGAGGCCGTGCGCTGGTACGGCACCAGCGAGGACGTCCACGAGGGCCGCACCGCGCGCGACGCGCTGCGCGAGAGGGAGGAGTTCGCGCGCCGCCTGAACGCCGTCGTGCCCTGCCTGTTGTACGTGTTCGACCTCGGCGAGCGGCGCAACGTCTGGACGAACCGCGAGATGGCCGAGCTGCTGGGGTACCGGCCCGAGCAGTTCGAGGCGATCGGCGGGCGCGTGATCGACGAGCTGCTGCACCCCGACGACCGGGACCGGCTGGCGCGCCACCTGCCGCGGCTGCTCGCGCTCGCCGACGGCGAGTCGGCCGAGTTCGAGTACCGGATCCGCGCCGCCGACGGCGACTGGCGATGGCTGCTGAGCCGCGACATGGTGTTCCGGCGCGGACCGGACGGCCGGCCGCGCCAGCTGGTCGGCGCGGCGCTCGACATCACCGTCCGCAAGCGCGTCGAGGGCTCGCTCGAGGCGACCGCGGCCTCGCTGATCCGGGAGCGCGAGCGGCTCGCGGTGGCGCTGCGCACCGGGCGCTTCGGCGTCTACGAGTGGCGCGTCGGCGACCGGGGGATCTGGTGGTCGCGCGAGACCTACGAGCTGTTCGGCGTCGATCCCGCCGACTTCGTGCCGACGCTCGAATCGTTCGACGCGCTCGTGCACCCCGAGGACCGGGCCGCGCTGTGGGCGAAGAGCGACCGCCGGCTCGAGACCGCCGAGCCCTTCGTCCACGAGTACCGGATCGTCCGGCCCGACGGCGCGGTGCGCTGGATCCGCAACCAGTCGCACGCGGTGCTCGACGCCGACGGACGCGTGCTGCGGACCACCGGCGTGGCGGCCGACATCACCGAGCGGCGCGAGGCCGAGGCGGCGCTGCGCGACGCCGAGGAGCGGCTGCGCCTCGCCACGCACGCCGGCAACATCGGCATCTGGGAATGGGACGTGACGAGCGACACGGTCGTCTGGTCCGACCGCACGTACGCGCTGCACGGCCTCGCGCCGGGCGAGTTCGGCGGCCGCACGGCCGATTTCGCCGCGCTCGTCCACCCGGACGATCGCGAGGCGGTCGCGGCGAAGCTGCAGGCCTCCCTCGCGTCGGGCGTGCCCTACGCGGCCGAGTTCCGGATCGTGCTGCCCGACGGGAGCGACCGCTGGATCTCGACCTGGGCGTGGACGCACCGCGACCGCGACGGCCGCCCGGTCCGCATGATCGGCGCGACGATCAGCATCGACGCGTACAAGCGCGTCGAGGCGGCGCTGCGCGACGGCGACCGGCGCAAGGACGAGTTCATCGCGATGCTGTCGCACGAGCTGCGCAACCCGCTCGCGCCGCTGCGCAACGCGCTGAAGCTGGTCGAGCGCGAGGCGCTGACCGAGCGCGGTCGTCTCGCGCTCGGCATGGGCGAGCGGCAGGTCCGCCAGCTCGCCCGGCTCGTCGACGACCTGCTCGAGGTGTCGCGCATCACCTGGGGCAAGATCGAGCTGCATCCGGAGCCGGTGACGCTGCAGCGGGTCGTCCACGAGGTCGTCGACGGGCTCGCCGGCCTCCTCGCCGAACGCGGCCAGCCGCTGCGCCTCGAGCTGCCCGAGGCGCCGCTCGTCGTCGAGGCCGACCCGGTGCGGATCGCCCAGGTGCTCGAGAACCTGCTGTCGAACGCGAGCAAGTACACCGACCGCGGCGGCCCGATCGTCGTGGCGGTCCGTGCCGAGGGCGACGACGCGCTGCTCGAGGTCCGCGACAGCGGCATCGGGATCGCGCGAGAGGACCTGCCGCGGCTGTTCGAGCTGTTCACCCAGATCGACGTGTCGGTCGACCGCTCGCAGGGCGGGCTCGGCATCGGGCTCGCGCTGGTCCGCCAGCTCGTCGCGATGCACGGCGGCCGCGTGGCCGCCGAGAGCGAGGGGCGCGGCCGGGGCTCGACGTTCAGGGTGTGGTGGCCCCGGCGCGCCTCGGGCCGCTGACCCGCGGCGCGCTCACCGGCGATCGCGCGGGGTCGACCTCGCCCGGAAGCAGCCGTCGCACAGGCGGTGGCGCAGGTCCCAGGGCATCGGTCGGCCGCAGCTCGCGCACCGGCGCGCCCCGCGCTGCGCGAGCGCGCGCACGATCCCGCGATCGAGCTCGGCGAGTCGCTCGCGCGCGAGCGCCAGGTCGGGGAAGCAGTCGGGGTAGCGGTAGTGCATCCAGCAGTAGAGCGTCGCGTCGCGCACGCCCGCCTCGAGCGCGTCGAGGTCGCCCGCCGGCACCGGCGCGTGCAGCCAGAACGCGCGGTCGCGTCGCCGCGCGCGGATCGCGCGCAGGTGGTCGCCGAACCAGGGCAGCGGCTCGTCGCGCACGAACGCCGGCGCGTTCAGGATCCGCAGCGTGTCGTCGAGCCGCAGCCCCGTGCGGTCGGCCATCCGCGCGATCGCGACCTGCTCGCGCGTCGCGGTCGGCCTCACCCAGGGCTCGAACGCGATCCGCGTCAGGTAGAACCGCAGGACCGGCAGCGCCGAGTCGGTGTCGAGCTGCTCGGCGATCGCGTGCGCGACCATCCGGTTCAGCGTGAGGACGATCGGGTGCCCGGACGGCTCGTCCGGCGCGGCGAGACGCTCGCGGACCGCGGCGAGGGTGCGCCGGTCGAGCGCCGACACCCGGCCCGACTCGAAGCGCCCGTAGCGCCCGGCGCGCCCGGCGATCTGCTTGACGAGCATCGGCGACAGCGCCGTCTCCTCGACGCCGTCCCACTTGCGGTCGGTGGTGAAGACGATCGTGCGGATCGGCAGGTTCAGCCCCATGCCGATCGCGTCGGTCGCCACCAGCACCGCGTGCACGCCCTCCCTGAAGAGCCGCGCCTGCTCGCGGCGCACCTCGGGCGACAGCGCGCCGTAGATCACCGACGTCGGATGCCCGGCGCGGCGCAGCTCGGCCGACAGCGCGAGCGCCTCGCCCCGCGAGAACACGACGTACGCGGTGCCGGGCTCGGGGTCGTCGAGGTCGACCGGGCGCGGCGCCACCTCCAGCGGCGCGAGGCGCTCCTTGCGGACGAGCTCGAGCGGCTCGCCGAGGTACGCCGCGATCGCGCGCACGCGCGTCTCGGCCTGCGGCGAGCCGACGACGATCAGGTGCCGCGCGGGGGCGCCGAGCATCGCCTGCAGCCAGACGCCGCCGCGCTCGCGATCGTCGAGCATCTGGATCTCGTCGAGCACGGCGACGTCGACGATCGACCGCAGGTCCAGCATCTCGACCGTCGCGCTCGTATGGCGCGCGGCCTCGTCGGTCTCGACGTACTCGCCGGTGACGAGCGAGGTGCGCACGCCGCGCGCGCGCATCGTCTCGCAGACCTCGAGCGCGAGCAGCCGCAGCGGCCCGAGGTAGACGCCGGTGTCGGCGGCGCACAGCGCGTCGAGCGCGGCGTGCGTCTTGCCGCTGTTGGTCGGGCCGGCGACGAAGGTGATGCGCCGGCCGAGCCGACGGGCGACCGGGAAGAAGTCCTTCAGCCGCTCGGGCAGGGTCTCGCGCACCCGCTCGGCGACCGCCTCGGCGGCGAGCGCCTCGCGCGCCGCGCCGGTGCGACGCTCGTCGCGGCGGGCCTGCCGGGCCTCGCGCTGGCGGGTGCGGTGGGCGCGCTTGCGCTCGGCGCGGTCGGCGCGGTCGGTGCGGCGCGCGCCGGTCTCGGGACTGTCCGGATCCATCCCCGCATTAGAGCAGCGTCGCGGCGCGGGCCGCCCCGGGCCGGCCCGCACGGGGTCGACCGTCGCGCGAAAGGCGTTTTACCCCCTGCGGTTCGAGCCCATCCGCCCGTCCGACGTGGCCGGTTCTCGGACATGACCCGACCTAACGAATCGGCTTAGGATCGGCGTTCGCCTCCTCCCCGCGAGAGCCCGCATGCCCCGTTCCCCGAAGTCCCCGGTCACGGCCGAGTCCAGGAAGTCCCCCTCCGCGCGCACCCAGCCCCGCGGCCGGCCGCCCCGCAAGGTCTTCATCAACGTGCTCGTGCGCGCCTCCACGCGCGAGGCGCTCGCGAAGATCAAGTCGCGCGGCGACCTGCGCAGCCAGGGCGAGGTGATCGACCGGCTCGTCATGCAGGCGCTGGGCCAGACCGGGTCCTGACCCGGCCCGTACCCGCCGGGGGCCCGACGCGGCCGTCTACGCGGCGCGGCCACGGGCGGGTCCGCGTCCGAGGTCGCACCGGATGCCGCCTTCGCCCGCGTCGGCAGGCGATCCGACCCGTGCGGGGATCGCGGCGCGCCCACCCCGCGCGAGGATCGCCGCCGGTCGTTCGCGCGGGACGCGATCGACCCGCGCCGGTGCCGCATCGGGGAAAGTCCGTACGAGCGTCGCGGCGGTCGCGGCGCGTGCGCGGGCGCCTCTCCGCTTGATCCGTCCCTCGTCACGCTGATAGGCTGCGAGCCGGATCCGCTCGCGCGCCCCGGCGTCCGGCCGGATCCGTCCCTGCGACTGCGGGACCCGCCGTTCGGGTCCGTCTCGGCATGCCGAGCCCGTTGCCGTTTCCGATCGACACGCGGCCTCGCGCACGGAGGGCCGGCACATGGACGGCCCATCACCGGTTCTCGACGGCCTCGCCACGATGAGCGCGGACGAGCTGCGCGCGCGGCTCGCCGAGGCGGCCCGCGCGATCGAGGCCCGCGACGAGGCGATCCGGGCGCGCGACGACTTCCTCGCGATCGCGGCGCACGAGCTGCGCAACCCGCTGCATTCCCTGTCGATGCAGCTGTCGCTGCTGCACAAGGTCACTTCCCGCTCGGGAGACCAGGACGCGGCCCGGCGCGCGGAGCGTGCCGGCAAGGCGCTGCGACACTTCGTGCGGCGATCGGGGGTGCTGCTCGACGTGGCGCGCCTGAACAGCGGCCTGTTCCGGCTGAATCCGGAGACGGTCTGCCTCGCGGAGACCGTGGGCGACGTGACGGACCTGCTGGCCGAGGAGGCGCGGTTCCGCGGCGTCGAGATCGAGTGCGCGGTGTCCGGCCCGCTGATCGGCTGGTGGGACCGTCAGGCGATCGAGCAGGTGCTGTCGAACCTGCTGACGAACGCGATCAAGTACGGAGCCGGGCGGCCGGTGAGCGTCTCGGCCGCGGCCACCGGGGACGACACCGTGCAGATCGTCGTGCGCGACCGGGGTCCGGGCATCTCCGTGGCCGACCAGCAGCGCGTGTTCGGCAAGTTCGAGCGCCTGGTGCAGGGCCGCATGCACACGGAAGGATTCGGTCTGGGACTGTGGATCGTGCGCCAGCTGGTGTCGGCGCACGGCGGAGCGATCTCCATCCACAGCCGGATCGGCGAAGGGGCCCGGTTCACCGTCACCCTGCCGGTGACGTCGACCGGCACGGCGACCACCCACGGATCGGTAGGCGATGACGAACGATAGGAGCGGCGTGCTGCCGCTGGAGCGCGTGCCCACGCACGTCGCCGGCCTGGACGATCTGCTCGAGGGCGGACTGTTCAAGGGCGGGGTGTACTTCATCCAGGGCCGGCCGGGCGTCGGCAAGACGACGCTCGCCAACCAGGTGTGCTTCGGCCACCTGCGGCACGGCGGCCGGGCGCTGTACGTGACGCTGCTCGCCGAGTCGCACGCGCGCATGCTGCAGCACCTGCGCACGCATTCGTACTTCGACTCCCGGGCGGTCTCGCGCGAGATCGTCTACATCAGCCCGTTCCGCGAGCTCGAGGAGCAGGGGCTGAAGGGCCTGATCTCGCTCGTCGGCCGCGAGGCGGCGCGCCACAAGGCGAGCCTGCTGGTGCTCGACGGGCTCGTGACCGCGACCGACACGGCCGAGTCGGAGCAGGAGATGCGCCGGTTCGTGCACGCGCTGCAGGCCTTCGGCACGCTGCACGGATGCACGGTCCTGCTGCTCACCAGCAACCACGAGCGCCAGGAGCGGGCCGAGCGGACGATGGTCGACGGCATCGTCCACCTGACCGACAAGACCTTCGGACCGCGGACCGAGCGCCGCATCCAGATCCACAAGTTCCGCGGCACCCGGGTCGTGCGGGGCGAGCACTCGTTCTGCATCACCGACGACGGGATCGTCGTCTACCCGCGGCTCGAGTCGGTCGCGCGGGAGGCGGCCGACCGGGACGGCGAGCGCGCCTTCGCGACGACCGGCCTGCCGGGCCTCGACCGGATGATCTCCGGCGGCGGCGTCCCCGAGGCGAGCGCCACGCTGGTCGCCGGGCCGAGCGGCGTCGGCAAGACCAGCCTCGCGCTGTCGTTCCTCGGCGCGTCGCGGCCGTCCGAGCCGGGGCTGCTGCTCGGGTTCATCGAGTCGCCCGCCCGGCTGAGGGCCCGCGCCCGGCGGCTGGGCATCCCCCTCGAGGCGCTCGAGGCCGACGGCTCGGCGACGCTCCACCGCTCGCCCCCCGACGACCACGCGCTCGACCAGATCGGCCACGACCTGCTGCGCGCCGTCGACCGGCATCGCGCGAGGCGGCTCGTCGTCGACGGGCTCGGCGGCTTCTTCGAGACCCCCGCCTACGCCGAGCGCGGCCTGCGGTTCCTGCGGGGCCTGCTCGACGAGCTGCGCGGACGCGGCGTGACCTCGCTGTTCACCGTCGACACCGGGGGCGCGATCGTCGAGCGCGCCGATGCGCGCGCCGACGAGATCGCGTCGACCTTCGACACCATCGTCGCGCTGCGCTTCGTCCGTTCGCCCGAGCTCGTCGCGCGCCGGATCATGATCCTCAAGGCGGACGGATCGGACTTCGATCCGTCGATCCGCCCGTTCACGCTCGCCGACGGGCGCCTGACCGTGGAGCCGGCGCCGGGCGGCGGCTCCACCGAACGGACGGGCCCGACGGCCGATCGATCGGCGCCTCCCGCGGGGCGCTAGGCTCCGGCTTCCGATGAAGACGATCCTCGTCGTCGAAGACGAATACGGCACCTCCGAAGCGCTGGCGCACTTCCTGGAAGGCGAAGGCTTCGGGGTGGTGCTCGCCGTCAACGGCCGCGAAGGGCTGAGGAAGGCCGCCGAACGCCGCCCGGACCTGATCGTGAGCGACTTCATGATGCCGGTGATGAACGGCGCCGAGATGTGCGCGCGGATCCGGGCGACGCCCGGTTTCGACGACATCCCGATCGTGATGAACAGCTCGGCCGAGGAGCACGTGGTGCGCGCGGTGTTCGCGGACTACGATGTGTTCCTGCGCAAGCCCTACGAGGCCGCCGCGCTGCTGCCGAAGGTGATCGGGCTGGTCGCCGAGGGCCGGGCGGTCCGGCGGACGGGCGGCGACGGGCCCGGCGCCGATCCGGCCGCCCCGCCGTCCCGGCCGCCGATCGAGGGCGGCGGCGCGTGAGGCGGCACGGACGGGCCGCCCGACCCCGGCGCGTCGACGGCCGGGGCCGCGACGGGACGCCGATCGTCGACGTACGGAGGAAGCACGCATGGGCCTGATCAGCGGACTGATGGGGAACGCGTCCAAGGCCGACGCCGGACGCGTCCAGGAGGAGCTCGCGCGGCTGCTGTCGCCGGGCGAGGCGGTCGAGCACGCGTACCAGCTGATCCGGGACCAGATCGTCTTCACGAACCGGCGGCTGCTGCTGATCGACCGGCAGGGCATGACCGGATCGAAGGTCGAGTACCACTCGATCCCGTACCGCTCGATCACGCAGTTCTCGGTGGAGAGCGCCGGCACCTTCGACCTCGAGGCGGAGCTGAAGATCTGGGTGAGCGGACAGGCCGCGCCCTACGGGCGGACGTTCAACCGGAAGCTGGACATCTACGAGGTGCAGGCGGTGCTCGCCGGCTACGTCGCGAAGTAGGGCTCGCCGATGTCGGCGCGACGCGATCCCGCGACGAGCGGTCCGGTGCCACCGTGCCGCCGTGCCGGACCGGAGGCTGCAGGACGAGTCCGATCGTGCGCGGCGGGCTTCGAAAGACGGCGTTTTCGAGCGAGACTGACGGCGAGGCTGTCCAGGGCGCGTCCATGATCCCTCCGGTCCGATCGAGCGAGTCGCCGACCGACGTCCGCGGCGAGCCGGCGTCCGCGCCGGCCGTGCCGTGCGCGCCGGTCGGGCCGTCCGTGCCGTGCGACGTGCCCGCGGCCACCGAGCTCGCGGCGCTGTACGCCCATGCGCCGCTCGGCTTCGCGGTCCTCGACCCCGCGATGCGGTTCGTCCGGATCAACGCCTGGCTGGCCGCGATCAACGGCCTGCCGGTCGAGCGGCACGTGGGCCGGACGGTGCCCGAGCTCCTGCCGGGCATCGCCGACCAGATCCGCACGGCGATGGAGCGCGTGCTGGCCACCGGCCGCCCGCTCGTCGACTTCGAGCTGGTCGGCGACACGCCGGCCGCACCGGGCATCCCGCGCACCTTCCGGGAGCAGTGGTTTCCGATCCTCGGGCCCGGCGGCGAGACGATCGCGGTCGGGGTCGTCGTCGAGGAGACCACGCAGCTGCGGACGCTGGCGCTCGAGAACCGCCGCGTCACCGGACAGCTCGAGGCGCGGCAGGCCCGCGACGAGTTCCTGCTGGGGCTGCACGACCAGATGCGGCTGTGCACCGACCCCGCGGAGCTCGCCCATCGCGCGTGCCGCCTGCTCGGCGAGCGCCTGGGCGGCGTCCGGGTCGGCTTCGCCGAGCTCGACGACGGCGGGCGCACGCTCGTCGTGCGTCCGCCCCGCGCCGACGGGTCGCCGCGCCCGGACGCGCGCCATCCCGCGTCGAGCCTCGGCGAGGCGCTGCTGCGGGATCTGCACGCCGGACGCTCCCGCGCGGTGCGCGCGCTCTCGGCCGACGCCGCGCCCGCCGTCTTCGCCGACGCCGCGCTCGGCGCGGGGCCGACGCGGGCGATGGTCGCGGTGCCGGTGTTCGAGGACGGCCGGCTGCGCGGCCTGCTGCTCGCGAGCGCGTCGACGCACCGCGACTGGAGCCGCGACGAGATCGAGCTCGTCGAGGCGGTCGCCGCCCGGACCTTCGAGGCGGTGCTGCGCGCGCGGGCCGACGCGCAGCTCAAGGCGAGCGAGGAGCGGCTGCGGCTCGCCCAGCGGGCCGCCCGCATCGCGATCTACGACTACGACCTCGTCGCGGGCACGCGCACCTGGGACGACCGCATCCGCGAGCTCTGGGGTCTGCCGCCGGACGTGCCGCTCGGCCGCGAGTTCCTGATGAGCTTCGTGCCGCCCGAGGACGCGGCCGCGATGGACGCCGCCATCGAGCGCGCGCTCGATCCGCGCGGCGATCGGGCGGTGAACGTCGAGTACCGCGTGCGTCGCGCGAGCGACGGGGAGGAGATCCGCGTCCACGCGACGGGGCTCGTGACCTTCGACGGCGACCGGCCGGTGCGGCTGACCGGCACGCTGAAGGACATCACCGAGCTGCGGCGGGTCGAGTTCGCGCTGCGCGAGGCCGACCGGCGCAAGGACGAGTTCCTCGCGATGCTCGCGCACGAGCTGCGCAACCCGCTCGCGCCGCTGCGCAACTCGCTGCGCATCCTCGAGCGCACCGAGCTGCCGCCGGCCTGCGGGCCCACGCTCGAGATCGCGACGCGGCAGGTGCGGCACATGTCGCGGCTCGTCGACGACCTGCTCGAGGTGTCGCGCATCACCCGCGGGCTGATCCGGGTCAAGCCCGAGCGCCTGCTGCTGCAGCAGGCGGTGTTCGCGGTCGCCGAGTCGCTCGCCGGGTCGATCGAGCAGCGGCGCCAGCGGCTGGAGTTCGACCTGCCGCGCTCGCCGCTGTGGGTCGAGGCGGATCCGACCCGGTTCGCGCAGATCGTCGAGAACCTGCTGACCAACGCGTCGAAGTACTCCGAGGCCGACACCGTCGTCACCGTGCGGGCGGTCGCGCGCGACGCGGAGGTCCTGATCGAGGTGCAGGACCAGGGCATCGGCCTCGACGCCGAGAACCTGGAGAAGGTGTTCGAGCTCTTCACCCAGGTCGACGCGACCCTCGACCGGGCGCACGGCGGGCTGGGCATCGGGCTCGCGCTGGTGAGGCGCCTCGCGGAGGCGCACGGCGGCCGGGCGACCGCCTCGAGCGAGGGCCGCGGCCGGGGCGCGACGTTCTCGGTCGCGCTGCCGGCCGCCCGGCCCTGAGGCCGCGTCCCGCGCGCGGGACGGGAGCCGTCAGGTGCGCGGCATGCGGTGCAGGCCGCAGATCTTGTTGCCGTCGGGGTCCCGCAGGTAGGCCAGGTAGAGCCTGCCGCCGGGGCCCTCGCGCACGCCGGGCGGGTCCTCGCACGGCGCGCCGCCGTGGGCGACGCCCGCGGCGTGCCAGGCGTCGACCTCCTCGGCCGACTTGCAGGCGAATCCGATCGTGCCGCCGTTGCCCGCCGTCGCCGGCTGGCCGTCGATCGGCACGGTGACCGAGAAGACGCCGCCCGGGGTGCGCCAGAAGACGCGGTGGCGATCGAGCGCGCCCGGGGAGACGCCGAGCGTGCCGAGCACCGCGTCGTAGAACGCCCGGGACCGCTCCAGGTCGTTGGTGCCGATCATGACGTGCGAGAACATCGCGACTCCGGTGGAGGGGTGTGGGCCGTCAGGGTAGCGGGGGCGGGCGGCGGCGCGCAACCGGCGCCCGCGACGCGCGACCGGCGTCCGGGGCGTGCGCAGGCGCCCGCGGCGCGCCGCCGCGATGCGCCGGCACCGGGCCGGCGGCCCGCGACGCCGCGCGGCCCGGCGCCTAGTCGGATCCCGCGGTCGGCGGCGCGCCGGGAGGCGCGTCCGGCGCCGGGGAATCCGGATGGCGGTAGTGCTCGGGACGGCCCGCGGTCCAGAGCTCGCCCCAGAGTCGGCCGCCCCCGTCCACCGTCATCACCTCGCCGCTCATGAAGGTCGAGGCCGGGCTCGCGAGGAAGACCGCCGCCTCGGCGATCTCGCGCAGCGTGCCGGGCCGCTTCAGCGGATTGGCGAGCGGGAACTCGCGTCTCGCCTCCGGCGGGTAGACCTGCAGGCCCTCGCTCGCGGTCAGCCCCGGCGCGATGCAGTTCACGCGGATGCCGAGCGGCGCCCACTCGACCGCGACGGTGCGGCTCGCGCCGATCACGCCCGCGCGCGCCGCGATGCTGTGGGCGATGCCCGGGATGCCGCGGTCGACCACGGCGACCACGTTGACCAGCGCGCCGCCGGTGCCCCGGTCGCGCCAGTGGCGCGCGGCGGCCTGCATCATGTACCAGGTGCCGTTGAGGTTGGTGTCGACGACGGCGTTCCAGCCCTTGACGCTGAAGTCGATCGCCGACTGCGGGAACTGGCCGCCGGCGTTGTTGACGACCGCCGCGAGCGGCCCGTCCTCGGCCGAGACCGCCGCGAACAGCGCCCGCACCGCGTCGGGGTCGCGGATGTTCACGCCGCGCGGCACCATCGCGAGCCCGCGTCCGGCCGCCTCCGCCGCGACGCGCTCGAGCTTGTCCGGCGTGCGTCCGCAGACCACCACCCGCGCGCCGAGCCGGGCCAGCAGCACGGCGATCGCGCGGCCGATGCCGGTGCCGCCGCCCGAGACCAGCACGGTGCGGCCGGCGAACAGGTCGTCGCGGTACACCGTCGGCCAGGTCCAGGGATCGTCGTCGGGTCCGTCGGCGGAAGGCGGGGCGGCGCTCATGGTCAGCGGTTCAGCAGCTCGCCGCTGATGATCATCTTGCGGACCTCGGTGGTGCCCGCGCCGATCTCCAGCAGCTTGATGGCCCGGTAGAGACGGTTGATCTCCGACTCCCAGATGTAGCCCGAGCCGCCGTGGATCTGCACGGCCTCGTCGAGCACCCGGTTCATGTTCTCGGCCGCGAGCATCACCGACGCGGCCGTGATCTGGTGGATCTCGCCGCGGCCCGCCGCGCCGTCCTCCACCGAGCCGGCCGCGCGCAGCGCCTGGTAGCAGAAGAGCCGCATCGACTCGACCTGGACGTACATGCACGCGAGCTTGTCCTGGATCATCTGGAAGCTGGCGATCGGCTTGCCGAACTGCTGGCGCGTGCGCGCGTAGTCCACGCTCAGCTGCAGCGCCCGCTCGGCGATGCCGAGGCACAGCGGCGCGATCATCGCGCGCTCGAGGTCGAGCCCGCTCATCACCACCTTCACCCCGCCGTTCTCCTCGCCGACGAGGTTCGCGGCCGGCACCCGGCAGTCCTCGAAGACGAGCTCGGCGGTCTGGCTGCCGCGAAAGCCCATCTTCACCAGCTTCTGCGCCACCCGGAAGCCCGGGAAGCCGCTCTCGACGATGAAGGCCGAGATGCCGCGCGAGCCGCGCTCGGGCTCGGTCTTCGCGTAGACGAGCAGCACGTCGGCGACCGGCCCGTTGGTGATGTAGATCTTGGTGCCGTTCAGGCGGTAGTGGTCGCCGTCGCGCACGGCGGTCGTGCGCATCGAGCCGAGCGCGTCGGAGCCGGCGCCGGGCTCGGTGAGCCCGAGCGCGCCGATCGCCCGGCCGCTGCACAGGCGCGGCACGTAGCGCGCGAGCTGCTCGGCGTTCGCGTTGCGCAGGATGTTGTGCAGGCAGAGGTTCTCGTGCGCGACCCAGCTGAGGGCGAGCGCGTGGTTCCAGCGCGCGAAGGCCTGCAGCACGAGACCGCTGGTGAAGAGGTCCATGCCGGCGCCGCCGAGCGACGGCGGCGCGGTGATCCCGAAGTAGCCGTTCTCCCCGAGCTTCGGGAAGGCGTCGGCCGGCCACCACTCCTCGTCGTCCATCCGCCTGGCGAGCGGCGCCAGCTCGGCCCGCGCGTAGCGGTCGGCCTGGCTCAGCAGCTCGACCTGCTCGTTCGTCAGGCCCGAGAAGACCTGCCCCGCGGAACGCTGCTCGACGGCCGATGTCTCCGACATGGGGTCTCCTGTCTTTTGAGTGGCGCTGAAACCGGTCACAGCTTACACCGATCCCGTCGAAACGGAACGAACGGGCTTGCCCGGCGGACCGATTCCTGAGTCATACTCACTCCGAGCCGCGTCGAAGCCCGAGACCCGCGCGGCCGGGAGGCGTCGCCGATGCAACCGTTGCCGTTCACGTCGGTCCTCGTGGCCAACCGGGGCGAGATCGCGCTGCGCATCGTGCGCTCGATCCAGGCCATGGGCCTGCGCGCGGTGGTCGCCCACCATCGGGTCGACGCGGCATCGGTCGCGGTGCGGCGCGCCGACGCCGCGATCGAGCTCGTCGGCGCGACGCCGGTCGCCGCCTACCTCGACGGACCGCAGGTGGTCCGCGCGGCGCTCGCCGCCGGCGCGGGCGCGGTGCACCCCGGCTACGGCTTCCTCTCCGAGAACGCCGGCTTCGCCCGCGCGTGCGCCGAGGCCGGGCTGGTGTTCGTCGGGCCCACGCCCGAGGTCATCGACCTGATGGGCGACAAGGTGCGCGCCCGCGCGTTCGTGCAGCGCGGCGGCTTCCCGGTGGCGCCCTCGGCGATCGAGGACGACGACCCGGCGACCTTCGTGCGCCGCGCCGCGGAGGTGGGCTTCCCGCTCCTCGTCAAGCCGGCGGCCGGCGGCGGCGGCAAGGGCATGCGGATCGTGCGCTCGGCCGAGCGCCTCGAGCCCGAGATCGAGCGCGCGCGCAGCGAGGGGCAGCGCTACTTCGGCGACGGCCGGCTCTACGTCGAGCGCTACGTCGAGAGCCCGCGGCACATCGAGGTGCAGGTGCTCGGCGACGCGCACGGCCGCGTCGTCCACCTGCACGAGCGCGAATGCTCGGTGCAGCGGCGCTTCCAGAAGATCGTCGAGGAGTCGCCCTCGCCGGGCCTGTCCGACGCGCAGCGCGCCGAGATCTGCGAGACCGCGGCCGGCATCGCGCGCAGCGCGGGCTACGTCAACGCCGGCACGGTGGAGTTCATCTTCGGCGACGGGCGGTTCTACTTCCTCGAGATGAACACCCGGCTGCAGGTCGAGCATCCGGTCACCGAGCAGGTGCTCGGCATCGATCTCGTCGAGCAGCAGCTGCTCGTCGCGGCCGGCCGGCCGCTCGGCTTCGCGCAGGCCGACCTGCGTCCGCGCGGCCACGCGATCGAGTTCCGGGTCTACGCGGAGGACCCGGCCGCGGGCTGGGTGCCCACCACCGGGCCGGTGCTGATGCTGCGCGAGCCGCGGGGCGAGGGCGTGCGCGTGGACGGCGGCATCGCCGAGGGCCACGAGGTGACCGCGGCCTTCGACCCGATGCTCGCCAAGCTGATCGTCTGGGGCGAGGACCGCGAGCAGGCCCGCGACCGGGCGCGCCGCGCGCTGCGGGAGTACGTGCTGCTCGGATGCCGGACCAACCTCGGGTTCCTCGCGCGCCTGCTCGACCATCCGGCCTTCGCGGCCGGCGAGATCCACACCGGCTTCCTCGACGCGCATCCGGAGGTGGCCGCCGAGCCGGCGCCGTCGCCGGAGCTGCTGCGCGAGCTGCTCGCCGCGGCCGCGCTGTCGTGCCGCCCGGTCCGCGACGCGGCCGACGCCGTGCCGGCGCTGCACGCCGCGATCGGCGGCTGGAGGAACTGACGTGAGCCACGCCTTCGTCCTGGGCGCCGACGAGCACGACGTCGGGCTCGCGCGGACCGCCTCCGGATACGCGCTGCACGTCGGCGGCGAGGCGTTCCCCGTCGCGCTGCACCCCGGCGCCGCCGGCGTCCACGAGCTGAGCGTGGACGGCCGGACGCTGTCGGTGGCCGTCGCGGTGCGCGGCGACGAGGTGCACGTGCACCTGCGCGGCCGGACCTTCTCGCTGCGGTACCTCGACCCGCTCGAGCGCTTCGCGGGCGACGCCGAGTCGGGCGCCGACCGCGTCTCGCGCGCCCCGATGCCCGGCGCCGTGATCTCGGTCGCCGTGCGGATCGGGGAGCGCGTCGAGCGCGGGCAGGTGCTGATGGTCATCGAGAGCATGAAGATGGAGACCCCCATCTGCGCCGCCCGCGACGGCGTCGTGCAGGCGCTGCACGTGGACGTCGGCCGGACCTTCGAGCGCGACGCGCCGCTGGCGACCATCGAGCCCGACGAGCGGGGGGCGGCATGAGGCGCATCGACTCGATGCTCGACGTCCGGAGCGCCGACTTCGTCGCCAACCGCGAGCACAACGAGCGCCTCGCGCGCGAGCTCCACGCGATGCAGGACCGCGCGCGCCACGAGCGCCCCGAGCGCGACCTGCAGCGGCTCGCGCGCCAGGACAAGCTGTTCGTGCGGGAGCGGCTGCGCCGGCTGCTCGATCCGGGCACGCCGTTCCTCGAGCTCTCCACGCTCGCGGCCAACATGGACTACGACGGCGAGGTGCCGGGCGCCGGCATCGTCACCGGCATCGGCGTGGTGTCGGGCCGCGAGGTGATGATCCACGCGTCGGACGCGAGCGTGAAGGGCGGCGCCTGGTACCCGCTGTCGGTCAAGAAGATCGTGCGGGCCACCGACATCGCCGTCGAGAATCGCCTGCCGATGGTCCACCTGTGCGACAGCGCGGGCGGGTTCCTGCCGCTGCAGGCCGACCTGTTCCCCGACCGCCACAACGCCGGGCGCATCTTCCGCAACCAGTCGATCCTGTCGAAGATGGGCGTGCCGCAGGTCGCGGTGGTGCTCGGGCACTGCACCGCCGGCGGCGCGTACGTGCCGGCGCTGTCCGACTACAGCGTGATCGTGCGCGGCAACGGCGCGATCTTCCTCGGCGGCCCGCCGCTGGTGAAGGCGGCCACCGGCGAGGAGGTCAGCGCCGACGACCTCGGCGGCTGCGACGTCCACACCCGGCTGTCGGGCACCGCCGACTACCCGGCCTCGAGCGAGCCCGAGGCGCTCGCCGTCGCCCGCGACGTGATCGCCCAGTGGCGGCGGCCGACCAAGGCCGAGGTCGAGCGGCAGGAGCCCGAGCCGCCGTTCTACGACCCGCGCGAGCTCTACGGGATCATCCCGCGCGACATCAAGGTGCAGTTCGACATGCGCGAGGTGATCGCCCGCATGGTCGACGGCAGCCGCTTCCACGAGTACCAGCCCGCCTACGGCACCACGCTGGTCTGCGGCTTCGCGCACCTGTGGGGCTACCGGGTCGGGCTGCTCGCCAACAACGGCGTGCTGTTCAACGAGAGCGCGCTCAAGGGCGCGCACTTCATCGAGCTCTGCAACCAGAACCGCACGCCGCTCGTGTTCCTGCAGAACATCACCGGGTTCATGGTGGGCCGCGACTACGAGCGCCGCGGCATCACCAAGGACGGCGCGAAGATGATCATGGCGGTCAGCGGCTCCGAGGTGCCCAAGTTCACCGTGATCTGCAACGGCTCGTTCGGTGCCGGCAACTACGGCATGTCGGGCCGGGCGTTCGACCCGCGCCTGCTGTTCATGTGGCCGCAGAGCCAGATCTCGGTGATGGGCGCCGAGCAGGCGGCGAACGTGCTCGTCGACGTCAAGCTGCGCCAGCTCGCCCGCACCGGGCGGACGCTCTCCGAGACCGAGGTCGCCGCGATCCGCGATCCGGTGCTCGAGGACTACCGCCGCCAGTCGGGTGCGCTGCACTCGACCTCGCGCATCTGGGACGACGGCATCCTCGATCCGGTCGACACGCGCAACGCGCTGGGCATCGCGCTGTCGGCCTCGCTCAACGCGCCGATCGGCGCGCCGGGCCACGGCGTCTTCAGGCTGTGACGGTGCCGGTCCCGGCGTCCCGCCTCGCGTGCCCGCGGAGCCGCCCGTGACCGCGCGCGGCGGGCTCGCGCCGGCGCCGGCCCCCTCCGGCGCGACGTCGCGGCGCGCGCGCGGCGCCGCCGCGGGCGCCGCC